>JBDKRR010000313.1:0-18495 GCA_039683315.1 Sulfuricella sp.
AACACCGGGCCGGGGCGGAATTCGAAGTCGCCGGTCTTCTGGTTGTAGATCGGCACGCCGGTGATGTCGGAGGGCAGCAGGTCGGGCGTGCACTGCAGGCGCTTCATGTCGACCGCCACCGAGCGCGCCAGGGCGCGGGCCAGCATGGTCTTGCCGGTGCCGGGCACGTCTTCCAGCAACACGTGCCCGCGGCACAACAGGGAGACCACGGCCAGCTCGATCACCGGCCGTTTTCCGACGATGACCTTCTCGACGTTGTCGATCAAATTCTGAATGGCTTGCATGGAGGCGCCTTGCGCAAATAGCCGCATGCTGACGCAGCGCCCACGGAAAATCAACTATTTTGATTCGGATGGCATAGGTGAGAGAGTGTCAGCTGACTTGCGCACCGGCCATCAGGGGCATCCAGTCGCCGGCTTGCTGTTGCGCCGCCGGTTCTGTATGCAGCAACTCGGTCATGGCCTCGCCCGACAGAGGCTTGCTGAAATAAAAACCCTGGAAAGTGTCGCAGCGGTGTGCGTGGAGATACCCCACCTGTTCCGCAGTTTCGACGCCTTCGCCGATGACGTCCATTTTCAGGCTGTGCGCCATGGCGATAATGGCCGATGCCAGAACCCCGTCGTCCGGGTCGCTGCTGATGTCCTGAATGAATGAGCGGTCGATTTTCAGCGTGTCGATGGGGAAACGCCTGAGATAACTCAGCGACGAATAGCCGGTACCGAAATCGTCCAGCGAAAGCCGCAACCCCAATCCCTTCAGCTGGTGCAGTATGGCGATGGTTTCCTCGCCCTGCTGCATCACCATGCTTTCCGTCAATTCCAGCTCCAGGTACTTTGGATCCAGCTCCGTTTGCTTCAGGATGTCGCTGATCTGGAGCAGCAAGTCGGATTGCGTGAATTGGCGGGCGCACAGGTTGACCGCTACCGTCAGGTCATATCCCTTGCCCAGCCAGTCTTTGCACTGGGCGCATGCGGTGCGCAGCACCCAGTCGCTGATCGGAATGATCAGGCCTGTTTCCTCGGCAAGGGGAATAAAGTCGGATGGCGATACCCATCCCAAGTCCGGTTGGTGCCAGCGCAGCAGCGCCTCGACACCGACGATGCGCTGGCTGCGAGAGTTCACCTGCGGTTGGTAATGGAGTTGCAGTTCGTTGCGCTCCAGCGCATGACGCAGCATTTTTTCCATTTCAAAGCGTGCGGACGCCATGGCATTCATGTGCTGCGAATAGAACTGGAAGTTGTTGCCCCCCAGGCTCTTGGCGGCATACATGGCGGTATCGGCGTTTTTCACCAGCTCGCTAGCTTCGCTGCCGTCGTGGGGATAGTAGGCGATGCCGATGCTGCCTGAGATGAACAGTTCCTGCCCGGCAATCGAGAATGGTTGTTCCAGTACGCTGAGGATGTTTTGTGCAACGGTGGCAGCCCCATCGGTGTTGCCGAGATGCGGCAGTATCAGCGTGAACTCGTCGCCGCCAAGGCGCGCGAGGGTATCCTCGCCGCGCAGACAGTTTTTCAGGAGATCGGATACGGCTTGCAGCAACTGGTCGCCGATGTTGTGGCCGAGCGTATCGTTGATGTGCTTGAAGCGGTCCAGGTCGAGGAACAGGATGGCCACGGTATGGTCGTCCCGCGACGCATGCGCCAGTACTTGCGCCAGCCGGTCGTTAAAAAGTGCGCGGTTGGGGAGGCCGGTCAGGGCATCATGCGTCGCCAGGTGAGTGAGTTTTGCCTCGAAGGCGTGCCGTTCGCTGTTGTCCTGGACCAGAATGGTAAAGCAGCGCGAGCCGGCCGCATTCGCCTCGCTCACTGAAAGGGTGAGATGAAATGCCTCGCCGCAATTGCGTAAACCGCGGAGTTCGGTACCAACACCTATAAGCGGTTCACCCGATGGGGCGAGAAATTTTTCTGCGTCTTCCGGCGTCAGAAGGCTGGTGAAAGGCTTATGGATTATTTCATCGATCGAATAGCAGAAAATCACCTCCGCGGCCTTGTTGAAGCTTTCTATCCGGCCTTGCGGGTCGACGATGATGATGCCTTCGGCTGCCGTTTCGAGCACTGCTCTCTGGCGCGCCTCGCGCAAGGCGATTTCATCGCCGCGCTGGACCAGTTCCTTGCGCATGGCCTCAAGGTCTTTGGCCAGACTGAAAACTTCCGTGACACCACTGTCCACGGATATCCGCTCGCCGGTCTGGCCACTCGCGATCTTGCGGCTGACATCCCGCAACTGGCGTATTGACTTGGTCATCCGGTGACCGAAAAAGCCGATGAACAGCGCCGTCAAAACGATATAGCCGAGCGCCAGGCCAATTCCCAGCATGTAGGAAGTTCTGATGTGTTCTTCCGTCGGAGCTTCATCGAAACCGACATGCAGCATGCCGCCTTCGGCGTGGTGGGACGGAATGTTGATGAAGTAAATGTGGTCGTCGTGCCCGCCGAAAAAGAAGTCTTCCCTGAATTGTTCCGTCTGGTTGTAGCTCGAAAGATAAGTTTTGCCGGAGGGGGAAATGTAGCCCGCATAAGCCACTTGCCCGCTCATGACCAGGTCGTCGGCGATCCGGGAAATTGCGGTCGGGTCGCCGGTCTGGTCCATGAGCGTGGCGAGCAGGTAGGATTGCGCCCGGGCGTGGTTGACGAACTGCGCCTGATAGTCTTTTTCCGCCAGGTGCAGAATGCCCACGAACAGGATCGGGATGAGCAGTGCATGGATGAACAGCGTTCCCAGGAGCATTCGTCCTGAGTAGCTGCTTGCGAACTGTCGGATCGTATGTGCCATGTTCATGGCTCCAGAATGATCCTGACGCCAACTGTTGAGATCGCGGTGTCGCGCGGCAAATACGTCACGGCATTGTGGTCGCTTTCCAGCGCCTTGAGCAACTCGGGCATTTCGGTATAAACCGGCGGGCGGTTTCCGCCTGTCCGGAACACGCGGGAAAGAATCTGACGCTCATATGCCTGGGTGGACATGAACATGACTTTCTGCATGAACATTTCCTGCATGGTCGCGTCGCTATTGTTGCGCAGCGGATGGATCAGCTTGCCGTCGACCACCATGGGCATGCCCAGGTACAGCTTGCGCGCCTCATCGGGTGTCATCTGGTGAATTGGCGATTGGGCGCTGGTCACTATTACGAGCCGTGCACCCGCCGCATTGGCGGACAGGAAGCCGGGCCACATCAGGCACATGAAAATGATCAGAAGCAGGCGCTTCATGGATAGATCATGCTCCACTGCAGGCTGATCTGGCTGAAATGCACGCTGTCCTGTCTTTCATTGCGCGAAAGCTCGAATTTCAACGCCTGGTTTCGAGCCGGGTCGAAGCGCGAACCGACGATCATGCGGGAAGTGACGAACGTGGGATAAATATTCAGGTAGGGGTCGTTGCGGTTGTTGCCTGTCGCCTCAAGGCGTCCGAAAGCCGTCCATGCCTGGGAAACCTTGTATTCGGACTGCAGATAGAGCGCGGAAAAGGCCGTCCGGCTGGAGATGCCCGGCCCATCCAGGCTATTCCTTACGCGAAACAGTTCAGCGAGGATGCGCAGGCGTTCAGCTTCGAAATTATAGAAAGCGCCCACTGCCAATTGACTGGCCTCATCCAGGCCGCCAGCGCCGCGCAAGGGAATGCGGGAATGGCCGGCATAGGCGCCGAACTCGCTGTCACCACCCAGCATGCGATAGCTCAGGCGGCCGCTGAACGTCAGCTTCCCGTCGCTGCGCGGGTCGAGAATATCCACCGGTTCCAGCGTTCCTTCCAGCGTCGGTCCGCGTCCAGCCCCGAAGGCATAGTTGAAGTCGCCGGCTTCCGCTTCGACGGACCCTTCCGCTAACGCGCCGAATATGTGGGTCGGCAGAACGCCGCCCTCGTCCTCGAAAGCGAGAATGCTCGGGCGACTGATGGTGGTTTGCAGGTAGGCACCGTGATGATGCTCGCTGTTCCAGAACCCCAGTGGGCTGTGGAAGCGTCCAAGCCATAGGGTGGCCGTAGGGTGAAGCAGCCAGCCGAGCTGCAGGCGTTCCATTTCATGTTCATCGTCACGCACCAGGTACTCGGCCAGAAAGCGCAGGCGCTCGTGATCGGTACTGTAGAAAATGTCGACTTCAGGCTGCAGTTTGTTCTGTACTTGCCCGCTGACGGTTTTGTTGAGGTGAGTGCCCAGGATGGCCGGGAATAGCATCAGGTCGCCGCCATGCGCGTGATGTGCGTGCTCATCGTCGGCCATGGGGCGGGACACCTGGCCGGCACTGGAACATACCACGTCGGCCATGGCGCGGGACACCTGGCCGGCACCGGAACATACCGCCAGTAATCCGACGATCAGGTATTGGCGCATGAGTCGGGGAGGTAACATTGGCGCCTCGAAAAGAAATCTATGATCGTTTCGAGATTCTATTGGCCCTGCAACGTAGCTGTATCTACGTGGTTTACCGCATTTGTCACTACTTGATTTGCTGAATTAATAAAAGATAGAGAGTAGCTTCGTTGCGATTTGCGCCTGTGCGATAGAGGGTATCGCATCGGTCGATGCGAGTTTCATTGCGGATTTCAGAAAGCGTGCGAAGCGGCCGCGTCAACTCATTCCTGCGCCTTGTCGCTCGCTGACGAAGCCTGCCGCAACTTGCGGTTCTCGAAGAAGCGCAGCAGCAGGAAGGTGATCCAGGCGACGATGCCCATGCCGATGGTGAAGGCGCCGTAGGAAATCGGCCAGGGGATGCCCTGCGTCATCATGGAGAATTCCGACATGCCGCCGATACCGGCGATCACGTTGAGCGGCATGAACACCACGCTGAGCACGGTGAGCTGCTTGATCACCTTGTTCTGGTTGATGTTGATGAAACCGACCGTGGCGTCCATCAGGAAGTTGATCTTGCCGAACAGGAAGGTGGTGTGTCCGTCGAGCGACTCGATGTCGCGCAGGATTTGCTGGGCATCGTCCAGCTGCTGCTTGACCAGGAAGCGGCTGCGCATCAGGAACGACACGGCGCGGCGCGTGTCCAGCACGTTGCGGCGGATCAGCCCGTTGAGATCCTCTTCGTGGGCGATCGCCGTCAGCATGGCGGCCGCGTCTTCGTCGCTCATCTGCTTGCTGAGCACTTGCTTGCCCACCGTTTCCAGGCCGCGATACACGTCTTCCAGCGCCTCGGCGGAATATTCCGCGTCAGCGGCGTAAAGATCCAGCAGCACGTCGCGCGCATCGGTCACGTAGTTGGGTTGCGACAGCGCGCGCAGGCGCTGCAGGCGGAACACCGGCAGCTCTTCCTTGCGCACCGAGAACAGGATGTCCTTGTAGAGGATGAAGGCCACGCCCACGTTGCGCGAGATGTCTTCGCGGTCGAGCAGGAAATCCGAGTGCAGGTGGATTTCGCCGTTTTCTTCCACGTAGAAGCGGGCGCTCGATTCCAGGTCGCCCAGGCGGTCCGGGTCGGGCAAGTCGATGCCGAAAAAGTCACCCACCCAGATGCGTTCCTCGAAAGAGGGATCGACCAGGTCGACCCAGATCGGTTTGGACTCGACCAGTCCTTCCCGCGTATTGATGGCGATTTCGCGCAGGCGCCCCTCGTTCAGCTCGAAGGCCTTGATGCCGGAACGCTCCTTCTTGAATTCGCGGTGTCCCAGCGCCTGCAACACGTCGGGCGTCATCTCCCGCAGCACCGCTTCCTTTCTCTCCTCGGCCACCTGGTCCCAGATGAACAACTGGTCTTCCGGCGGCAGGTCTTCCAGCAGGTGAGCGATCTCTACCGGGTCTATCTTTCCCAGCGTCTGGTGCAGTTGCACCAGGTTCTGCTTGCGCACCAGCGACTCGACCAGCTCATGGCGCGGCATGTCCTGCTTGTGCAGCATGTCGCTGACCAGCTTGTGCTTCTGCAAGAGCTGGAGCAGGGTTTCCTGGCTGGTCGGGTGGTCGCTGGTCGTTTCAATTGGCATGTCGGTATTCTCCTGCCACCAGGGTCTTGGCAATTTTTACCTATTATGCCTGATTGACCTTTCATTTTTCTGACGCTCCTTGCAAGCCCCGGCTTTAAATATCGGCTGCATCATTGCCACGGCAGATCCGCGCCAGTGACGGAATGGCTGTGTTTCCGCTTTGCTCCATGTCAGCTAGTGTACTGTTTCACGCTAAACGGCACTTTCAGAGCCCACCCAAAAGTGACATGGCAAGGCGTGGCGCGCCGGCAATGGTCGTTCCCTTGCCAAGCGCCACAACGCAGTCAGGGCGCTTTGGGATGGGCTCCCTTCGGGCGAGACCCTGAGCGGTCATCTGCGGCGTTGCGCGTACTTGGAATAGAGTGACTATTCCGGCGCACGCGCGTCTTGCATATGACCGCTCAGGGTCTCGCTGAAAGCGCCGTTTAGCGTGAAACAGTACACTAGTGCAGGAACTCTTTTATTGCCTTGACTTCGTCTTGTCATCGCTTTGCATCAGGGTAGAATAACTTTTCAATTTTTCCCTCCACAGCCGCGCCATGACCTCAGCAAAAGGCACCAGCAGCCCTTCAACTGTCAATGCGGTGCGCGTCGCGTTGCTGTATCTGGTTTTCGCCTCGCTGTGGATACTCGCTTCAGACCATTTACTGAATCCCACAATCAACGATCCCGACCTGCTGATCTGGATCAGCCAGGCTAAGGGCATACTTTTTGTCGTTGTGACCGCCTTGCTGCTCTATTTGCTGCTGCGGGGCAGGAGCGCCGGCTTCGAGGCATCGCCCCGCCCCGCACCCAAGGTGCGCTATCTGGTCGGCGTATTCCTTGGCTTGGCGCTGATCGTGATATCGGTCGCATATGGCGTTGTACGGATGCAGGCGCCGCGCATTCAGGCAGCCGCGCAAGCCGATCTGGCCGCCATTGCCGAAATGAAGACAGGGCAGATCGAAGCCTGGCTGGGCGAGCGGTGGGCCGATGCCGAGGTGCTCGCCGAGAGCACGTCTTTCATCGAGCACGTCGAGCGCTGGCGGCTTACCGGCGACGCCAACGCCGGCAAGAACTTCAGGAACCGCCTGGATACGCTGCGGCGCGTGGAGCACTACGACATCGAGCTCCTGGACACGCAGGGGCACCGCATGCTGGCAGGCGATGCGCGGCCCGACACGCTGGACCTGACGCGCACCAAACTGTTGCCGGAAGCCCTGCAGACCGGGAAAGTGCAGGTGAGCGAGCTGTACCGGGACCGGCTCGGTGGCGTGCGCCTCGATTATGTCGTGCCCCTCATCCTTTCCGATGCGGGCGTGCAGCGGCGGATAGGCGCGGTGGTGCTGCGCGCGCCGGTCGAGGGCTTCCTCTTTCCCCTGGTGCAGAGCTGGCCGACGTCCAGCCCCAGTGCCGAGACCGTGCTGGCGCGCCGCGACGGCGATTCCGTCCTGTTTCTCAACGATCTGCGCCACCGCAAAATCACCGCGTTTTCCTACCGCCTTCCGCTCGACAGCGCCGGCCTGCCTGCTGCCATGGCCATCAGTTCCGGCCAGGCGCAAACCCTGGAAGGCATTGATTACCGTGGCGTCCCCGTGCTTGCGGCGGTGCGTCCGGTAAATGGCACGTCCTGGTTCCTGGTGGCGAAAGTGGACCGCAGCGAAATGCTGGCGCCGCTCAACAAGCTGGGGCTTGCCATCAGCCTGGTAGCGCTGGTCGCCGTCGGTGCCGTGGCGGCGGCGGTGCTGATGCTGTGGCGCCAGCAACTGCGCACCCATGGCCTGGAACTGGCGGCCCAGGCGGCGGAAAAGGACCAGCAGATCAAGCTTTTTTACGATCTGCCCTTCATCGGCATGTCTATTACTTCTCCGCCCAGCAAGCATTTTCTGCATGTCAACGACTGCCTGTGCGAGATGCTGGGCTATTCGCGCGATGAACTCCAGGGCCTGACCTGGTCGGAGCTGACCCATCCCGACGATCTTGCGGCAAACATAACCCAGTTCGAACGCATGCTCGCGGGCGAGATCGACGGTTTCCAGCTGGAAAAGCGCTTCATCCGCAAGGACGGCACGGTCATCGATGCCAGACTGGATGGCCGTGCCGTGCGTAGCACCGATGGCACGGTGGAGCTGATGGTCGCCACGGTGCAGGACATCACCGAAAGCAAGCGCGCCGAGGAAAAAATCCGTCAGCTCAACGCCGAACTGGAGCAGCGGGTGGTGGAACGCACCGCGCAGCTGGAAGCGCTCAACAAGGAACTGGAGTCCTTCACCTATTCCGTGTCGCACGACCTCAAGGCGCCATTGCGCGGCATCGACGGCTACAGCCGTCTGCTGCTTCACGATCACGCGGCGCAGCTGGACGAGGAAGGGCGGCTGTTTCTGGCCAACGTGCGCCAGGGCGCACAGCAGATGAGTGGGCTGATCGACGACTTGCTGGCCTATTCGCGGCTTGAACGCCGGGCCATGGAGCCCGTAAGGATTCTTCCCGGTGAACTGGCGCGGACGGTGGTTGCGGAGCGGGAGGGGGAAATCCGCGAACGCGGGGCGGCGGTCACGGTGGATATTCCAGACGAGGCCGTCAGGGCGGATCGTGACGGCCTGGCCATGGTGCTGCGCAACCTGCTCGATAACGCGCTCAAGTTCACGCGCGACGCGGCGGAACCCTGTATCGAGATCGGCGGTCGTACTGAGGACGATCGGTGTATTCTCTGGGTCAAGGATAATGGCATAGGCTTCGACATGAAGTTTCACGACCGCATTTTTGAAATATTCCAGCGTTTGCAGCGCGCCGAAGATTACCCCGGCACCGGCGTCGGGCTGGCCATCGTGCGCAAGGCGATGCAGCGCATGGACGGCCGGGCGTGGGCCGAAAGCGCGCCGGGGCAGGGCGCGACCTTCTATCTGGAATTACCCAAATGAGTTTCGATGCCGTTTGCCGGCCCATCCTTCTGGTGGAGGACAACCCGGTTGACCTTGACCTGACGCTGCGTGCCTTTGCCAGGCACAAGCTATCCAACCCGGTGAACGTGGCACGCGACGGTGAGGAGGCGCTGGCCTGGATTCCCCGCTGGGAAGCAGGCGAGCCCTGGCCGGTGGTCGTCCTGCTCGACCTCAAGCTGCCGCGCGAGGATGGCCTGGCGGTGTTGCGCCAGATCAAGGAACATCCCGATCTGCAAGCCATCCCGGTGGTGGTGCTGACCTCGTCCAGGGAGGCGCGGGACGTGAAGGCTGCATACCAGCTCGGCGCCAATTCCTACATTGTCAAACCTGTGGATTTCGACAAGTTCATGGATTTGGTGGCGCAGATCGAGCTCTACTGGTGTGCGATCAACCAGCCTCCCCGTTGTTGACTCGGAGTCGGCATTAATGAGAGTTCTTTACCTCGAAGACAGCCCCGTCGATGCCGATCTCGCGCTACGTGCCTTGGCGCACTGCGCGCCGTCCGATGTCGTGCGAGTCGCGCCGACGTTGGCTGCTGCGCGCGAAGCCCTGAAGCGACCGGAGGATTTCGACCTGGTATTGTCCGACCTGGGCGTGCCCGACGGTAGCGGACTGGAGTTGCTGTATGAAATTCGCGAGCGCGGCCTGTCCCTGGCGGTGGTGATCCTGACCGGTTCCGGGGATCAGGAGGCGGCGATGGCCGCGCTCAAGGCCGGCGCGGACGACTACCTGATCAAGCACGGCGATTACCTGGAGCGCCTGCCGCAGACGCTGACTTCGGCGCTGGCGCGCTTCCGCATCGCGGCTGCGCGCAAGGCCAGCCCCCTGCGGGTAATGTATGTCGAGCACAACGTCTTCGACATCGATCTGACCCGGCGCCATTTCGCGGTGCACGCGCCACACATTCACCTCGAGGTGGTAGAGCACGCAGCCGAGGCGCTAAGCCGCCTGCCCAGCAGCGCCGCCGAACCCCAGAGCTGCGACGTATTGCTGCTCGATTACCGCCTGCCCCAGCTGGATGCTCTCGAACTGACCAAGATACTGCGCATCGAACGCGGCCTGGACCTGCCCATCGTACTGGTTACCGGACAGGGCAACGAGGAAGTGGCGGCCCAGGCGCTGCACCTCGGGGTGTCGGATTACCTGACCAAACATGCCAGCTACCTGTTCGAGCTGCCAGCCACCCTGGAAAAAGCACGTCACCAGGTGGAGCTGGCGCGCGAGCAGGTGGCTCTGCAAAAGAGCAAGCGCAGGTACGACGAACTGGCGGCGCATATCCCGGTGGGCGTTTACCGCCTGCGCATGCCGCGTGACGGAGGGCAGCGCTTCGAATATGTCAGCCCGCGCTTCTGCGAAATGAACGGCGTGGAAATGAAAACTGCGCTGGCCGACGCCGGCGCAGTCTTCGAACGCATCCACCCGGACGACCTGCCCGGCTTTTTCGCGAGTGTGGAAAATGCCCGGCACGACGTGCAGCCTTACCACTGGGAGGGGCGCATGGTGGTGGGCGGCGAGGTTCGCTGGATGAAGGCCGAAGCCATGCCCGAGGTGCTGCAGGATGGGGATATCGTGTGGGATGGGGTACAGGTCGATATCACCGAGCGCAAGCGGGCCGAGGCCCAGCTGCGCTTGCAGAGCGCGGCGCTGGAAGCCGCCGCCAATGCCATCGTGATCACCGATACCGATGCCGTGGTGCAGTGGGCCAATCCGGCATTCCTGGCGCTGACCGGTTATCTCATGGAAGAAATCATCGGCAGGAACCCCAAGGATCTCACCAGGTCGGGCCGGCAAGAACCGGCGTTTTACCGGTCCCTGTGGCAGACCATACTGGCGGGCAGGGTCTGGCACGGTGAAATGGTCAACCGGCGCAAGGACGGCAGCCTGTACCACGAGGAAATGACCATCACCCCGGTGCCGGACGACACCGGGGCGATTCGCCACTTCATCGCCGTCAAGCAGGACATTTCGGCGCGCAAGCAGGTCGAGGACAAGCTGCGCCAGTCCGCCATGGTGTTCGAAAGCACGCGCGACGGGGTGGTCATCACCGACCCGGACGCCAACATCGTGGCGGTCAACCGCGCTTATCACGAGATCACGGGTTACAGCGACGAAGAAGTGCTGGGCCAGAAGCCCAGCATTCTCCGCTCCGGCCGGCATGACCGTGCCTTTTATCAGGCCATGTGGGCCGGCGTGCACGAAAACGGCTATTGGCAAGGGGAGATCTGGAACCGCCGCAAGAATGGGGAAATCTACCCGGAATGGCTCACCATCAGCGCGGTGCGCGACGATAGCGGGACGGTCACTCATTACGTTGGCGTTTCCACAGACATCAGCCAGCTCAGGCGCTCAGAGGAGAACCTGGCGCACCTCGTCCACTACGACCCCCTCACCGATCTGCCGAACCGGCTGCTGTTCCAGTCGCGCCTGGAGCACGCGCTGCAGGGCGCGGCCCAGTTCGGGCGCCGGGTGGCGGTGCTGCTGCTCGATCTCGACGGCTTCAAGGACATCAACGACAGCCTGGGCCATCCGGCCGGGGACGCTCTGCTGCAGCTGGTGGCTAAACGCGTGCGGCAACGGCTGCACGAGGATGAAACCATGGCACGGTTGGGTGGAGACGAGTTCGGCCTGCTGCTGGAACACCTGGCCGATCCCCAGGATGCGGCGGTTTTGGCGCAGGACGTGGTGAGCCTGCTGGCCAAGCCGTTCAGGCTCGAAGCCGGGCGCGAAGTCTACCTCGGCGGGAGCATCGGCATCAGCCTGTTCCCCAGTGACGGGACGACTGCCACCGAACTCGTGCGCAATGCCGATACGGCGCTGTATCAGGCCAAGGGGAACGGGCGCAGCCAGTTCTGTTTCTACACCGGTAACATGAACGCGGACACCCTCTCCCGGGTGGAACTGGAAAGCGCACTAAGAAGCGCCGAGGAGCGGGGCGAACTGGTGCTCCACTACCAGCCCAAGGTCGACTTGCGCACCGGGCAGGTGTGCGGCGCAGAAGCCCTGCTGCGCTGGCAGCGCAATGACCACGGCCTGGTGTTCCCGCTGATGTTCATTGCGGCGGCCGAGAGAACCGGGCTCATCATCCCGATCGGCGCCTGGGTGATCGACGACGCTTGTCGCCAGATCCGGGCGTGGTCCGACGAGGGTCTGGGTGATATCTGCATGTCGGTCAACGTCTCGGCCCGGCAGTTCTTTGCCGGCGACCTGGAAAGCGTCGTGACGCGAGCGCTGGAAAAGCACGGCGTGGCGGCGAAGTACCTGGACCTGGAGCTGACCGAGAGCATGCTCATGGAGCGGCCCGACGAAGCAGTGGCGCAACTGCAGAATCTGAAAGCAATCGGCGTGACGCTCTCGCTCGACGACTTCGGCACCGGCTATTCCAGTCTCGCCTACCTGAGCCGTTTCCCCATCGACACGCTGAAGATCGACCAGTCCTTCGTGCGCGATATCGTGACCGAGCCCACCGCCGCGGCCATCGCCGTCTCCACCATTGCCCTGGCCCACCGCCTGCAACTGCGGGTGGTGGCCGAGGGCGTGGAAACCGAGACCCAGCTTGGCTATCTGAGCATGAATCATTGCGATGAAATGCAGGGGTATTACTTCAGCAAGCCGCTCCCGGCGGGCGAATTCGCCGACCTGTTGCGGACAGGGAAATCCATACCCGTTTCTGACAAGGTGTCCGGCGAGAGAACCGTGCTGTTCGTCGACGACGACGCCAATATTCTCGCCGCCCTCAGGCGTTCGCTGCGCCGCAGCGGGTACCGCATCCTGACCGCCGGCAGCGGCCGCGAGGGGCTGGACCTGCTGGCCACCAACCCGGTGCAGGTGGTCGTTACCGACCAGCGCATGCCGGAAATGAGCGGTACCGAGTTCATCGCACGGGTCAAGGAACTCTACCCCGACACGGTGCGCATCGTGCTGTCGGGATACACAGACCTGGAATCGATCACCCGCCTGATCAACGCCGGCGCGGTCTATAAATTCCTCACCAAGCCGTGGGAGGACGACCAGTTGCGCGAGAACATGCACGACGCCTTCCGCTATCATGAAGCGGTGATCAAGCCGAGGAGCCTGTAGGAGCGAGCTTGCTCGCGAATAATCTCGATCGCGAGCAAGCTCGCTCCTACAGGTCAGCACGGGATAATTTTGTCATGACCAACTCTTCTCTTACACCCGGACAGCGAGCTTTGCGTAAAGGCCGTTTTTCCGAAGCCGGGCGTATTTATCATGTCACTGCTACCACGTTCCAGCGTTCGGCGATTTTCGAGGACTTCCGCGCCGCACGTTGCCTGGTGGCCGAGTTGCGCGCCATGCAGGATGAGGGATGGGCAAACACGCTGGCCTGGGTTGTCATGCCCGACCACCTTCACTGGCTGATCGAACTGGGCTCCCACGATTTGGCGCGGACCCTGCAACGGGTCAAGTCGCGTAGTGCCATCCATATCAACCGGCTGCGCGGAACCAAAGGCCAATTTTGGCAACCGGGTTACTATGACCACGCGCTGCGGCGCGACGAAGACCTTCGCGAGGTGGCTCGCTATATTGCAGCCAACCCCTTGCGGGCCGGGCTGGTGAGACACCTGGGAGACTACCCCCACTGGGATGCGATATGGCTGTAGGAGCGAGCTCGCGATTGGCTGGCGGTTTGGTAGGAGCGAGCTTGCTCGCGATTGACGCCATTCGCGAGCAAGCTCGCTCCTACCGGGGCACTCCGCTCACACAAGCTTGCTTCGAAGTTCCTCGAAACCTTCCCGGTATAGCCGGCTCAGGCGCTTTGCTGTTGCGGCGAGCGATGGTTTGTCCTGCCCCAGCGCCTCAACGATTCCCCGCTCGATCCCCGCTACGCCGACCACTTGCGGCGCGTCAGCGGATTCCCAGGTCTGCACATAGGCGGCCTGCTTGCTCGCCGTGCCCTCTTGCTCGGGATGCAGCAGGCTGACGCGCGGCAGGGCGAAGGCGGTGGCAACGATCCGGCCGTGCAGGCTGCTGCCGCAATAGGCGCGGGCGTGGGCGATCAGCGCGCAGATGTCCCACAGGTCGAGGGAAGAGAAAATCTTCGCCGCTGCGCGCATGCGCATCGCGACGCGCTGGTAGCAGGCCGCATCGTCATGCCACGGCGCGGCGCCGGCGCGGAAAAAAACCACGCCGCAGCCGCTGGAAAGGGTAGCGCGGTCAAGCTGGGCGGCGATTTCCGCCAGGGTGGCATCGTCGCCGAAGTCGGCGCTGAACTGCACCGCGATATAGCCCTGGGGGAATGCGTCCAAGATCCCGGCGGTAGCGTCTTGCCGGGCCTGAAGGCGAATTTTTGCGCCGAACAGTTCGGTCACCATCACTGCAGGGTCGGGCACCAGGCTGGCGGTGACGCCCGCTGCGGAAAGCTGCGCCAGCGTCAGTTCGTCGCGCACGCTCACGGCATCCGCCGCCTTCAGCTTGGCCAATACTTCATGGCGCAGCGCCGGGGCGCGCTGCGCCAGATCGACGCCGCCTGCTGCGTTGTATAGGACCTTGGCCGCCCGGGGAAACAGTTGCCGCGACAGGGCATAGGGCGCCAGGTCGGAGATGCCGAGCTGTTCGCGCGCCCACTCCAGCCTTTCTCGCGGGTGGCTGTCGAGGCGGGCGATGATGCATTGGGCCTGTTCGGGTGGCAGCAGCATGACCGCCGCCTGCCAGGCATCGCAGCTCAGGATCTCGCCGCCCACGTGGATGACGTTCAGCGGCCGCTCACCCCATGCTGCGGCCACTTGAGCCAGTGCCCGGACCTGATGTCCGCCTTGACTGCGCAAGTCCCGCTCAGCCAGGCCGGTAAAGATCAGGGTTTTATCTGTCAGCAAGGCCGCGGCGATATGCGGAAACAGCAGGTCGCCGAAATTGTGGCGGTCGAACGCGCCGAACAGGATGGTGGGAGTGCCTGCCGCTGAATCGTGTTTCATGATGATGAATCATAAACCTATAAAAATCAGTTAACCACGGAGTTCACGGAGAGCACGGAGTAAAAACAATGGATTCACAATCCTTGGTATTTACCAGTTGGGTGAGTTTGCTAAAGGCCGTAAACTGCCTTTCTCCGTGTTCTCCGTGCCCTCCGTGGTTATCGAACTGAGGTTTTTAGGAAAAACCAGAATCAAGAGACGTTCGGTGCCGGCGGTGTTTTGTGGGAGAATTAAACCCTTATGTTTTCCGTCCATATTCTCCCCGGTTTCTCGTTAGCCGTGTTGCCGCCGGCGTTGTGATATGAGGGGTGAAATCCTGGCTATCGCGCGCGGCATGTGGCTTCTGGCTCTTTCCTTGCCGGCGCTGGCCGCGCCCGGCTTGCAGCCGCTGATCGATGCTACGCCGACAGGCGGCACCCTGCGCCCGCCGCCCGGCGTGTACGCCGGGCCGGCGCTGATCAACCGTCCGATAGTGCTGGACGGTGGCGGCAAGGTCACCCTGGACGGCGGCGGCAAGGGCACGGTGCTGACGCTCCAGACCAGCGGCGCGGTGGTGCGCGGCATGCGCATCGTGGGCTCGGGCGACTCTCATGACCAGATCGACGCGGCCATCCTGGTGCAGGGGGATGCCAATCTGATCGAGCACAACACGCTCGAGGACGTGCTGTTCGGCGTGTTTTTCAAACAGTCCAACGACAACCGCCTGAGCGCCAACCGCATCCGCTCGCGCGATGCCGAAGTGGCCGGACGGGGCGACGCGGTGCGCCTGTGGTACAGCCGGTGGAACGTGATCGAGGGCAACGATATCGCCCATGTGCGCGACCTGATCCTGGCCAATTCTCCGCATAACCGCATTATCGCCAACACCATCCGCGATGGCCGCTACGCCGTGCAATTCATTTTTTCGCCGCGCAACCTGGTGCAGGGAAACACCATCAGCCATACCGCCACCGGCGTGGTCATCATCAACTCCGAGGGCGTGACGGTGCGGCGCAACAGCATCATGCATGTGCAGGACGGCGGGGGCGCCGGCGTGGTGTTCAAGGAGAGCAGCAGCGGGCTGGTGGACGGCAACGACATAGCGCATTGCAGCACTGCGGTCATGGCCGATTCACCCTCCGACCCCATCAATCGCATCACCCTGTATGGCAACCATATCGCCCACAACATCATCGGCATCAATTTTTACGGCGAGAAAGGCGGGCACACGATCCATCGCAATCGCTTCGAGAACAACCTCATCCAGGCCATGCTGACGCCGGGCGGAAACCCCCTGGCCAACGACTGGTTCGGCAATTACTGGGACGATTACGAGGGCTTCGACCGCGATCACGACGGGGTCGGCGACAACCCCTACGAGCTGTATGTTTACGCCGACCGGCTGTGGCTCGAGTTTCCCATGGCACGCTTTTTCCTCAATTCGCCAGCGCTGGAACTGCTGGATTTTCTCGAGCGTCTGGCGCCATTCTCCCTGCCGGAGCTGGCCTTGCGCGACCCGGCGCCGCAGGCGCACGGCAAGGTAAAATAGCGAGCCCAGCCTGTGCGATAATATCGGCCTCATGTCTTCCATCCATCTCCTTTCCGACCTCCTCATCAACCAGATCGCCGCCGGCGAGGTGGTCGAGCGTCCGGCTTCCGCGCTCAAGGAGCTGCTGGAAAACAGCCTCGACGCCGGTAGCGGCGAAATCTCCGTGCAATTGCAGCAGGGCGGGGTGAAGTCCTTGCGCGTCGCGGACAACGGCGCCGGCATCGACCGCGACCAGCTGCAGCTGGCCTTGTCGCGCCACGCCACCAGCAAGATCGCTTCGCTGGACGACCTGGAAAGCGTGCGCAGCCTGGGCTTTCGCGGCGAGGCGTTGGCCAGCATCGCCGCCGTGTCGCGCCTGGCGCTGACCAGCCGCAAGCGCGGCGAACGCCATGCTTGGCGCATGGAAGCGGCGGGCGGGGATATTTCCGGCCTGCAGCCGGCGGCGCTGGAAGCCGGGACCGTGGCGGAGATGCAGGACCTCTATTTCAACACCCCGGCGCGGCGCAAGTTCCTCAAGACCGAGGCCACCGAGTACGGCCACTGCGAGGAAACCTTCCGCCGCATGGCCCTGAGCCGCGCCGACGTGAGTTTCGGCCTGCAGCACAACGGGCGCCGCATCTGGCAATTGCCCGCGACCAGCCTGGCGCAGCGCGCGACGGCCTTGCTTGGCGAGGAGTTCGCCGCGGCGGCGGTGGCGGTGGAGGAGGGTGCCGGCGGAATTCGCCTGCACGGCCTGGCCGGGCTGCCGGGTTTCTCGCGCGGCAGCCGCGACGCGCAGTACGTCTACGTCAACGGCCGCTTCGTGCGCGACAAGCTGATCGCCCACGCCATCCGCGAAGCCTACCGCGACATCATTCACCACGACCGCCACCCGGCTTTCGTGCTGTTCATCGAACTGCAGCCCGAGATGGTCGACGTCAATGTCCACCCCACCAAGATCGAAGTGCGCTTCCGCGAATCGCGCGCCGTGCACCAGCTGATTTACCACGCCCTAAACAAGTCGCTGGCGGCGCCGATCGCCACGCGCCGCAGCGAGCCGCCTCAGCAGGCGCCGCATGCTGCCGCGCCGCTGTACGCCACGCAGACGCGCATGCCGCTGGGGGTGGAAGAGCGCAGCAACCTTTACCACTCGCTGTTCGGCCAGATCGCCCGGCCCGAGCCGTCCTTCAGCGCGCCCGCGCCGCAGGCGGAGACCGAAGCGCCGCCCCTCGGCTACGCCATGGCCCAGCTGCACGGCGTGTACATCCTGGCGCAGAGCGCGCGCGGCATGATCGTCGTGGACATGCACGCCGCCCACGAGCGGGTCACGTACGAGCGGCTCAAGACGTCGATGGAGCACCACAGCGTGAGCGCCCAGCCGCTGCTGATCCCGGTGTCGTTCCACGCTACCCAGCTGGAAGTGGTTGCTGCCGCGGAGTGCGGGGAAGTGCTGGCGGAGCTGGGCTTCGAGCTGGCGGTGCTGTCGCCCACCACGCTGGCGGTGCGCGCCGTGCCGGTGCTGCTGCAGGATTCCGACCCGGTGCTGCTGGCGCGCGACGTGCTCAAGGAAATCCGCGAATTTGGCGCCACCTGGGCGGTGACGGAACGGCGCAACGAGCTGCTCGCCACCATGGCCTGCCACGCCTCGGCGCGCGCCAACCGCAAGCTGGCGATCCCGGAAATGAACGCCCTGCTGCGCGAAATGGAAGCCACCGAGCGCGCCGACCAGTGCAACCACGGCCGCCCCACCTGGCGCGAAATCTCCATGGCCGAGCTGGACCAGCTGTTCATGCGCGGCAAATGAATCGAAAAACTTTAGTTCTAACCACGGAGAACACGGAGGGCACGGAGAAAGCAATCCTTGGTTTTTACTCCGTGTTCTCCGTGATCTCCGTGGTTAACTGATTTTTTTAATGAACAAACAGCCTCCCGCCATCTTTCTCATGGGCCCCACCGCGAGCGGCAAGACCGGCGTGGCGGTGGAGCTGGTGCAGCACCTGCCGGTGGAAATCGTCAGCGTGGATTCGGCCCTGGTGTACCGCGACATGGACATCGGTACCGCCAAGCCGGACGCCGCGACCCTGGCGGCGGCGCCGCACCACCTCATCGACCTGATCGACCCGCCGCAAAGTTATTCGGCGGCGCAATTCCGCAGCGATGCCCTGCGCCTGATGGCGGAAATCACCGCGCGCGGCAACATTCCCCTGCTGGTGGGCGG
>JBDKRR010000314.1:0-7602 GCA_039683315.1 Sulfuricella sp.
GGTGCAGGATCACGGCGGAAGCGAGTGCCGCGACGGTGATGAAGAACAGGCGCTGCCATCCTCCCGCCGCGGCGAGGAAGCTGAACGCGGCGCCGCTGTTGTGGGCCAGCACCAGGTTGAAGTAGGAGGTGACCGGACTGCTCTCGCCGAAGCTGAAAGCCTGCACGATCCAGTGTTTGGTCAACTGGTCGAGCACGATCACAAATGCGCTTGGTACCAGCCACAGGCGCCAATCACGCATGGGAACGCGCCTCGCCCGCGCCGAACAGGTTGGCATCGCAGCGTCCGCACAGGGTCGGGTGCGCGGCGTTCCTGCCCACGTCGGAGCGGTAGTGCCAGCAGCGCTCGCATTTCTGGTGCGGGCTGGAGGTGATCGTGATTTTTTCTTCCTCCGCTTCCTGTAGGTCGGGCTTCAGCCCGACATCTCGGGCTGAAGCCCGACCTACAAGTTTCGCCTGCGAAGTGATCAGCACGAAGCGCAGGTCGTCGTCCAGGGTCTGCAGCAAGCCGAACAGCTCGCCGCTGACATGGACCTCGACCTCGGCCTGCAGCGAAGAACCGATCGCGCCGGATACCCGCACCGCCTCCAGCTCCTTGGTGACGCGTCCGCGGAAATCGCGGATCTGCTGCCATTTCGCCAGCAGTTCGGTGGTCGCTGACAGCGCCGGGAACTCATGCCAGGTGTGGAAAAACACGCTGTCGTCGGCTTTGCCGGTGAGCGCGCTCCAGGCCTCTTCTGCGGTGAAGCTGAGAACCGGCGCCATCAGGCGCAGCAGGCTGTGGGTGACGTGGTAGAGGGCATTTTGTGCCGCACGGCGTGCCCTGGAGTCCCTGCCCGCGGTGTAGAGACGGTCCTTCAAGATGTCCAGGTAGAAGCCGCCCAGGTCTTCCGAGCAGAAAGCGGTGAGTTTCTGTGCTACCAGGTGAAATTCGTAGCGGCTGTAATCGGCGGCCACGTCGTCCTGGAACGATTGTGCCAGCGCCAGGGCGTAGCGGTCGATTTCCAGCCATTCCTCGACCGGCATGGCATGTTGCGCCGGGTCGAAGTCCGCCAGGTTGGCGAGCAGGAAGCGCAGCGTGTTGCGGATGCGGCGATAGCCTTCGGTCACGCGCTTGAGAATCTCGTCGGAGATGGTCAGCTCGCCGGAGTAGTCGGTGCTCGCCACCCACAGGCGCAGGATGTCCGCACCCAGCGTGTCCATCACCTTTTGCGGCGCAACCACGTTGCCCTTGGACTTGCTCATCTTGTGGCCGTTGCCGTCCACCACGAAGCCGTGGGTGAGCAGCGCCTTGTAAGGTGCATAGCCGTCGGTGGCGCAGCCGGTGAGGAGCGAGGACTGGAACCAGCCGCGGTGCTGGTCGGAGCCTTCCAGGTAGAGGTCGGCCGGGTGCGCCAGGTAATCGCGCCGCTTCAGCACGCAGGCATGGCTCGAGCCGGAATCGAACCACACGTCGAGGGTGTCGCTCACTTTCTTGTAGGTGGCGGCATCTGCGCCCAGCATGTCGGCAGCGTCGAGGCTGAACCAGGCTTCGATGCCCTGCTGCTCGACGCGCAGCGCCACCTGCTCCAGCAACTCCTGGGTACGCGGGTGCAGTTCACCGGATTCCTTGTGCACGAACAGCGGCATCGGCACGCCCCAGTTGCGCTGGCGCGACACGCACCAGTCGGGGCGGTTCTTGATCATGGATTCGAGGCGGGCACGTCCCCAGGAGGGGAAGAACTCGGTGTTCTCGACCGCTTTCAGCGCGGCTGCGCGCAGGGCGAATCCCCCCTCCGCCCCCCTTTTGCAAAGTGGGGAACCTTCGTCGTGTCCTGCTGAGGAAATGGCAGCATCCTCGTCTTCCCCACTTTGACAAAGGGGGGCCAGGGGGGATTCGCCTTTTTCCATGCCGATGAACCACTGATGCGTGGCGCGGAAAATGATCGGCGTCTTGTGGCGCCAGCAGTGGGGATAGCTGTGCAGCAGCTTCTCATTCTTGAGCAGCGAGCCGTTGGTGTTGAGGATTTCCAGCACGGTCTTGTTGGCAGCCCAGATCGACTGCCCGCCGACCAGCGGGGTGCGCTCGAAGAACTTGCCGTCGTCGCCCACCGGGCAATCCACCGCCAGCTTGTATTTGCTGCCGATCACGTAGTCATCCTGGCCATGAGCCGGGGCCGTATGCACCAGCCCTGTGCCGGCGTCGAGCGTGACATGTTCGCCGCAGATGATGGGCACGATGCGCTCGTAGAATGGGTGCTGCAATTGCAGGTGCTCCAGCGCGGCACCCTTGACCACCGCCACAACTTCCACCGCCTCGAAACCGTAGCGCTGGATGCAGGCCTCGGCCAGATCGTGCGCCAGGATGAGGATGCCTTTCGGCGTCTGGACCAGGTCGTAGTCGAATTCGGGGTGGACGGAAACGGCCTGGTTGGCGGGCAGGGTCCACGGCGTGGTGGTCCAGATCACGGCGTAAACCGGCTGGGAGGGCACTTTCATACCGAGCTTGGCCGCTAATCCGGGCACGTCCTTGATCGCGAAGGCTACGTCGATAGCGGGCGAAGTCTTGTCCTCGTATTCCACCTCGGCTTCAGCCAGCGCCGAGCCGCAGTCCACGCACCAGTGCACCGGCTTCTGTCCCTGGTAGAGGTAGCCGTTGGCGTGGATGCGCCCGAGGGTGCGCATGATGTCGGCTTCGAACTTGAAGTCCATGGTGCGGTAGGGATCGTCCCACTCGCCCAGCACGCCGAGGCGAATGAAGTCAGCCTTCTGGCGCTCGATCTGGGATTGGGCGTAATCGCGGCACAGTTCGCGGAATTTGGCGGCCGGAATTTCCTTGCCGTGCTGCTTCTCCACCTGCAGTTCGATCGGCAGGCCGTGGCAGTCCCAGCCCGGCACGTAGGGGGCGTCGAAGCCGGCCAGCGTCTTGGAGCGGACGATGATGTCCTTGAGGATCTTGTTGACCGCGTGGCCGATGTGGATGTCGCCGTTGGCGTAGGGCGGGCCGTCGTGCAGGATGAACTTGGGGCGGCCTGCGCTGGCGGCGCGGATGCGCTGGTAGAGTTTCTTGTCCTGCCACTGCTTGACCCAGGCCGGTTCGCGCTTGGCGAGATCGCCGCGCATCGGGAAAGGTGTGTCCGGCAGGTTCAGTGTGTCTTTATAATCAGCCATTTATCGGGTTCCAAAATACCGTTTTGCGTTGGCCACGTCGGCTGCGATTTGCGCTGTCAGCGTTTCCAGGTTGGGGAATTTCATTTCGTCGCGCAGCTTGTGCAGGAAATCCACGCGCACGTGCCGGTTGTAAATCTGCTTGTCGAAGTTGAACAAATGTACTTCCAGCGTCGGCAAGCCGTTGTTCATCACCGTCGGGCGCACGCCCAGGCTGGCCGCGCCCTGCAGCGGCTGATCGCCCAGCCCTTCCACCTCGACCGCGAAAATACCCCACAGCGGCGGGCGGTTGTGCTTGAGCTGGATGTTGGCGGTGGGGAAGCCGATTTTGTGACCCAGGCTTTCGCCGTGCTCCACCCGCCCGCTGATGCTGTAAGGGCGGCCTAGCAGCGCGCGCGCCAGGTCGAGGTCGCCGCCAGCCAGCGCTTCCCGCACCGCGGTGCTGGAGACACGCAGGCCGGCTGCCATGACGCTGTGCATGGCCTCCACTTCAAAACCGAGTCGGGCGCCGGAGGCGTGCAGCAGATCGAAGTCGCCCGCGCGCTTGGCGCCGAAGCGGAAATCGTCGCCGATCAGTGCCCACTGCGTTTTCAGGCGCTGGTGCAGCATTTCGCTGACGAACTCGCCCGCGTCGATGCCGGCGAAGCGCTTGTTGAAGGGGCAGATGAACACCCGGTCCACGCCGTATTCGGCGAACAGCTGCAGTTTCTCGCGCAGGCTGGTGAGACGGGTAGGCGCCTGGTCCGGGGTGAAGAATTCGCGCGGATGCGGCTCGAACGTCATCACGCACGCCGGCAGACCGCGCTTCCTGGCGGCCTGTTCCATGCGTTCGAGCATCGCCTGATGGCCCAGATGGACGCCGTCGAAATTGCCGATGGTCAGGGCAATCGGCGTCTCGCTGGCGGGAATTCCTCGGAAAATCAGCATAATCGGTCAAACAAAAGAGGGAATTATACGCACTCCGGGGCTAAATGAAAAAGCGCGGTTCAGGCGGGGGTGGGCTTGTCACGTAATTCGCAGGATATTGGCTTGGAATGCGCTTTGCGCATGCTTGGTCTGATGCCGGGGGCAGCCCGGCGGCTGGTTACTTTATTTTGCTTGCCCAAAATAAAGTAACCAAACAAAAGGGCACCCCGCCGCGCCGCCCTACGGGTACCTTCGGGTTGGCCAGCAAATTGGGCGTCTGCGCAACTCGCCCTAGCAGGGCACACAAAACGTGCCCTGCCGCGGAACTCGGACAAGGCGCAGCCGACACCCCCCAATTCGCCTGCCAACCCGAAGCGGCGCAGAGGGGAAACCGGGTGGCGCACTACGACCACTGATTTAAAGGATGGACGTGGAATCCGCGCCGAACTCCCCTCGGTCCACCGCCGAGCAGCGGAGGCAAGCCGGGGGTAGTCGGCGAGGACTGTCTGAGCGCGCAGCGCGAGTTCCGCAGCCGCCCGGCTTGACGAGCAGCGCAGGGACCCCCGAAGGGGCGGGGGATGGGGTGCCCTTTTGTTTGAGTACTTTATTTTGGGCAAGCAAAATAAAGTACTCTGCCGCCGGGCTGCCCCCGGCAATCAAACACGGTGCGCGGAGCGCATCACATAGCAACTAAATCACAACATGCGGCGTACGCGGGCTAGAAGTATAACTTCGCGACCTTGTAAGCAGTCGTGGCCAAAGCCACACACACAACTAGGTAAAAAAATAGCTTTAGGGTTGCCCAATTGTCTTCACCCCACTCGCCGCGTAAGAAGGACAACCATGACGGTTGAAAGAAGAGGCGAAGGCTATCCAGGAAATCTTCCCAACTGTCGTAGAAGACCGATCCGACTGCAAGATAGGCAGGGATGGTAGCAAACGCGCAAACAACAAACAGATTTGGGCGATCGAGAAATGAAAGTAGTTCAGTCATCAGGTACTCTGATTTTGAATTAGGGGCGAAGTTTGGCGTCGCTTGAATTTGTTGGCTTCGTCTGCAGATGAGGCACTTACCGCTTACGAGCAAAAATAGTTCCATTTTCGATCTTGACGATGAGGTTGTGCTTGGAAGCTATATCCTGAAGCACAGTGTCCCATGGGATACATTCATAGCTGAAAGCACCTGCGCCATTTACAGAAGGGTCAACCACCAACTTATTGCCCGAAAAATCTGCGAGAACGGACAGTGTTGATTTTATTGGCATATCCGTGAAGCTGATTCGTATCTCTTTCCCAATGCACTTTTTGTTGCCTGTCAGCTTGGTGTCACTGGGGGAAGTGCCAGTCGAGGCTGGTAGCTTTGCTTTAATTGACATGTCGTGCCCATTCGCGCATGGGGTTGCTTGGTATTCAACCTTTCCGCTGCCTTGATCGCATTTGTAGACCGCACCGAACGAACTTTGGTGAAACAGAGCTAATAAAAATAATAGCGCCAATCGATTCATTTGCGAGGCCCCTCTAACGTGACATGTACACCAAATGGTGTCCAACCTGGGAAATCAAGAATGCATTATGCTGGTTGGATTAAACGGCAGATTGAGCTTAATGGCAAGCGTCATCTGGAGGAGATGGGCAAGAAGGGAGCCGAGGCCTTTTCCATGAGTCTGGTGGTCGAACTTCGGCCTGTTATTCCGCCGCACGCTTGACGAAATCCCGAGGGTGTATCCCCACCAGCAACAGCGTGGCGAAATAAGCGCCCGCCCCTGCCACCACCACCCAAGTCAGATGCAGCGCCCGCGACACGATGCCCCCACTCAACCACGCCGCTTCCGGCCCCATGGCGAACCACAGCGCCGCCCCCATTGCCGCCAACGCCACACCCAGCTTGAGCATGAACACCATCCAGCCCGGCTGCGGCTGGAAGATATTGTGCCGGCGCAGCTGGTAGTACAGCAGCCCGGCGTTGAGGCAGGCGCCGAGGCCGATCGAGAGCGCCAGCCCGGCGTGGTGCAGTTTCCAGATGAAGGCGAGGTTCATGGCCTGGGTGGCGAGCAGGGTGAAGATGGCGATTTTCACCGGGGTCTTGATGTTCTGCCGGGAATAGAAGCCCGGCGCCAGTACCTTGACCATGATCAGGCCGAGCAGGCCGGCGCTGTAGGCCATCAGGGCCTCGCGCGTCATCCACAGGTCGTGGGCGGTGAACTTGCCGTAGTAGAACAGGGTGGAAATCAGCGGTACGGCCAGTATCGCCAGCGCCAGCGCGGCGGGCAGGGCCAGCATCAGCGTCAGGCGCAGGCCCCAGTCGAGCAGGCTGGAGAATTGCTCGGGCGAGTCGTCGGCGTAGTGCTTGGCGAGGGAGGGCAGGAGAATGGTGCCGAGCGCCACGCCGAGGATACCGGTGGGGAATTCCATCAGGCGGTCGGCGTAGTAGAGCCAGGACACGCTGCCGGTTTCTAGTAAGGAGGCGAAGATGGTGTTGATCAGCAGGCTGATCTGGGCGATGGAGACGCCGAACACCGCCGGGCCCATGAGCTTCATGACGCGCCACACGCCCTCGTCCTTGAGATTAAGGCGGAACCTCGGGAGGAAGCCGATCTTGGCCAGGTAGGGCAGTTGCACGCCGAGCTGCAGCACGCCGCCGAGCAGCACCGCCACCGCCAGCGCCATGACCGGCGGGTGCATGTAGGGCGCCAGCCACAGCGCGCAGGCGATGAAGGAGAGGTTGAGCAGCACCGGGGTGAAGGCGGGCACCGAGAACTTGCTGTAGGTGTTGAGCACGCCGCCCGCCAGCGAGACCAGCGAGATGAAGAAGATGTAGGGGAAGATGAAACGCAGCAGTTGTACCGTGAGGTCGAATTTTTCTGCCGAATCGGCGAAACCCGGCGCGCTGATGTAGATCACCGCAGGCGCGGCAAGGATGCCGATCAGGCTGACGCCCACCAGCACCAGCCCGAGAAAGGTTGCCACATGGTCGATCAGGTCGCGCGTGGCATCGTGGCCGCGGCGCGTCTTGTACTCGGCGAGAATGGGAACGAAGGCCTGGGAGAAAGCGCCCTCGGCGAACAGACGGCGCATCATGTTGGGCAACTTGAAGGCGACGAAGAAGGCGTCGGTGTAGAGGCCGGCGCCGAAGGCACGGGCGATGATGGTGTCGCGCAGGAACCCCAGAATTCTTGAGAGCAGGGTCATGCTGCCGATGGTGGCGAGGGCTTTGAGCAGGTTCATTATTCAGCAGGCCGCGCGGCGGCGGCTTCTAAGGTGGGTATGTGGGTCAAATGCCGAAACCTTCGGCATCCATGCGGGTTTCGAAAGCCTGAGCGATGGCCGGTCCGGTGACGAGGAGGGCGCTTTCAGCCTGCCAGTCGGTGGGCTTCATCCGAACGATCCAGCCCGCCCCGTAGGGATCGCGGTTGATCAGGGCCGGATTGGCTTCCACTTCCTCGTTGATAGCGATGATCTCGCCGCTGATCGGCGATTTCATCGAATCGACCCATTTGCCCGACTCGAGGGTGGCGACCGCGCGGTTGAGCTCGATCTCGCGGCCGGGGCG
>JBDKRR010000315.1:0-5240 GCA_039683315.1 Sulfuricella sp.
CCTCGGCTGGTCGACGTCGGTGCCGATGAACACCGCGGCGTGATAGGCGAGAAGCTGCACCGGCACCGCATAGAGCAGCGGGCTGATGAAGGGATGCGCCTGCGGCACACGGATCGACAGGAAGGCCTTGTGGCTGTTGTCCTTCATGCCGTCTTCATCCGTCAGCAGCACGATCCTGCCGCCGCGCGCCGCCACCTCCTCCATGTTGGAGATGGTCTTGTCGTAGAGCTCGTCATGGGGTGCGATGACGATCACCGGCACGTTCTCGTCGATCAGCGCGATGGGCCCGTGCTTCAGCTCGCCCGCCGCATAGCCCTCGGCGTGGATATAGGAGATTTCCTTGAGCTTGAGCGCGCCCTCCATGGCGATCGGGTAATGCACGCCGCGCCCCAGGAACAGGGCGTGGTGCTTGTCGGCGAAATGCTCCGCCCAGGCCGCGATTTGCGGCTCCAGCGCCAGCGCCTGCTGCACCAGTCCCGGTAGTTCGCGGAGCTGTTCCAGCCAGACTTTTTCCTGCTGCTCGCTGATCTTGCCGCGCAAACGTCCCAACACCAGGGTCAACAGGAACAGCGCGACCAACTGCGTGGTAAAAGCCTTGGTCGAAGCGACACCGATTTCCGGCCCGGCACGGGTCAGGAACTTGAGGTCCGCGGTGCGCACCAGCGCGCTTTCCGGCACGTTGCAAATTGCCAGGCTGTACTTGTGCCCGAGTTTTTTCGCCTGGATCATGGCATCGATGGTGTCGCGGGTTTCCCCGGACTGGGAAATGGTCACGATCAGGGTGTCGGGATCGGCCACGCTATCGCGGTAGCGGTATTCGCTGGCGATTTCCGCGCGGCAGGGCAGGCCGGTAAGCGATTCCATCCAGTATTCCGCCACCTTGGCGGCATGGTAGCTGGTGCCGCAGGCGAGAATGCGCACGCCGTTGACCGCGCGCAGGATGTCCTCCGCCCCCGGTCCGAAAATGCCCGGCGATACGCTGCTGGTGGTCACGGCTGCCAGCAGCGTATCGGCGATGGCGCGCGGCTGCTCGTGGATTTCCTTCTGCATGAAATGGCGGTAATTGCCCAACTCCGCCATATCGGCTGAGAGCTCGGAGACTTGTACGGGACGCTCGACGGGTTGCCCGGCGGCATCGAATATTTTCACTCCGAGCAAGCCGATATCGGCGATATCGCCTTCTTCTAGGTACATCACTTTTTGCGTTACCGGCAGCAGGGCCGACACGTCCGAGGCGATGAAGTTCTCCTCGATGCCCAAGCCGATCAGCAGGGGACTGCCGCGCCGCGCGGCGACAAGCTGATGCGGCGCATCCACGCACACCACGCCGATGGCGTAGGCGCCGTGCAGCTCCGCCGTAGCAGCACGCACCGCCGCAACAAGATCGCGCTCCGCGTGATAGTGATGGTGAATGAGGTGCACGATGACTTCGGTATCGGTTTCGGAGGCAAAGGTATAACCCAGCGACTTGAGTCGCTCGCGCAGTATTTCGTGGTTTTCGATGATGCCGTTGTGAACCACGGCGATCTCGTCGGTGCTGACGTGCGGATGGGCATTATCGTGGGTCGGCGCGCCGTGGGTCGCCCAGCGGGTGTGTGCGATCCCCAGGTTGCCATGGGTCTGCTGACGCCCCACCTCGGCGGACAGCTCGACCACGCGCCCGATACTGCGCACGCGCTGCAGGCCTCGATTGATGACGACCAGGCCGGCCGAGTCATAACCGCGATATTCGAGGCGGCGCAGCCCCTCCAACAGGATAGGCACGACATTGCGCTGCGCCACGGCTCCGACGATCCCGCACATAGACTTACTCCTTGATCTTCTTCACCGGACGCTGCCACCCGGAAATGGTTATCTGTTTGGCGCGCGACAGGGTCAGTTCTCCGCTTGGCGTGTCCTTGGTGATGGTGGAGCCGGCGCCGATGGTTGCGCCCTTGCCCACCGTCACCGGGGCAACCAGCTGGGTGTCCGAACCGATGAAAGCGCCATCCTCGATCACGGTACGATGCTTGTTGGCGCCATCGTAATTGCAGGTAATGGTGCCCGCACCGATGTTCACTTTCGCACCCACCGTGGTATCGCCGACGTAGCTCAAGTGATTAATTTTGCTGTTGTAGCCGACCTGGCTGTTTTTCAGTTCGACGAAATTACCGATGTGGACTTCGTCTGCGAGGCGTGTACCGGGGCGGATCCGCGCATAAGGGCCGATGCGGCAGCCAGCGCCGACTTCGGCCTGGTCCAGCAGGCTGAAAGGCTCGATAAATGTTCCCGCAGCCACAGCCACATCGCGCAAGACGCAGTTGGCGCCCACTCTCACGCCATTCCCCAGAACCACGTGCCCTTCGAATACACAGTTGACGTCTATTTGCACGTCCCTGCCGCACTCGAGGTCGCCGCGCACATCGATCCGCTTGGGATCGATCAGCGTCACCCCACCTTCCATCAGCTTCTGCGCCTGTTCGTGTTGATGCAAACGTTCGAGGTGAGCGAGCTGGCTCTTGCTATTGATTCCGAGTACTTCCCAGCGGTGTGCGGGCTGCACGGTAGCTATTTCAACGCCTTGCTTCGAAGCAAGCGCGATAACATCCGTAAGGTAATATTCGCCCTGGGCATTTTCATTTTTCAAGGCGGCGAGCCAAGCCGGAAGATGCAAGTTCGGCAAAACCATAATTCCGGTATTGACCTCGCGGATTGCGCGCTCTTCGGGTGTGGCGTCCTTCTCTTCGACGATACTCACAACTGTGCCGTTGTTTCGCACAATACGTCCATAACCCCTGGGCTCGTCCAGATCCATGGTCAGCAGCGCCAGTTTTCCCGGCAAGGCGGCCTGTAGGAGGGATAATAGCGTTTCGCCGCGAATCAACGGTACGTCGCCGTAAAGAACCAGTGTCACATGACCTGCGTCCAGGTAGGGTGTGGCCTGCTGCAATGCATGCCCGGTGCCCAACTGGGGCTCCTGCAACACCATTTGCACATCGGGCTGCGCCACAGCACGTGGGATGGCGTCGCCGCCATGGCCGTAAACAACGCAGATTCTTGCAGGATCCAGGGTTCTTGCGGTATCCAGGGCATGCAGCAGCAAGGATTTTCCTGCCAGTTCATGCAGAACCTTGGGGCGGTCTGAATGCATGCGCGTGCCTTTACCGGCGGCGAGAATTACGATGTCAATGGGTAGCGGCATAGCGTACTCGGACATGAAAACTGGATTATAAATAGAAAAGGCAGCCGAAGCTGCCTTTTCACTGGTGCGGTTAAAACTCAGTGCCCGGACCGTTTGCGGATATGCTGAATCGCTCGAATTTGCGCAACAGCTTCAGCCAGTTCAGCCTCAGCCTTGGCATAATCCATCGCCGCCGAACGATCCCTCATTGCCTCTTCGGCACGCTGTTTAGCATCCAGAGCCTTGGCTTCGTCCAGATCCTTGCCGCGTAATGCGGTGTCGGCCAGGATTGTAACCACTTGCGGCTGGACTTCCAGAATACCGCCCGAGACGAAGAATAATTCCTCTTCAGCCTGATCGGGGATTTTCACCCGCACCGTGCCCGGTTTCATGCGCGAGATGAAAGGCGCATGACGCGGATGAATGCCTACCTCGCCGGCGGCGGCCGGTGCCGCGATAAACTCCGCCAGTCCCGAAAAAATGGACTGCTCGGCGCTTACCACATCCACATGAATTGTCATTGCCATAGCGGGCGTCCTTTACTGGATGGTTTTGGCTTTTTCGACAGCTTCTTCGATGCCGCCTACCATGTAGAAGGCTTGTTCCGGCAGGTGATCGTATTCGCCGTTGACAATGCCCTTGAAGCCGGCGAGCGTGTCCTTGAGCGACACGAATTTGCCCGGGCTGCCGGTAAACACTTCGGCGACGAAGAATGGCTGCGACAGGAAACGCTGAATCTTACGTGCGCGGGCTACGGCCAGCTTGTCTTCTGGGGACAGTTCGTCCATGCCCAGAATCGCGATAATGTCGCGCAATTCCTTGTAGCGCTGCAGCGTCGACTGAACCGCACGAGCCACGGTGTAGTGCTCTTCGCCAACCACCAGCGGGTCGAGCTGACGCGAAGTCGAGTCCAACGGATCCACCGCGGGGTAAATACCCAGTTCCGCCACCTGACGGGACAGCACCACGGTCGCGTCCAAGTGGGCGAAAGTGGTTGCCGGCGACGGGTCGGTCAAGTCGTCCGCAGGCACGTAGACGGCCTGGATGGAGGTAATGGATCCCTTCTTGGTGGAAGTGATGCGTTCCTGCAGGCGGCCCATTTCCTCTGCCAGGGTAGGCTGATAGCCCACGGCGGAAGGCATACGGCCCAGCAGCGCGGACACTTCGGTTCCGGCCAGGGTGTAGCGGTAGATGTTGTCGATGAACAGCAGCACGTCACGGCCTTCATCACGGAAGAATTCCGCCATGGTCAGGCCGGTCAAAGCCACGCGCAGACGGTTGCCCGGGGGTTCGTTCATCTGGCCGTAAACCAGCGAAACCTTGTCCAGCACGCCGCCTTCCTTCATTTCGTGGTAGAAGTCGTTACCTTCACGAGTACGCTCGCCCACGCCGGCAAACACCGAATAACCGCTGTGTTCGACCGCGATGTTGCGGATCAGCTCCATCATGTTAACGGTCTTGCCTACACCGGCGCCACCGAACAGACCCACTTTACCGCCCTTGGCAAACGGGCAGATCAGGTCGATCACCTTGATGCCGGTTTCGAGCAATTCGTTGGACGCGGCCAGTTCGTCGAATGCCGGAGCCTTGCGGTGAATTCCCCAGCTTGTTTCGTTGCCGATCGGGCCCATTTCGTCGATGGGATTTCCCAGCACGTCCATGATGCGGCCCAGCGTCTTGGTTCCGACTGGCACGGAAATGGCGGCGCCGGTTGCAGCCACGGCCATGCCGCGGCGCAGGCCGTCCGTCGTACCCATTGCAATGGAACGCACTACGCCGTCACCCAACTGCTGCTGAACTTCCAGCGTGAGGCCGACTTCTTCCATTTTTAAGGCGTCATATACTTTGGGCATGGAATCGCGGGGGAACTCTACGTCCACAACCGGCCCAATGATTTGCACCACTTTACCTTGGCTCATTTTCTATCCTCGATACTGTTGATTCTTTAAGATCCGTTTATTGCTTCGGTGTGCTGCGCTTAAACGGCGGCCGCACCGGCGACAATTTCAGACAACTCTTTGGTGATCGCTGCCTGACGGGTCTTGTTGTAGATCAGCTTGAGCTCGTCGATGACGTTGCC
>JBDKRR010000316.1:0-3127 GCA_039683315.1 Sulfuricella sp.
CCCGAAAAACCACGTCCCACCGGGTTACATCGAAAACGGGCTTGCGCCGCGTTGCACTCCTTGGCATCGTAGGAAAAGCTACGACCTGCGTCGCGCGCCTTGCTCAAGCCCGTTTTCGATGTAACGCGATCCGCGTTTGACTTGATCAGAGGTTCCTTAGCTGGCCTGTCATTGCGAGCGCAGCGAAGCAACATCAAATTGTCATGTTCATCTGGTTGAATACGCCCTCAATTACCCTACGCTAAGGATGATCCAATGACTCAAAAAGGCTGCAAGGCCGATCAATACTCTGCCGCATGCGAACAACCCTGCATTTCAAGAAAAAGCATCATCGTCGGGATTTATTTCCTGATGGCGCTCGCGCTGAGCGGTGTCGTTTACGAGGCAACCCATTATATTTGAGCTGCAACCCAGCCTTATCCGCTTGTAGGGCGAGCCGCATCACGGTTAAACTCCGGCTCCATGGCCCAGCCCCGATACAGAATCCTTGTCGTCGCCCCCTCCTGGGTGGGCGACATGGTCATGGCGCAAACGCTGTTCAAACGACTGCATCAGCTGCACCCCAGCCTGGAACTGGACGTATTGGCACCGGACTGGACCATCCCCCTGCTGTCGCGCATGCCGGAAGTGCGCGAAGCCATCTCCAACCCGTTCCGCCACGGCGAGTTCAAGCCCGGCGCCCGCTATCGCCTGGGCCGGTCACTGCGCGCGCGCAGCTACGACCAGGCCATCGTGCTGCCCAATTCATGGAAATCCGCCCTTGTGCCCTTCTTCGCCGGCATACCCTTGCGCACCGGCTATAGCGGCGAGATGCGCTGGGGACTATTGAACGACCGGCGCAAGCTGGATAAGAACAAACTGCCACTGATGGTGGAGCGCTTCGTGGCGCTGGCAGACGCGCCCGGCTCAACGCTTCGACTTCCCCTGCCGCAGCCGGCGCTGTCCGTGGACGAGAGCCGCAGACGGGCCACGCTCGCAAAGTTTGGACTGGCTGAAGGTACAAAAATCGCCGCCCTGTGCGTCGGCGCCGAATACGGCCCTGCCAAGCGCTGGCCGCCGCAGCATTTTGCCGAACTGGGAAAGCAGTTGCACCAGCAGGGCTACCAGGTCTGGCTGGCAGGCTCGGCCAAGGATGCGGAAGCAGGCTCTGAAGCGGCACGCCTGAGCGGTGGCGCCTGCCTCGACCTGTGCGGCAAGACCAGCCTCGACGAAGTAGTGGATCTGCTCGCTTCAGCTACAGTGGTCGTCAGCAACGACTCCGGCCTGATGCACGTCGCCGCCGCGCTCGGCAAACCGCTCATCGCACTCTACGGCTCCAGCAGCCCGGGCTTCACGCCGCCGCTGTCGCAAAAAGCGCACATCGTCAGCCTGCATCTGCCCTGCGGCCCCTGCTTCAAGCGCGAATGTCCGCTCGGGCACCTCGATTGCCTGATGAAGCTGACGCCACAACAAGTACTGGATGAAATCACCGTAGCCCTCGACAAGGAAGACCATGGCTAGTGTACTGTTTCACGCTAAATGGCACTTTCAGCGCGACCCTGAGCGGTCATATGCAAGACGCGCGTGCGCCAGAATAGTCACTCTATTCCAAGTACGCGCAACGCCGCAGATGACCGCTCAGGGTCTCGCCCGAAGGGAGCCCACCCAAAATCGCCCTGACTGCGTTGCGGCGCTTGGCAAGGGAGCAGCCATTGCCAAGCGCCACGCCTTGCCACGCCACTTTTGGGAGGGCTCTGAAAGTGCCATTTAGCGTGAAACAGTACACTGGCGAATACAACCCCCGCCATATGGAAATCGCCGCCTGGCTGATCGCGGCATTTCTGCTCGTCACGGCGGTATATACGCACCTCTTGCCGGCGCTTCTGGCTGGACTGTTGATGTATGAACTGGTGCACATGCTCGCCGCGCGCATCAATCTGCTCCGTTTCGGCGGCAGGCCGGCCAAGATCGCCGCTGTCGCCTTGCTGGCGGCACTGATGGCGACTTTGATCTCATTCGCAACGCTGGGATTGATGGCTTTCTTCCATAGCGATGCCAGCAATCTCCCGGCGCTGATGCAGAAAATGGCGGCCATCATCGAAGGCTCGCGTGCCATGCTGCCCGCCTGGCTGGTCGAGAAATTGCCTACCAGCGCCGAAGGAATCCAGACCGGCGCGGTGGAGCTATTGCGCACCCACGCCAGCGAGGTGCAGACGGTGGGCAAGGAAATGGGGCGCACGCTAGTCCATGTGCTGATCGGCCTGATCATCGGCGCCATGGTTTCGTTGCGCGAAGTCACGGCAAGCCATCAGTACCGCCCTCTTGCGGGCGCCCTTGCTGAGCGCGTGAGGCTGCTCGCCGACGCATTCCGCCGCATCGTCTTCGCCCAGGTCCGGATCGCAGCGCTCAACGCCTTTTTTACCTGGGTTTATCTGGGCGTGATCCTGCCCCTGTCGGGCGTCCATCTGCCCCTCACCAAGACCCTTATCGTCGTGACCTTCCTCGCCGGCCTGCTGCCGGTTATCGGCAACCTGATTTCCAATTCCATCATCGTTATCGTCAGCCTGGGACAATCGCTCGAAATCGCCATGGCCTCCCTGCTGTTCCTGATCGTGATCCACAAGCTGGAATATTTCCTCAACGCCCGCATCGTCGGCACCCAGATCCGCGCCCACGCCTGGGAACTCCTGCTCGCCATGCTGACCATGGAAGCGGCATTCGGCGTCATGGGCGTGGTCGCAGCACCGATTTACTACGCCTACCTGAAAAGTGAACTTACGAACAAGGGACTGGTCTGATTTGCTGTTGCCGGACAGCACCGTATTTCCCTATAAAAAGGCTTGCCAAACGTTGTGCCGTCATGGATAATTGCGCCATTTTTCGCGGCAATCAATGCCCGAAACGCTCAGACAATCGATGCTCTAACTTGAGCAACAGTCAAGGACTTGAATCATGAAACCCGAAATTCACCCTAACTACAACGAAATCACCGTGAACTGCAGCTGCGGTTCTTCCTTCAAGACACGCTCCACAATGTCCAAGGACTTGCACGTTGAAGTTTGCTCACAATGCCACCCCTTCTATACCGGCAAGCAGAAGATTGTCGATACAGCAGGACGGGTCGAGAAGTTCCGCCAAAAGTACGGCA
>JBDKRR010000317.1:0-17470 GCA_039683315.1 Sulfuricella sp.
CACCTGCGCGACTTGCCACAACGGCACGACAGCCCTCGGCAAGACGGCGGCCCATCTGCCGACCACCGCCTCGTGCGATGTTTGCCACACCAACTACAGCGCTTTCGCGCCCGCCAGCATGAATCATGCTGGAACGAGGGGGCCGCTGGCGGCCGGCAGCTGCTCGACCTGCCATAGCGGTGCTTACCTGGCGCTGAATGCCCAGGTCAAGCCCGCTACCCACGTCACCACCACGGCGCAATGCGACACTTGCCACCGCTCGACAACGAGCTGGGCTACCGCCACCTACACCCATGACGCGGCCGCGATCGGCCAGTGTTCGACTTGTCACAACGGAACCACAGCCCTGGGCAAGCCGACCACCCATATTCCGACCACCGCGCAATGTTCCACCTGCCACACCAACTACAACGCCTTCCGGCCCGCGATGATGAGCCATGCCGGGACGACCGGGCCAGTCGCCGTCGCGAATTGTACGACTTGCCACAGCGGCAGCTACGTTGCAGTCAACGCCCTTGCCAAGCCGGCAACGCATATCCCGACGACCTCGCAGTGCGACACCTGCCATACTCGCGGCTACACCGCCTGGTCGCCGTCGGTGATGAGCCACGCCGGGCTGGCTGGTCAGTGTTCCACCTGCCACAGTGGTGCCTACATCGCCCAGAACGCACAGACCAAGACACCAACCCACATTCCAACTACGGCGCAGTGCGATACCTGCCACAACTCGACCATAACCTGGACGAGCGGCACCTACAATCACGCCACGGCGAGCCCGCCTGCCACCGGCCGTTGCTCGACCTGCCATAACGGCACCAACGCCTTGGGCAAGCCTTCCAACCACATTCCCACGTCGGCACAGTGCGACACTTGCCACAGGAATTACACCGCCTTTGCACCGGCGATCATGAGCCACAGCGGCACAACGGGCCCGGTCGCAACCGGCAACTGTGCAAGCTGCCACAACGGCGCCTACGTTGCCGTCAACGCCCAGGCCAAGACCGTAACGCATATCCCGACGACCCAGTCCTGCGATACCTGCCATACGACAACCGCCTGGACGCCCACCAGCTTTTCCCATGCAGGAGTAGTGGCCGGCTCTTGCGCCACCTGTCACAACAACATCAATGCCAGCGGCAAGTCGACACCGCATATCCCGACCGCCCAGTCCTGCGATTCCTGCCATCGGACCGGGCTTTCCTGGCTGCCGCTGATCACCCCGTACTCGCATACGGGCGTCGCACCCACCGGTTGCAGCAACTGCCATATCAGCTCGTATCCGAACATCGACGTGAAGCCCGCCAACCATCTGCCGACGGCTGCAGCGTGCGAATCCTGCCATCACAGTTTTTCCTCCTGGCTGCCGGCGACTTTCAACCATAGCGGAGTCGTGGCTGGAACCTGCCAGACCTGCCATGGCGGCGCGTACGCCAACGTCACAGCCAAGCCGGCGAACCACATCCCGACGCTCACCCCGGCCGGGATGCCGGGGAATGAATGTTCCTTGTGCCACAGCAGCACGACGTCCTTCGCCGTGGAGCGAATGAACCACGGAACCATGCAGACTTCCTGTGTGACCTGCCATGACAGCACAGCGACCTTCCTCGGGTCGATGGAAAAGATCAGGCGATCCAGTCACCACAGTGCGGGAACCAAAGATTGCTCATCAAGCGGTTGCCACAAGCCACTGGGGAGCAAAGGCAGTGCATACAGCAGATGGGACTGATTGCGATCAGAAATACACACGTTCGGGTGCCGGCTGGCCTTGAAATTACCTGGATCTATCTTGGAGAGAAGCGGGGCGATTAGCCCCGCGTTGCTGGAATGCCTTTATTGAAAACCCCTGCTTCCCTTGCCCGCTACGTACTGGCCATTGTTCTGTTAATGGCGTGTTCTCTGGCTCAAGCCCAGATCGTCGACCACATCAGCGTTACTCCGCGTGAACACGATGCCGAGATCGTTATCCAGTTCGCGCCGAAAATTCTCTACCTGAGGCACACGCCGCTGCACGATGGAAAAAACCTGCGTGTCTTCATCCGTTTGCTCGATACCGATTTGCTGGAAAGCGACCTGGCGCAGGAGACCGTGTCCGCCCCCAAAACAGTCGGCGTGCCGGATATCAAGGTGACCTACCCGGAACTGGTTAATGGCATGCTCGTGGCGTTCTCCAGGTCGACCAGTTATACAGTGCGTCCTGGGACGGACGGGCGCAGCATCATCATCACGGTTCCGCTGCTGCCGCCCGCCAAGGCGGCACCGGTCGCGCCACCTCCGGAGAAGAAGCCGGCCGAGGTTGTCAGCAAGGTCGTGCCGCCTGCAATCGCGCCGCCGCCTGTGCCGCCGGCTGCAATCGCAGCGCCGCTGGCGAGCAAACCAGCAGAGGCTGCTGCCCCGGCGGCCAAGGAAAGCGTGCCTGCCGAAGCTGCACCAGCACCTGTACTTTCGACCAACGAAATTGAAACGCGCGCCAAGGCATACCTGGAAGACGCGCGCCGCGCCATGGCGGCCAAAGATTCAGCCACCGCCGTCAACCGCTTGAACCGCGTGCTCGGGTTGCCCTCCAGCAGCCAGACGGAATCTGCCCAGGCCTTGATCGGCGAAGCGCGGGAGATGAATGGGGAGATACTGAAAGCGCGCGCGGAATACGAGTTGTACCTTAAATTATTTCCTGCCGGACCCCACGCCAAGCATGTCCGGGAACGCCTGGCTGCACTGCCATCGGGCGCCGCGGCGGCGCGCGCCAAGCGGCCGCTGCCGGCGGAGGCCGGACCGGCGGAGTGGACTTTCAACGGCAGCATTTCCGCCTACTACTACACCGGGAAATCGCAGATCGAGACACTGGTGCCGCCGCCTCCCGGACAACTGACATTCAACCGCGACACCTTGTCGATGGTGGACCAGGATTCGCTGATCACTTCGATCAACTTTAATGCCCGGCGCCGCGATGCGTTCAGCGATACGCGCATCGTCGTGCGCGACACCGACAACCATAATTACCTCACGCCATCGCGCAGTTACAACCGGCTGTATTCGGCCTACATCGATCACAACGACCGGAAAAATGGCTACTACGTGCGAGCGGGCAGGCAAAACCCGAACGGCATGGGCGTGATGGACCGCTTCGATGGACTGCAGGCGGGCTACAACTTGAATCCGGAATGGCGTGTAAACGCCGTTTACGGCGACGCAGTGGAATTCAATTCGCCGTTCAAAAAGACATTTTATGGCGCCAGCGTCGACCTGCTGCCCCAGGTCGGTCTTCCGGGCGTCAGCGTCTACGCCATCCAGCAGACCCTGGACGGCATGGCCAACCGCCGCGCTTTCGGTACCGAGCTACGCTACTTCGATGGCCGTGCCACCGCCTTCGGTATGCTCGACTACGACGTCCTGTACAAGGGAATCAATATCGCCATGCTGCAGGCCAACTACCTGAGCGAGGGCGGGGATAACTACTTTCTGGTTATCGACCATCGCAGAGCGCCTTCGTACAGCCTGACCAATGCCCTGCCCGCAGCGCCCGGCCTGACTCTGCAGGAGATGGTTGCGCTGCAAGGTCTTGATCAGGTTCGTGCGCAAGCTGCTGCTTTGACCGCCATGTCCGACATGTTCTCCATCGGCGTCACGCATCCCTTGACGGAGAACTGGCAGATCGGTGCCGATTATCGTCTGTCATCCATTTCCAGCACGCAGCCCGTCATGGCGGTATTGCCGTTGGCACAGATCGGTACCTGTCTCGGCACGATCGACCCGGTCAACGATACCTGTGTGATCGACACGGCTTCGCAGCAGGCATCCGGCTTGAATCACGTGCTGAGTTTTCAGGCGGTCGGCACCAACCTGTTCTATGCCAACGCGGTGGGCGTGGCGAATCTCAGCCTGATTCAAGGGCCGACCTACATCGGCCAGGCGCTGAGCCTCGGCTACGCGATTCCCTTCTGGGAGCGCTGGCGTCTCGATGCGAACCTTCGCTACTACACGCAGAAGGATGACAGCAATAACAAGCAGGACCGCGTCTCGCCGAGCCTGAAGCTTGCCTACCAGTGGCGCAGCCGGCTCTACCTGGAAGGGGAGATTGGACGTGAAATTTCCAATTCAACGGGGCCAGCCCGCGACGATCACACCACGCGCGACTACATGTACGTGGGTGTGCGCTGGGATATCAATTGAGGATCGCCCGCCAAACCGCAGTCGCAGTGGACATGGCGCTGTTGCGCCTGATCCTTGCCTGACACATCAAATAAGCTCTGTCGTAATTTTCAGGAAAGCTCAAACATGGAATCAAGCGTAATCATTTTTACCATCGCTGTTGTCGTCGTCCTCGTTCTCGTGGTGCTGAGCGTCAGCGGCGCGCTGTCTTTCGGGCGCCGGGATCATGGGGCGGAGATCAGCGCTGCGCTGCGGCAGCTGCTGCTGGAACGGGCAGAGGGCAAGCTCGACGGGGAAGAGTTCGAGCGCCGTCAGGCCGCCTTGCACGCGTCGCTGATGAGCGCACCGCAGGCGAGCCCTCCCGCGCTGCGCCGCCATCTGCGCTGGGCCGTTCCCGCTGTCATCGCCATCGTCGCTGTGCCGCCCGTGGTGATCTACACTTATTTCGTGAAGCCCAAAGAGGTGCAAAGCGCTCCGGCTCCGGTTGCTGCCATGGGGATGAGCGCACCAGGGCAGAAAGCACAGGTGCAGCCGCAGATGCAAGCCAACAAAGGGGGCGACCTCAATACGGCAGCCAAACATCTGGCGGACAAGATGGCCAAAGATCCCAACAATGGCGAGGGCTGGCTGCTGTTGGCGCGCACTTATGGCGAGCTGCGCCAACACAAGGAGGCTGCGGACGCCTATGCCAAGGCGGCCGCGCTGCTGCCACCCGATGCAGCCCTGCTGGCTGACTGGGCCGACGCCTATGTCATGACTCATGATCGCAAATGGAACGATGAAGCGCGCGACATCGTGAAAAGAGCGCTTGCCGTTGACCCCAAACACCTGAAGGCGCTGTCGCTCGCTGGCGGAGAAGCCTTCGATCGCGCCGATTACAAAACCGCCATCGACTACTGGAAACGCATGAAAGCCGTCGCCCCAGCCGATTCGATGGACCTCAAGCTGGCCGATTCCAACATCGCAGAAGCCACTGCGCGCATGAGCGGAAAGTAGACTGGGTCCCGGATGGCCTGGCGGACGGGTGATACTGGCCTGCGCCCGGTATTCGTGTCCCGTTTAGCTGGTGCATCCTCGATCGCTTGCCGCCAGGCCTGATTCGCGTGGCGTGTTCGAGTTCCTGGACAGCAATCTTTCGCGCACGAACCTGATGTGCCCGCGCAACCCGTAGAAAAGGTCGCCGAAAGAAGCGGGCACGTCTATCTTATTCACCGTCTCCTCGATATGGTCCAGGTGCCGCAACAGTTCTTCGCACCGTTCGGGGTCGAAAGAAGGCTCGAACGCATCGCGTTCCAGCTCAAGCAATACACGGTACCAGCGGTAAATGCGCGATTCGATGCGCCAGCGGTAGACCGTCGGCGCGATCTTGAGTGCCGGAATCAACAGCAGCGCAATCGGCACGATCGCCGCAAGTGCGCGTGCGACGAGGCCCGCGACCCAGAAGGGGAAAGTGCGGTAAAGAAAACTCTTGCCCGATGTGTAGTAACGGCGGGCATCCGGGCTGATGGGGAACTCGTGTTCCACTGCGCTCGGGAACTCGCCGCGCTTTTTGAAGATTCCGGCTGTCCCATGCACTTCCCGCGCGGCTTCGAGGAGCAGGTCGGAGAGCGCCGGATGCAGGTCTTTCCGCGCGACAAGTTCCACCGTGGGCCCGATCAGGTAAACGTCCTCGGTCGGAATATCCTTGCCGAAATCGAGCGAACCCTTGGGCAGTTCCAGCTTGTTCAGGTAGCTGATGCGGCGCGTATAGCCGTCGGCCTGGGTGAAGCTGAAGAGGTGAACGTCCGGCGTATGCAGCAACTGGCGCATCAGGATTGTGGAGGTCGAATCGCCCATCAGGAAAATGGCGTCGATGCGGTTCTCGACCAATGCGCGCACCTCGTCGCCAGCGCGCGTGTCGACGTAAGTGGTGCCGTCATCCGGGGTGAAGCCATTGGCCTTGAGCAGCGTCAATGCCAGGGAATGCGTGCCGCTGCCTTCCTGGCCGATGTCCAGCCTCTGGCCCTTGAAGTCGGAAAGCAGGCCCTTCGGTTTGCCGCGATAAAAAATCATCAGCGGCTGGTAGGAAACGCTTCCCAGTGAAACCAGGTTGTCGGGGACGGTTCCCTGGGCTTCCCCACCCAGCACAAACCCGACGTCTACCTTGACCTTAGGGTCGGACAATTTCCTGAAATTGTCCACGGAGCCTTCCGAGGGAAGGATTTTCAGCGTGACGCCTTCCCTGGCCAGAATTTTTCTGTATTTCTCGGCATTTTTCTGGAAAATGCTGCCGCTTGGGCCGCCCGTGATCGTGATCGTGTTCGGCGCCGCGGAATTCATGAACACCAGAAAAGCCAGGCTCGCAGCCAGACCGACGAGCAGAATGACGCTCACCGATACCACCTGACCCCGCCCAAACAGCGCGTTGAGTTTCGCCAACGTCCTGGCAAGGTAAACTTTTGGGGCCACCATGGTATGCCTCCCGCTGGGCTCGACACTCGGAGCAACAATTCTAAACCTGAAACTCCATGCCCAAGAAATATTGGCGGTTTCGCGCATATATTTTCCGCGTTGCGCCTCCGCCGGTGCCGCGAATCCGTACTATCATCCTCAATTGCCGTATGCATGGGCTGTTCGGCGTTACCGGAGCTTGTGATCGATGAATGCAGCATGGGAGGCCGCCAGCAAAGGCGGCGACGTCCAGACGATCCGCGACTTTCTGGCAAGGGGGGCGGACATCGATGCCCGCGACCGCTACGGACAGACGGCACTCATGCTGGCCGCGCATGCCGGCCATTACGCTATGGTCGAAACGCTCATCGCCCAGCGGCCAGACCTCGATGTGACCGCCAAATTTGGCCTGAGCGCCCTGATGCTCGCCATCATTGCCAGGCATGCGGAAATTGCGCATCTGCTGGCGACTGCCGGCGCCGATCTTTCCCTCGCGGGAACCGGAGCCCCGGGATTCGCTGACAAAACTGCCTACGATCTTGCCGTGGAGCGTGGCATGCGGGATTTGTCCGCCAAGCTGAGGCTGGCGAGTCAAGCCGTGGGGGAGCCATGAAGTCAAACATCGAGCGCTGCGCGGAACATGAGAGATTCAGAAAGATCGATGCGGCCTTCAAATCGGGCGATCTTGCGGCGTTGCGCGACGCCGTGGAGGATCCAGCCAGCATACCCAACGGGCCGATGCCGCTGGCGATCGGCCCATGTCTCGAATATGCGGTTTACCACAGCCCATTGCAGTTTATCGCCACTCTGCTGGAAATGGGCGCCGACCCGAACCCGGCGGATCACGCCGGTTTTCGCCCCTGATCGCGGCATTGTCCTGCAGCCGCGCCGCCCCCGGATCTCCCGCGCGACAGGAGGTACTCGAAATTCTGGCGCTGCTGCTCGCATTCAAGGCCGACCCGGACCAGCGCGGCATCAACGACTACACCCCCTTGCACATGGCGGTGAGCGAACGCAATCAGCAGGCGGTGGAGCTTCTCCTCGACGCGGGCGCCGGCCCGCATCTCCGCACACGAATCGACTACTGCGAAACGCCTCGAGAGATGGCGGAGAATGCGGGTCTTCGCGAGATGGCCGAGTTGCTCGCCAAGCATGAGTCCCGGGTGGAAAAATGAGAAATGGCCGGGCATTTCTGCCGGGCCATTGATATCTGGTGGGTTGTGACGGATTCGAACTGTCGATCTACGGACTACATCGTCAATTGCTGGAGACCAACCCGGTCATAAAATCTTGCCCTGAAAAGCAATCTCGTTCGTTCCGGATTATCGCTATCCACAAGTTTTTCCCGGGTGTGCAACACATTGTTCGAAATCAGGCCCAATCCGGATTCCAGCCTGCCTTCAATCACGTATTCAGACTCTTCCTGAATCATGGACTCCAGCGCTGCCCTGGCGGCCGTGACATCTGCATCCTCAGACCATGCCATGTCCATTTTCCTGAAGGAGAAGCGATGGCATAAATTTCCGTCAGCATTCGCCCAGAAGACCTTCCCGCCGAGATTCTCGGCAATTTCCCCGGTCTTGGGGTTCCTGTATTTGAAGCAATTCTGGTTCATCAAAACCCTGAGCGCGTCGGGATTTTTGTCGCGCAGCAGGATGTACAGAATTTCATTATCCAGCACCTTGTTGCTTCCTCCTTCCACGGCGGGGCGCTTACACAGCAGAAACAGGGCCTGTATGGTTTTGTCGGAGCCATAATAAGTGGCGTCTGTATGCCAGCGAACATTCCTTGTCGTAAAGGGGATGGCACTATTCAGAATTCTGGAATTCGTCAATTCATCCGAGTTGGAGTGGCGTCTTGCCTTGTCAGTATCGGAAACTCCAAGTTGTTTGCCCAAGGCAAGCAAGGAATCCATGCTCAGATCGGCGGCGCCCGCCGTGTAAACGCACATGTTCGCCAATTCCACGAGTTCCATGATTTTGCTTTTTTCCCCCTTCGTCAGCGAAGTCATGTCGCCTAGTTCGACAACCAGGTCACCAACATTCTTCGGATAGGAAGCCAGTTTCTCCTCACGCCATTTTTTATAATCTTCGCCGGTGTCCAGGTTAAATCTTTCCGGATATCTTGTATTCCAGTGCTTCATGCAGGACCCCTTAAATAAACAATGCGATGTTTGCCTTCTCATGAGCATTCTAACTGCCCATGAAATAACATCAACTATGCCGATCTTAATATCCGCATTGCTCGTCTCGTAACGACGCCGCACTAAACAACAAACTCGCTGTCTATAAAGCAAATGGCGAGAATGAAGAACATTCATTGTGCCGTTTCATGGTGACCACGTCCGCCAATTCGCAAGACAGTTGAATTGGATAAAGGCTGGTTCCTATTAATTAACCTGGAGTCATGGAGGTTCCAATGATTCAGCTAACTGATGTTCTAAAAGCATGGGGAACCCCGGCGTTTGCAGAAACCCTCAGGGGTTCCGTTGAACAGCTGGATGCCAATCTGCTACCCCTTCAAGAGTGCTTGACCCAGAGCACCTTCACCACTGGCGCTAACCGTAAGGTCGAGGTACTGGATGTATCAGATGACACCGATTTCATTCATGCCAAAACTGGGATTTTTTATTCCGGACTGGTTGCCGGTAATAGTTGTGATGACGAGCTTAGCCCCATCACTGATGTCAGTGAATACTGTGAAGTGGCGATAGATATCGACAAACGGACAGCAGAGGCAAAGGTAAAACTCTTTTCCTGCTGATCACAAAGACATGATGAGGAAATCGTCACGTTTTTGTCACGCCAGAAATTGAAATGGCCTGGCATTTCTGCCAGGCCATCTAAATCTGGTGGGTTGTGACAGATTCGAACTGTCGACCTACGGATTAAGAGTCCGCTGCTCTACCAGCTGAGCTAACAACCCTGAGTGAACAAGTTTAAAAGGGGATTAGACATTTGTCTAATCCCCTTTTGATTTGCTGGTAGGACGTGGCAGATTCGAACCGCCGACCAACGGATTAAAAGTCCGCTGCTCTACCGACTGAGCTAACGTCCCAAGCGAAGCCGGCATTTTACTTTATTTGGTCCCCTTGTCAACGAGCATGTAGAATATTGCCCTCATTTCAGCAGCGGAATTTGCCTTGGAAAACCGGGATAGTTTGCAGCGTTTCATGTTTGAACATGCCGCCGTGCGTGGCGGTATCGTCCATCTGGATAAGACCTGGCAGGCGGTGCTGGAGCGTCGCGAGTACCCGCCGCTGCTGCGCAACCTGCTGGGAGAAATGATGGCGGCGGCGGCTTTGCTGGCGGCGTCGCTCAAATTTACCGGCTCGATCATTTTGCAGATGCACGGGGAGGGGCCGGTCAAGCTGGTGGTAGTGGAGTGCATGAGCGATTTGACCATGCGTGCGATGGCGCACTGGGAAGGCGAGGTCGTCGGCGAATCGCTGGCGGAACTGGTCGGCGCGGGGCGTTTCGTCATTACCATTGATCCGCGCGACGGCGGCAAGACTTACCAGGGCGTCGTTGCCATCAGCGGTCATTCGGTCGCCGATGCGCTCGAGGATTACATGAGCCGCTCCGAGCAACTGGAGACGCGGCTGTGGCTTGCCGCCGACGGCAATCGCGCTGCCGGCATGCTGCTGCAGAAAATGCCGGACCGGCACGATATCGATGTCGACCCTGACGCATGGACGCGTGCGGTACATTTCGCCTCCACCCTGACGCGCAAGGAATTGCTGGGTTTGCCGGCAACACAGATTCTCCACCGCCTTTATCACGAGGAAGACGTGCGCGTCTTCGATCCGCAGGACGTGAATTTCCATTGCCCCTGCTCGCGCGAGCGCGTGGCCGGGATGTTGCGCCTGCTGGGGCACGACGAGGTGCAGGCGCTGCTGAGCGAGCAGGATTCGATCGAGGTGGACTGCGAGTTCTGCAACAGGCATTACGTGTTCGACAAGGTCGACGCGGAGCAGGCGTTCGTTTCTGAAGTACCCACACCGGCACCGAAAAGTCTGCATTGAACATGGACGAACACGGCGCGGGAAAAGTCCGCATCGACAAGTGGCTGTGGGCGGCGCGTTTTTTCAAGACGCGCTCCATGGCTTCGCAGGCGGTCGACGGTGGCAGGGTCCACTGCAACGGCGACCGCGTCAAGCCGGCGCGGGTTGTGCATCCGGGCGACGAACTGCGCATCCGCCAGGGGCCTTACGAGCTGATCGTGCTGGTGCGCGCCCTGTCCGAGCGGCGCGGCCCGGCCAGCGAAGCTGTGCTGCTCTACGAGGAGACGCCTGCCAGCATCGCCGCGCGCGAAGTCCTCAAGGAACAGCTGCGCATCGAACCCGTTTACGAGCACAAGGGCCGTCCCACCAAGCGCGACCGGCGCCACATCACCCGCTTCAACGAAGGCCATTGAAATGTCCCACTTACCGGAAAAATCCCAGCAGATCCTGCAAATCCATGCCGCCCTGATCCACCGCGTGGTGGCGGCGAGCCATCGGCGCGACCTGGTCGCGGCGCTGGAGCCGCTGATCAAGGCTTCCGAGCAGAACGGCTGGGTGGCACTGATGGGCGCGGTGCGCCAGATCCTCAAGGGCAAGCGCGACGCCAGCCTGATGAACGGGCTGGACGAGGAAGACCGGATCATCGTCGAGGCCATCCTGAACGGCATCCGCAACCCGGCCTCGCTGCCCGATCCTCAGGCCAAAGCCGAGGCAGGTGCTGCCGCGCCGGGGCTGGCGGCCGTGATCCGGGCTTCCGCCAGCGGCGACGCGCAGGCCTTGCAGCTGCTGGCCAACATGGCAGAGCAGATGAGCGGTGCGGGCGGCGACATGGCGCGGCTGGCGGCGATCATGCGCCGCCTGGTCAACGGTGAGCGCGACGCCGAGCAGCTGACGCGGGGCATGGGCGCCCAGGGTCAGGGGCTGGTGCTGTCGATACTCAAGGAGCTGGAGAAGTCCGGCCTGAATTGATCTTTGGCGACGAGCGATTCGTAGGTTGGGTTGAGCTTGCGAAGCCCAACAGACACGAAAATGTTGGGCATCCTGCGTCAGCCCAACCTACGAGCTGAATCAACTCGCGGTGTTGTTGCGGTCGCGGCTGACCCAGACGTAAAACATCGGCAGGTAGAACAGGCTCAGCACCGTCCCTAGCAACAGCCCGCCGATGGCGGCGTCGGCCAGCGGCGACAGGCGTTCCAGGCCGACCGCGCGCTGCATGGCGATGGGGATCATGCCGGCGATGGTGCCGAAGGCGGTCATCAGGATGGGGCGGTAGCGCAGCTTGATCGAGCCCAGCGCGGCGTCGAACGGGCTGTGTCCTTCGCGGCGGCGTTCCTGGATGAAGTCCACCATCAGGATGGAATTCTTGATGATGATGGAAAACAGCAGCACGATCCCCAAAATGGCCGGCAGCGCCAGCGCCTTGTTGAAAGCCAACAGCCCCCATACCGCGCCGATGGCCGAGAGCGGCAGGATCAGGATGGACAGCAGGGCCAGCGTCACGCTGCCGTAAGCCGGAACCAGCACGCCGAACAGCAGCAGTATGCCCAGTCCCAGACCCATCACCATGCGCTTGCTGGAGTCGGCGCCGGCGGCGTTGTCGCCCATGTCTGCTGCCTCCACGCCAGGCGGCAGCACTTTTTGCGCGGCGGCCAGCGAGCCCTCGCTCAGCTTGCTGATCGGCGCGGTGTTGCGGTAGGCCAGCACGTCCAGGCTGTAGCGCAGGCCGTTGCCGGTGAGCAGCGCCAGGCCCGGCTGCTGCCTGAAACTGCTGATTTCCCCGAGCGCCACGGTGGAGCCGTCGGGCAACAGGATGGGCAGCAAGGCCAGCGTGCCCGGGTCGGAACGGTAGGGTTCGGCGAAATAGCTGCGCACCGGGATGGCGCTCACCGAGGGCAGCTTGCTCAGGGAGGCGACCGGGAGGCCCTTCAGGGGAAGCTGCGCCAGCACCGCGTCCGGCGCGATGCCGAGGGCGCGCAGCCGCTCCTCGTTCAGCACCAGGTGGGTTTCCGCGGTGTTGGCGTCCCAGCTTACCGATACCGACGACAGGCCCTGTACGCCCTGCAGCGCGGCCTTCACTTTCTCTCCCGCCGCCGGCAGCAGGCGCCAGTCTTCGGCGTAGAGGCGGATGTCCACCGGGGCCTTGATGGTGGACAGCGCGGTGGCGCCGGAATCGAAGGCGTCGGCGATGGTCACGCCGGGCAGGGCGGCGAGCTGGCGGCGCAGGTCGGCTTCGATCTGCCAGCTGCTTTGCTCGCGCTCCAGGCGGTTGACGTAGGTGATGTTGATGGTGGCTTCCGCCGGAAGCTGCCCGGAGCCGAGGGAGATGACGCCGGCTTCGGAGCCGAAGGTCGCGCTGACCCGCTTCACGCGCTTGTCCTCCATCAGGCGCGCCTCGAACGCCGCGAGCCGCGCCTCGGCGCTGGCGACCGGCTCGTTGGCGCCGAATTTGACGTGCACCCGCACGATGCCGGTATCCATGGGCGGCAGCGCATCCTTGCCGATGAGCGGGATGATGGTCTTGAAGCTGAACGCCAGTAGCACGAAGGCCGGGATGACCAGGATCAGGCGGCGCGGAAAGCCGCCGTGGAAGGCGAAGCGCAGCGCGCCGGCGTAGAGCCCGGCGCCGGGCGCCACCAGCTTCTGATACAGGCCTTCCATCCCGCGCTCCAGGCGATTCTTGGGCTGCAGGCCGTTGCGGTACCAGAACGCCGAGAGGCGCGGGATGAAGGTCACGGCCACGAAGTAGGAGGTGAACACGGCGATCACCACGGCCAGCACCAGGTGCTTGAAAATCTGCTGGGAAAAGTCGCCGACGAACATCAGCGGCGAGATCACCGCCGCCGTCGCCAGCGTGCCGATGAATACCGGGAACAGGACTTCCTCGGTGCCGCGCCGGATGGCGGTCTGCACGTCCTCGTGCAGCTCGCCCAGGTGACGCTCGATGTTCTCCAGCACCACTACCGCGTCGTCCACCAGCATCCCCAGCGCCAGGATGATGCCGGTCATGACCAGGATGTTCATTTCCTTGCCGAACAGCCACAGGATGGCGACGGTGGAGAGGAACACCAGCGGGATGGAGATCAGCGCGGTGGCCACGGCGCGCCAGTTGCCGAGGAAGAACAGGATCACGATGCTGGTGAAGATGATGGCGTCGCGCAGGGCTTCCTGCATGTTGTTGTTGGAGTCCGCGATCAGCTCGCCCTGGGTGTCGGCGACGGAGAATTCGAGATTGGGGTAGCGTGCCTTGAGCGCGGGAAGCTGCGCTTCGATGTCGTCGATGGTCGCCTGCACCGCACCGCCGGGGGCGCGCAGCACGGCCACGGCGATCGCCGCCTTGCCGTTGCCGTGGTAGGCGGAATAACGCTCGGCGCTGGAGAGGCGCAGTTCGGCCACGTCGCCCAGCGTGAGCCCGCCGGCCAGCGGCAGCAGGCGCAGCGCTTCGGGGCTGGCGCGTTCACCGTAGACGGTGACGGTCATGCTGCCGTCCTTGCCCTGCAGCGTGCCCACCGGCCAGTCGCGGTCGAGCTTGCCGAGCAGTTCCTGTAACTGTGCCTGGGTGATGCGGTAGCGCGCCAGCTTGAGCGGGTCGAACTCGACCCGCAGGGCAGGTTCGTAGCCGCCGAACACTTCCACGTTGGCGATGTTGGGGCGGGTGACGAGCGCGGTGCGGATATCGTTTTCCGCCAGCAGGCGCACCTGGGTCAGGGACAAACCGGAGCCGGCCTTGGGCGAAACCGCCAACACCATCACCGGCTGGGTGAAGCCGCCGACCGCATAGACGCTGGAGGCGGGCGCATCGGGCGGCAGCTTGCCGCGCACGCGCGAGAGGGCGTTGTTGACGTCGAGCAGCGCCGCGTCGAGGCCTTTCTCGTAGTTGAACTCGGCGCGCACGATGGACACTTCGTTCTTGTTGGTGCTCTGCACGTCGCGGATATGGCTGAGGGAATACAGCTCCTGCTCGATCGGGCGCGACAGCTTCTGCGCCACGCTGAGCGCCGACGCGCCCGGCAGTTGGGTGATGACGGTGACCTGCGGGCGTTCCACGTCGGGGTACATGTTGCGCGGCATCTTGACGTAGCCGATCACGCCCAGCAGCGAGGTGATCAGCAGCACCATGCCGAGCAGCAGCGGGCGGCCATGGAAGAATTTAAAAATCATGGTTTACCTTCACCTCGCACAGCGAGCCTGAGTCCCCCTCTCCCGCAAGCGGGGGAGGGCTGGGGTGGGGGAAATGGGTAAAACAGGCTTCATGGTCGGGTGCCATTTTTTTTGCCATGACCGTTAACCTGGAACGGCGTCCCGGCAGCGAGGCGGGTGAGGATGTCGGCGCTGGCGCAGACTACATCCCGCTTGTCGAGGCGCGTGTCCAGCGTGGCGGCACCTTCTTCGCCCTCCGCGCTGAGCGCGACGGCCAGGGGTTCCACCTTCTTGTTCTGCTCGTCCAGGCGCAGCACCGTGGCGTTGCGGCCATCGCTGTTGAAGAGACAGCTGCGCGGCAACAGCATGGCCTGGGGTGACTGGAAAACGACCACCTTGGCGTCCACCCGCGTGCCGGGAACGAAGCCGCTGGCGGCGCGCGCCTCGTAGCGGCGCAACCCCTGCGGCGTGGCTTCCGGCCAGGGTTGCAGCGCGAACTCCTGATTGGCGGCACGCAGTCCCAGCGCCGGCAAGCCCTCCGGCAGGGTCACCAGCAGGCGGGTGCCCGAAGCGGTGTCGATGATTTTAAGCAGCGGCTTGCCCGGCGTTGCCAGGTCGCCCGCTTGCACGAAGCGCTGGCTCACCGCGCCGTCGAACGGGGCGGTGACCGTGGCGCCGCGCAGGTTTTCACGCGCCAGCGCCAGCCGTGCGCGCACCGCGGCAAGGCTGGCCTCGGCCGCCTGCAACTGCTCCAGCGACACGCCCTGAATCTGGTACAGCTTGCGGGTGCGCTCCAGGCGCTCGTGTTCGGCCCTGAAGCTGCTCTCGGCGGCCGCTAGGTCGGTGGCGAGCGAGCTGGTCTGTCCGCCGTCCATCTGGCTCATGTCCAGTTTCGCCAGCACTTGGCCGCGCTTGAACTTGCTGCCTTCGCTCAGCGGCAAGGCGATGACGTAGGCGCTGAGGCGGCTGGCGATGACGGATTCGTGCAGTGCGGCCACGTCGGCGGTGGTGCGGCGCGTCAGCGTCACCGGGCCGGGCTGCAGGCGCGCGGCCTCCACGACCACGGCGAGGGCTTGCGGCGGCGGCTCCTTGGCCAGTTGGTCGCGCTTTTTCTTTACCAGCATCGCGCCCGCGGCAACCAGGGCGATGACGATCAGGATGGTGATGATTTTTTTCATTTATTTGGGTTCCCAGCGGGCGATATAGTTTTCCGGCGCCATGCCCGCCAGCACCTGGGCCGAGGACCACGCGGCGGCGGCGCGGGCGCGCGACAGCGCCAGGCGGTAGCGCGCGTCGAGCAGGTCGCGCTCGTGGCGGAACAGGTTTTCCAGGGTCTGGCTGCCGAGGCGCTGCATTTCGCGCTGCACCGCGACGATCTGCTCGCGGTAGGCGATTTCCTTTTCCATCGCCGCCATGTCGGCGCGCGCCGACTGGTAGGCGCTCTTCAGGCTGGCGAGCTGTCGCGCGCTGTCGCGCAGGGCGGCCTGCTTCTGCTCGGCAGCCGCCCGGGCGTTGAGGTTTTGCGCCTGGGACTGCTTGTAGGCGCTGACGCCCAGCGGCAGGCTCACCACGCCGCCCACCGCCCAGGTGTCGCGATTGTCGCCGTTGCCCTGATTGCGGAAATAGTTGGCGTCCAGGCTGACGGCGGGATACAGGGCGCGGCGGTTTTCGTTCGCCTGCGCGCGTGCGGCATCCGCTCGCGACTGGGCGAGCTGCGCCGGCAGAGTCTGTTCGGGCGCGGTCTCCTCCCAATCGGGCAGTGCCAGCGCGGTCGACCTGGGCAGGAAGTTTTCCACCCCGCTGGCTTCCTGCAAATCCGCCTGGGTCTGGGTGATGGCGCCTTGCAGAGCGGTTTCGTCGGCCGTCAGGCGCATGACTTCGCTTGCCGCATAGCTCGCATCCACGCCGGCCGCCTTGCCGAGTTCGACTTCCTTGCCGATGCGGGCGTGCGTGGCTTCCACGCGGCGGCGATAGAGCGCTAGCGCTTCCTTCTGGCTGAGCAGGGCTTGCAGGCTGAAGTAGTCGCTGCCGGACTGGTGCAGCTTGAGCAAGGTTTGCTGGCGCGCCAGCAGTTCGGCGCTGGCGAGGTCTTGCTTGGTCTTTTCCCGGTTGGCGGCGATGACGCCGTACACGTCCACCGGCAGGCTGTAGTTGACGCCGGCCTGGCCGATAGCATCCGAAGTGAGCGGGAGGCCCGGCTGTCCCGGCGTGTATACGCCGACCACGCGCTGGCCCTCGTAGCGGTGCCACCCGGCGGAGACGGTGGCGTTGCCGAAATAGCGCCCGCTGGCGGCTTCCATCTGGGCCTGGGCCGCGCCGGTCTGGTCGGTTGCCGCGCGTAGCTGCGGGTGCTGCAGCGTGTCGCGCAGCAGGTCGGCCAGTTCGCCGGCTTGTGTCGGCAGGCTGCTCAGGATGCCCAGTAGTGCGGCAGAGAGTATCAGGCGTTTCACATGAAGTTCCTTGTAAGGTCTATGCTGCGCACATGATAACCGAAGCATTATATGCGCCACTTGATATATAACAAGCATTCTGCCAAAAATGCGGCCGGGTATATTTCCAGGCAGCAAACCGGTTACTTGATTGCATAAAAGCCGCCCTGCAGGTACGAGAGCCAAAACGGTTCGGCAACACGAAATCCGCATTGCTTCAGCAGCGACAAGTGTTCTTCGCGCTTGATCGTAAAATACGATTGATTGAACCGGCTGACGTGTCTTCGGGCTGCTTCCGGTTACCGTCATTGCGCGATCTGAAACC
>JBDKRR010000318.1:0-23217 GCA_039683315.1 Sulfuricella sp.
GGCGTGTCCGACTGCGTAAGGGAGAATATCCTGCATGAAGCTGGCGTGCAGTGCGGCGAGGTCGCCCGGCTGCCGTGGCAGTGGCTCGTGGAACAAGTCGCGCACCGTCTGGGGGATCGGCTGCCAGACGGGGCGCTCGCGCAGATGTTCGAGATAGTCGAACATGTCGTCGAGCATGCGATGGCCTTGTGCCCGGATATCGTGCCAGTCGGCGGGGTCGAGCGTGCTTTGCGGGGGTTGTGGTTTTGGGTCCATCAGGGTGTGGGCTTGGTTGGGACGGCAGGTCCGGACTGACAATTCCGGGAATGGTAAGATACTAATGCAGATTAGGGTAGCGATACCTGTACGGGCAACGCGGACATGAATGGAGGACTGAGTATGAAACGCTGGCTTTTGCTCCTGGTGTTGTCGTTTTCCTTCAGCGCGCTGGCACAGCAGGAACTCGAGATCATCCCGCTCCAGCATCGTGCCGTGGAGCAAGTCCTGCCGGTCATCACGCCTTTCGTCGAAGCGGGCGGCATGGTTTCCGGCATGAACAACCAGATCATTCTTCGTGCCAGTCGCAAGAACCTCGAACAGATCAGGGAAATCATCGCCAACCTGGACACCCCTCCGCGGCGCCTGATGATATCCGTCAGCAGCGACATCAGCCAGGAAAGCGCGCGCCAGGGCGCTGCCGTTGCGGGGCGGATAGAGTTGGGGGAAGGGGGCAGCACCAGGATCAGGGGGCGGGCCTACGACACGCTCAGCAGCACAAGCAGGAGCGGCAGTCAGCGCATCCAGGTCGTCGAAGGCGGGAGCGGCTACATCGCGATGGGACGCTCGGTGCCGGTTCCCATGCGCCAGGTGGTGCTTGGCCCGGGCGGTGCGATCGTCTCGGAAGGCGTGGTGTACCGCGATATCGGCAGCGGCTTCCGCGCCGTACCCAGAGTGGCAGGCGATACGGTCACGCTGGAGATCAGCCCGCAGTTCGATGCGCAGGAACGCGGTGCGCCGGGGGCTGCAACGATTCAGCGGCTTTCCACCACGGTTTCCGGAAGGTTGGGCGAATGGATCGAGCTTGGCGGCGGCGTTCAGGACGAGAGCACACGCGAACGCGGATATACCAGCTATGGCGCGGGCAGCCAGCGCGACAACCGGCGCGTGTGGCTGAAGGTCGACGAAATCAAATAGCCTTTCCTGCCAAGAACCGAGCCCTTAAACCTTGAATTGGCTAATGGACTGCCTTAGCTGATCGGCTACGTTCTTGAGGCGCAAGGCTTCCTCGTCGGTCTGCTGGGCGGCCATGCTGTTTTCTTCGGCCATGTAGGCGATGTTTTCCACATGTTTGGCAATTTCATCGCTGGCTGAGCGCTGCTCCCTTGCCGACAAGGCGATGTTTCCCATGCCTTGATTTACCCGGGTTACGGTTTCGGTTGTTCCTGTGAGTATGAGAGCCACTGTTTTCATCATTTCCTGGCTGGCCTCGATGGAGTTCATGCCCTGATGGATGGCCTTGTCCACGTTTACGGAATATTGTCCGATGGACTGCGTTACGGCGTCGATTTCACTCGCCGCCTGACCCGATTTCTCCGCCAGCTTGCGAACTTCATCTGCCACCACCGCGAAGCCGCGCCCCTGTTCTCCCGCTCGCGCCGCTTCGATGGCGGCATTGAGGGCAAGCAGGTTGGTCTGGTCGGCAATGTCCTTGACCTGCCGGGTCATGTTGGTAATGGTGGTCGTGCTTTGGACGAACTGGCCGACCGAGGCTGCAATTTCCTTCACCGCATTTTCAACCTGGCCAACTTCGCCCGCCAGCTTCGAGATGCTGGCATTGCCTTCGTGTGCTTGTTCCTGGCTCGAATTGGCGAGCTGCCGCATCGACTCGGTCGATTCGGTTACGGATGCGATGCTGCTGGCCATTTCTTCCACGGCGGCTGCAGTGGCGCTGGACTTCTCGCTTTGAGCCTGGCTGCTTTCCCTTACCTGGGAGGTGGCGGCTGCCATGCTGGTGGACGAGCTCAGAAGTTCGTCGGATGCGGTGGAAATGCCCGCAATGATATTGCGCAACTCCCCACGTATGCGCTCGGCGCAAGCGGAGATCCTGCCGATTTCGTCGTGGGAGGTGTGCTGGATGGGCATGGAAAAATCCCCCGTGGCCAGGCGTTCCAATCCTTCGACCGTCTGACGGGCTGGGTGAATGACGCTGGTGCGAATCATCCAGACCAGCACAACGGCGGCGAGCAGGGTTGCCAGAATCATCAGGAATATGCTGGTTTTGATGCCGCCATATCCGTTCGCGACGGCTTGTTTCGAAGTGTTATCGGCTAATGCGGAGATGGCTTCCGCAGCCTGGGTCAAAAGTTCGGTGGGCGCACGGTCCATACCCTTGACCGAATGGTCACCGGCCTTGCTGTCAAAACTGCTGTCCTTGAATGCCTGCAAGCCCTGGCGGTAACCCTCGCCCATTTTTTGGTGGGCGGCCTGAAAGTCTTCCAGAAGCTTGCGGGCTTTGGGGTCATTTACCCTTTTCAACAGATTCTGGATATTTTTCTGCACCTTGCGTTCATGTTTCTCGAAACCACCCCAGTATTTTTCGAGTGAGGCCGGATCGCTGCCGCGCAGCAGCGTGTTTTTCCATTCTTGTACTTGTACCTTGAAATCTGTTTGTGCTTCGAGGATGGAAAATGCTTCCTCGCTATGGGAACTGACTTCTGTCTCGAAAGTATGGATGCTTTGCCATGAAACCCAGAAGCCATAGAAGGCCCCGCTCAGGAGCAGGGAAAATCCGATTGCGGAAATCGCGAGAAGTTTATTGAGAATACTGCGGTTGACCCAGCCCATGCGTGTGCCCCTTCGAATTTTATGGATACATCATTGGCGGTGGATTCTAGTAGCCGAATGGCATTATTACAATACCATGACGTAAATATGGTCTTCAGCAAATGGCGTATATGGATAAAGTTGAGGGGTGATTTTTTTGTGCGACGATGGAACTTAATTCTGGAGCATGTAGACTAAAGTCTCTTGCTTCTAAAAAATCACCATGAAGACTCCGCTGGCATGAATATTAAATTCGCCTTGTTTCCGCTACTGATATTTTCGCTTCTTCCCAATCCTGGCAACGCCATGACTGCGGAGGAAACCACCATGATCAGCAACGCTGCAGAACGCGGCAACGATGGAGCGCAATTGCTTTTTGCCATCGAATACCTGCATGGAGACGGCGGCGTCAAGAAAGATGAAAAGCTTGCTGCGTACTGGTTCGAACGCGCCGGCGCGCAGGGGAACTCGACTGCCCAGCTCATGTTGAGCGATCTATACGAGCAGGGTTTGGGCGTGCCGAAAGACCTGAAGCTGTGTGCCGAATGGCGCCTCAAGGCGGCGAACCGGGGGAATACGACGGCCCAACTCAAGCTGGGAAAAATGTACCTCGCGGGTAACGGCGTCGAACAGGATGCCGAAAAAGCCAAATACTGGCTCAACCGTGCATCCGTCGAAGGGAACGGTGAAGCGCAGTTCCTGCTCGGCCGCATGTACATGCAGCGCAACGCCAGCGAGAAGGACCGCAAGCTGGCGGGCAATCTGCTCGCGCAGTCCGCCTCGCAGGGTTATGCTTCCGCGGTCGAATTCCTGAAGTTCATGCAGGATGTGGGCTACGAGTTTTCCGAATTCCTTCATAGCCACCCGGTCGATATTCACAAGCTGGCCGAGGATGGCGACGTAAACAGCCAATACCAGCTGGCCACCCGTTATGAAAGCGGACACCTGGAAAAACAGGACTACGTGAAAGCCCTGTACTGGTTCCACAAGGCCGCCGAAAAAGGCGACAGGATGGCCATGAAGAGCCTGGCTCACATCTACGAAAAGGGTCTGGATGGCGTGGCGGTCGATGCGAAAGCTGCAAAATACTGGGCAGACAAGGCGCAGGGAAATCAAGAATCAAATATCAATAAGACAGGGCAGTAGTAAAAATGATCAATGGCTGGAACACAATTTCGTACGACCTGATTAGCCTGGCGCTAAGTGTCATCCTGCTTTCGGCATATCACGTCTATCTCAGCTACAAGATCGGCCAGAATCCCGCCTATACGGTGCAGGCGGTCAACGTCATGGCGCGCACGATCTGGGTCGAGACCATCATGCAGGAAGGCAAGGACATCCTTGCCGTGCAGACGCTACGCAACTCCACCATGGCCGCAACTTTTCTGGCCTCGACGGCCATCCTGCTGATTATCGGCGTGCTGACCCTGACCGGGCGCGGCAACGAGTTCAGCGATTCATGGCATTCCCTCAACATGATGGGCGCGCGCCATACCGAATTGCTGCTGGCCAAGCTGCTGTTGATGCTGTTGGACCTGTTCGTGGCGTTCTTCTCCTTTTCCATGTCCATCCGGCTTTACAATCATGTCGGGTTCATGATCAACGTGCCGCTCAAGCGCCGTCACAAGATCATCAACCCCCAGCACGTGGCGATTCACCTCAACCGCGCCGGCAAGTATTACAGCATCGGCATGCGCGCCTATTATTTTCTGCTGCCCCAGGTTTTCTGGCTGTTCGGCCCGCACTTCATGCTGGCCGCCAGCATCGGTCTGATCTTCGTGCTCTATCATATCGACCGCGCGCCCAAGAGCTTCCGGGATGAGTCGGTGTGAAAATGCCGGCGGCGGGCGAGACGCGCAGTAACGCTATGCCTCGGGTGTCAGTTTCCGCATCAGGCTGAACCCCACGGCCAGCAGCGTCGGGCCGATAAAGATGCCGACGAAGCCGAATGCGAGCACGCCCCCCATCACGCCGAGCATCACCAGGAGAAACGGCAGGCTGCTGCCGCGGCTGATGAGCAGAGGCTTGATGATGTTGTCCACGCTGCTGATGAGGAATACGCCCCACAGCAACATGAAAATGGCCCACCCCGTTTCGCCCTGCTGGAACAGCCAGATCGTCGCGCCTCCCCAGACCAGGGGCGGGCCGACGGGGATCAGGGACAGCAGGAAGGTGGCGACGCCGAGCAGCAACGCGGCCGGCACGCCGGCGATGGCGAAACCGATGGTTGCCACGATGCCCTGTGCCAGGGCCGTTCCCAATAATCCGTAGGCAACGCCGCGCACCGTGCCGTTGACGATGGCGAGCATGTTCGCGGCCTGATCCCCGGCCAGCCTGTTCATTCCCGCCCCGATCGATCGTATCAGTGCTTCGCCGTCACGGTAAAAGAAGAAGCTGATGAACGCGGCCAGGCTCATTTCCATGACACCTTGCCCCAGCACCATCCCGCTGGCCAGGAGGAAATTTCTGGCAGGCTCCAGCATGCGTTTCGCCAGGGCGAGCATTTCCTCCTGGCTGGAGACGATATTGCGCCAGTATTCCTCGATCGGCCCCCCCACCAACGGCAGCCCGGTCAACCATGTCGGCGGCTCCGGCGGGCCGACATCAATGGACTCTTTGACTGCGTCGTAAAAGGCCGAGACGTTGTCGGCGAGGTTGTATGCCACCAGCGCCAGCGGCAAAATGACCACTACGATGAGCGATAGTGTCATGCTGAGTGCGGCGAGGCTTTGCCGGTATTTCAGCTTCCCCAGCAGCCATTGATACATCGGCCAGGTCGAGACGCAAACCACGGCGGCGAACAACATGGCGGTCATGAAAGGCCTCAGCACCAGCAGGCAACCTCCGACCAGAATGATCACGGCAGCAAGTTGCGCATAAATTTCAAAGCGTTTTTCCACGGTGGCAGGCCTTTCCTTACTCGCTAAATTGCAAAAAACGGAACGCCAAATCAGGTATTCTTCAGCGTTTTATCCAAGGTAACGGGATTATATGGCTCTTAAAGCAACTATTTTCAAAGCCGATCTGCAAATTTCCGACATGGACCGCAATTACTACCATGAGCACGCGCTGACCATCGCGCGTCACCCCTCCGAAACCGACGAGCGCATGATGGTGCGCGTGCTGGCTTTTGCGCTGCACGCGCATGAGGCATTGGCGTTCGGCCAGGGCTTGAGCACCGATGACGAGCCCGACCTGTGGCAGAAGGACTTGACCGGCGCCATCGAACTCTGGATAGACGTGGGCCTGCCCGACGAAAAACTGGTGCGCAAGGCCTGCGGCCGTTCCAGGCAGGTCTATGTTTACACTTACGGCGGGCGTGTCGCGGACATCTGGTGGGAACAAAATTCCGCCAAGTTCGAGCGCTCTTCCAACCTCGCCGTGGTGAATCTGTCGGTGGAGAGCAGCCGCGCCATGGCCAAGCTGGCGCAGCGCAACATGCAATTGACCTGCACCATTCAGGACGGTCTGGTCTGGCTGGCGGACAAGGAAAATACCGTGCAGGTGGAAGCGACTGTGCGCAAGGCGCCGCCATCCCTGTAACATGACGGGAATATTACGGACTTGCGCATCCCATGCGCGGCATTCAAATGACGCCAACAGCAATAACAGACGGATTTAAGAGATTTTTCGGCGGCAAGCACCTGTCGGGCGATATCTGGGGCGGCTTGGCTTCCATGCTGGTGGCGTTGCCTGCGGCCATTGCCTTCGGCGTGACCATCTACGCGCCCCTGGGTGGTTCGTTCGAGGCGCAGGGCGCGCTTGCCGGCGTGCTCGGCGCCACCGCGCTGGGGCTGGTCTCGCCACTGTTCGGCGGCAGTTCGCGTCTGATCACCTCGCCATGCGCGCCGGCTGCCGCGGTGCTGTCGGCGCTGGCCATCACCTTCACTCAGCAGGGTGTTTCGCCACTGGCCGTGCTGTTGCTTCTGGGCATGATCGGCTTGCTGGCAGGCAGCATCCAGATCGCCCTCGGCCTGCTCGGGGTCGGCAGGCTTATCAAGTTCATCCCGTTTCCGGTGGTCAGCGGGTATCTCAGCGGTGTGGGGCTGATCATCATCGGCAGCCAGATTCCGAAAATTCTCGGCGTGCATGGCGGCGTGCACCTGCTCGCCGCCTTACGCGCGCCCTCGACCTGGGTGTGGCAGTCCCTGCTGGTCGGCGCCACGGTGATCGCGACCATGGTGCTGGTGCCGCGCATCACGCGTGCCGTTCCGGCAGCGATTCTCGCGCTGCTGGCCGGCGTGGCGAGCTACCAGGTGCTGGCGTGGATAGACCCGGCTCTCATGACCACCCACGACAACCCGCTGCTGGTGGGCGCGCTGGCGCAGGGCGAGAGTGGGCTGTCCGATATCCTGCGTCAGCACTGGCATGCGCTTTCCACCCTCGAAAGCGCCAATGTTCTCGGGGTGCTGCTGCCCGCGCTCACGCTGGCGGCGCTGCTGTCGATCGACACCCTGAAAACCTGCGTGGTGGTCGACAATATGACCAACTCGCACCACGATTCGAACCGCGAACTGGTGGGGCAGGGGCTGGGCAACATTGCCTCGGCGATGATCGGCGGGGTGCCCGGATCGGGCACTATGGGCGCTTCGGTCATCAATATTTCCAGTGGCGGCACCACGCGCGTTTCCGGTTTCATGGCCGGGGTGTTTACGCTGATCGCCTTTCTTTTGCTGGCGCCGCTCATTGCCTGGGTGCCGATCGCCGCCCTGGCGGGCATTCTCATCGTCATCGGCTTCCGCATGATAGACACGCACAGCCTGGCGTTCTTCTTCAGCCGGTCCACACGCTTCGACTTCCTGGTCATCCTGTCGGTGATTCTGGTGGCCATTTTCGGCGATTTGATCGTGGCTTCCGGCGTGGGTGTGGCCCTGGCAATCCTCCTGTTCATACGCGAGCAGACACGCAGTTCGGTGGTGCGCAATCGTTTCGAAGGCAATGAAGTATTTCTCAAGCACGCCTACAAATTCCAGGACATGGAACGCATCGCCCGCAATGCCGCCGAATCGGTGGTGTTCGAATTGCAGGGCAGCCTGTTCTTCGGCACGGCGAACCAGTTGCAGCTGGCGCTGGAGCAGGAAGTCGGCACGCGAAAATACGTCATCCTCAGCATGCGCCGTGTGCAGTCGCTGGATGTAACGGCGACGCACATGCTGGAACAGATTAAGGACCAGCTGGAAGAAAAGGACGCTTACCTGGTGTTCTGCGACATTCCCAAGGGGCTGCCCAGCGGACTCAAAATGAAGCGTTTTCTCAAGGACACCGGGGTGGTGCGCTCGACCAACAAGGCATTCGCCTTCCGCGAACTCGACGAGGCGCTGGAATGGGTGATGTCGCAGGGGGACGGTGCGGTGGTCAGCCAGAACCTGCCGGCTCTCGAGCTCCGGCAAGTTCCCATCTTCATGAATCAGCCGGAAGATGCCTTGCTGGCGCTGGAGGCAGCCATCAGTATCCGCCATATCCAGGCCGGCCATAAGGTGCTCAACGCCGGGGACGAGGACGATGAACTGCTCATGATTCGCCGCGGCACGGTCAAGGTCACGGTACCGATCCACAAAAAGGAAAGCTATCACCTGGTGACCAGCGGGCCGGGGGATTTTCTTGGCGGCATGGGGTTTCTCGAGGGCGGCGGCCATGCGACCGATGCGCTGGCGCTTTCGGATGTCGAGGTTTACGTGCTGACGGGCAAGAACTTCGGTAATTTGGCCCGGCAGTGGCCTAATCTGACGCTCGCCATCGTCGAGAACGTGGCGCTTAACCTGTCGATCCGGTTGCGCATGACAATCGCTGAGCTACAGGCCCTGCGTGGATAGCTAAGGAACCTCTGATTAAGTCCCGCATCCCACCACGGTGTCTTTCCCTGAGCTTTTGGCTTGATACATGCGCAGGTCGGCGATGGCGACGAGTTCATCCCAAGTCTTGGCGTTGTCGGCAGTGTATTCGGCCACGCCAAAACTTGCTGTTTGCGGCAGGTTGTCCGGGCGCAGCCCAAAGCCCTGTTTGCGCAGATGCGCTACCCTTTCCAAGGCTTTTTCGCATGAAGCATTGGGCAGCACCAGGATGAATTCCTCCCCGCCCCAACGCAGCAGCAGATCGCTCTTGCGCAAATTCTTTTTTACGGCGCTGGTAAATCTCGCCAGCACCCTGTCGCCCTCGGTGTGGCCATAGAAGTCGTTCACCTGCTTGAAGTTGTCGAGGTCGACAAAGACGACGGAAAGCGGTTCCTTGTTTCGCTTCGCCAGATGAAACAGGAAATCCAGCAAATCCACACCGCTCAGGCGGTTCAGCGCGCCGGTAAGCGAGTCGCGCGCGCTATGTTCGACGATGACCGACATGAAAGACAGCTGGCTCATGCCGGCCAGGGTCGCGACTGCGGTGATCAGGAACAGCAGCCAGAATGCACCCAGATGGGAACTCCAGCTCAACATGTCCACCTGCATGACTGCCACTACCGCTTCCGACAAAAGGATAGGGGTGGCAAAGGCAATTCCTTCCCGGGCTGTCAGGGGGAATACGCTCAACCCGGCGGCCATCACAAACGGCAGGAAGGCGTAGCCCGCGGCGATCGCGTCTGCCATGCCGACCATGCGGTAATGGGAAAGCAGGGGGTGTGAGAACAGAAAAAACACCGTCGGAATGGCGAACATGATGGCCATGGCTCGATAGGCAATACGGATGTCGGAAGAGCCGCGGCAATAAAGCGCAAGCAGGATAAAGCCAGCGCTGGTCACGATGCGGCCAGTCGCGAGCATGGCCATGATCGGCCAGGGGAAAGCCAGCACGTCTATGATGATCCACAGCGGCGTAAGAACGGCGAACACGCCGGCGACCAGGCGTACCCGCGAGGAGATGATTTCGGCGCGGCGACGGGAAAGGAGCGGAGAGTGCTCGCGTGCGGTGATCAGGGCTGGGATGCCGGCGTAGGACTTGGAAGCGAAAATTCGCTTCAGTGTCGTTTTCGCGGCGATCGATAGCGAGTCGGGAACTTTCATTTGGCGCCCCACATACCGGAGACCGCGACCGGAACGGTGGCGTTCTGGAAAGTCGTGTCAATACTGTTCGGTAGCATATTTATCTTGTTCGGTAATCTGAAAATTTCGGCAAAGAATGATAGTGGGACTTTGTCTTGTTGTTGTCATAGGGTAAATCCCTATGTTTATTAGGGGCTAAATCCTACAGCACAATGCGCGGCGTGTGTAAAAAAGGGGAATCCGAGCAGCCGGTTTCCCGGGTGTCAGGCGACCACATTGACGACTTGGCCCACTACTTGTCCGCTGGTATTGACTGTAGGTGGCGATGCCTGGGTGGTCGACGGCGCGTTGTGAGTGAGTCGATCCACTCCCGTTTGCAGCGCCTGGGATGTCTGGGTTTGCTGGAGCACACGGGTTTGTCTCTGCAACTGAGTGAGCCGCGCCTGATCCTGCTGCAACAGACGCTGGTCCTCCTGCAGTCGCGCCTGATCGCTATTCAAACGCGATTCATCCGCGGCCACTCGCGCTCGAGCCAGAGCGGTTGAGATATAGGCGCCATTGATAGAGGTTAAAGCCATGACATTCACTGCCATCATGCCTGGATATTTTCTTCTACTCCTGACCCGGCAAAAACGCAAGTTCCATAATTACATAGGTATTCGGGCAGAATCGCTGTACTTCTCGATTGATCCGCTTGAAATATGCCCGAATTTTTGTAATCCAGACATTAAGCGCCAAAAATATTTTACAATTGCCGGCTTTTGTCATTATTGCAGTTCTGCTCGGCTCTCAAAAAGACACTAAAATTGCGCCGAGAAACCATCATAGCCGGACTCAGGAACTGAGTGGCTGAATCCCCGACGTTATGGATATGCCGGCAATGGTTTTCTTACCCTGAATTTCTAGATAGGCGGGAAAAATGTTTCAGAACCTTCGTCTCTGGGCCAAAGCCATGCTGGCCATGGGTTTTTCGATCCTCGTGGTGGGAGGTCTGCTGACCTACTCCAATCTGCATACCATGGAGGAACTGATCCGCAAGGCCGAGAAAAATGAGCTGGATGCGCATCTGAAAGCTATTTCCAACAGTATCGCGGCGGAGAATCGCCTTGCCGAGACGATGAGTGCCTTGGTGGGAAACATCCCATACGTCCAGGAAAAATTCGGCGAAGGCGACCGCAATGCTTTGGCCGCCCAATTCCTGCCCGGCTTCAAAATACTGGACAAGGAATATGGGGTTGAGCAGTTCCAGTTTCACACGCCACCTGCCATCTCTTTCCTGCGTGTGCACAAACCTGAAAAATACGGCGATGACCTGTCTTCATTCCGCCACACCGTGGTTATCACCAACGAAAAGAAGAGGCCTACCCGCGGGCTCGAGGGTGGCGTGGCCGGTCTCGGTGCGCGCGGCATCGTTCCTGTTTACTATAATGGCAAACACGTAGGCTCGGTAGAGTTCGGTATGACTTTCGGGCAGGCCTTCTTCGATAATTTCAAGGCGCAGAATGGGGTCGATGCCGGGCTTGATCTTCTAGTCGACGATCACTTCAAGACCGTCGCCTCGACTATGGGCAAGGAACCGTTGCTGGCTCCCGAGATTCTGCGCAAAGCCATTGCCGGTGAACCGCAACTTGGCCATCGCGCGATCAATGGTGTACCACATGCCATTTATGCCGCGCCGATCAACGACTATTCCGGCAAGCCTATCGGGGTAGTGGAAATTGCCATGGATAACAGCGCTTATCTTGCTTCATTGGCCAACGCCCGAAACTCGGCTCTGATCGTCGGAGCGGTTTCTCTTGCGCTCGGTTTGCTGCTGGCGATGTTGGCGGCACTTCATCTGGTGAAGCGCATCCGCGCAGTGGTGGCCGGAGTCAACTCGGTGGCGCAGGGTGACCTGACCGTCGAGATTAAAGTGGATGGCCATGACGAAATCGGCGAACTCGCCGAAGCCGCGCGCGAAATGCGCCGCCAACTCCACGAATTGGCCTCCAAGGTCGGCGCACATGCTGCAACGGTGCATGGCGCCGCCAAGGAAATCGTCGGCGCGGTGGAAAGCCAGGCCGCCACCTCAACGGAAATGTCTTCCTCGGTGGCCGAAATTACCTCGACCATGGAGGAATTGTCCGCCTCCTCCACGCAAATAGCCGAACATTCCAAGTCGGTGGTGGATATCGCCAACCTGACCTGGGAGAACAGCAAGCGTGGCTCAGAGGCAATGCAGATGGTCCTGGGGCGCATGGGCGATATCCGCACCGACAACCAGAACAGCCTGCAGGAAATCGTCGAACTCGGCGCCAAGTCCAAGGAAATAAGCAAGGTGATGGAAATCATCAACGCCATTGCCGATCAGACCAAGCTGATTGCCTTCAACGCCGCCCTGGAAGCCTCGAGTGCGGGCGAGGCCGGCAAGCGTTTCAGCGTGGTGGCCAGCGAAATCCGTCGCCTGGCCGACAGCGTGACAGACTCCACCGGCGAGATCGAAGCCAAGATCCAGGAGATTCAGGATTCCATCAGCCGGCTGGTGATCACCTCGGAAAAAGGCGCCTCTACCATCGCATCGGGCATGGAGGCCAGCACCAACACCGCCCAGAATCTGGGCGACCTGGTCGGCGCAGCTAGCCATACAAGCAGTGCAGCGCAACAGATTTCCCTTTCCACGCAGCAGCAAAAGACCGCCAGTAACCAGGTCGTGGTGGCGTTGCGTGAGATCGTCACTGCCAGTTCCCACACCGCCCAGTCCATTGGCCGTATTTCCCAGATCAGCCATGACATGACCGCCATGTCGGCGGAACTGAGCGAACTTGTGCAGCAGTTCAAGCTCACCGAAAAGCAAGGCTAAAGCAGGGCGCGCCTGGAATCCGGCATGGGAAAAATCAGGGTGGTATTGGCCGACGACAGCAGCCTGACGCGAGGCTTGTTGCGAGCTTTCCTGGAAAACGACGAGGATATCGAGATCGTCGGCGAAGCGCGCAATGGCCAGGAAGCAGTCAACCTGGCGCGTGAACTCAGGCCGAATCTGATTACCATGGATCTTGAAATGCCGGTGATGAACGGCATGCAGGCCATCGAAGAAATCATGGCGACCAAGGCCGTGCCGATTCTTGTGGTGAGCAGCGTCGCCGATGCCCACAATGCCTATGAGGCAGTCGCGCGCGGGGCACTTGAGGTGATTGCCAAGCCCGAATACGACACAAAAGCAGCGGCGGAATTCGTGGCCAAGGTCAAGATGCTGGCTGGTGTAGCGGTCATCACCCACATCCGCCCGCGCCAGGAAAGCAAGGAAACTGCGCTTGCACCGCAGGCTTTCGATGTGTCGCGGCCTCCGCTTGCACCATCGGGTGGCGTTTCAGTCGCTTATTCACGGATTTTTGCCATCGCCTCGTCTACTGGAGGGCCCCAGGTCCTGGCGCAGGTACTGTCCCAGCTTCCCTCCGAGTTCCCTTGCCCGGTGCTGGTTTCTCAGCACATATCTGATGGATTTGCCGGGGGCATGGCAGATTGGCTGGCCAGTTTGTGCAAGATGCGCGTGTGTCTGGCGCAGGAAGGAGAACTGGTCATGCCGGGGGTGATTTATCTCTCGCCATCGGAAGCCAGTCTGGCGGTTACGCCATCGCGTCGCATCACCCTGCGGGAACGTTTGCCGACTGATATCTACCATCCCAGCTGCAATGTTCTGCTCAATACGGTGGCCGAGGTCTACGGGCGCCAGGCCATCGGCATCATTCTTACCGGCATGGGGCGAGACGGCGCCCAGGGAATTGCGAGCATCCGCACGGTGGGCGGGACTACGTTGGCCCAGGATGAAGCCAGTTCGGTGATTTTCGGCATGAACAAGGTGGCTATCGATAGCGGCAGCGTGCAAAAGATTTTACCCGCAGAGAAGATCGCACGGGAAATGCTCGGTATGTCCGGGATGGTTTCTACTTTCAATACGGCGAGCCAGGTATGAGCATCGACCTCGCTCACTTCAAGGACTTCATCAAGCAGCGCTGCGGTCTGATTCTAGAAGGCAATGGCGAAGAGAAACTGGCAATGGTGCTGAGGCAGCGCATCACTGTCACCGCGTCAGGCAACAGCGCCGACTATTATTCCCGCCTCCAGGCCAGCAGCGACGAGTTTCAGGATCTGGTTAATCTGCTTACCATCAACGAAACCTACTTCTTCCGCGAGCCGGAGCAGTTGCGCCTGTTGGCCGAGCGACTCGTGCCGCGCCTGCTGATGCAGCGCCAGGACGGACTGCCGCTGCGCATTTTGAGCGCCGGTTGTTCGTCCGGAGAGGAGCCATACTCCATCGTCATGACGCTGCGGGAGAAGTACGGCGACGGTGTGGCGAGCCTGTTCTCTTTCGTCGGGGGCGACATCGACACGCAGGCGCTGGCGAAGGCGCACTCCGGGCGTTACAGCGAGTTTTCGTTTCGTGGCGTGGGTGCGGACGTCAAGGCGCGTTACTTCGACTACGATGGCTGGGGATATCGGCTCAAGGAGGAGATCCGCAGCCAGGTTGAGTTCCACGAGATGAATCTTTTCGCAGAGCAGTTTCCCGCTACGATGCACGGTTTCGATATCATTTTTTTTCGCAACGTCTCGATTTATTTCGACATGCCGACGCGTCGCATTATTCAGCAAAATATGGCCTCGCTGCTGAAAGACGACGGCTATCTGGTGATCGGCACTGCCGAAACACTCGCCAACGATCTCGGCGTGCTCTCCCTGGTCGAGGAAGACGGGCTGTTCTACTTTGCCAAGGGGCGGCTGCCAGCCACTGTTTCAGCCCAACAGACGCCTTTCGATTTTGCCCGGCATGTGCCGTCGCGCGCGAAGGCCCCGGCGCAACACTGGAACTTTCAGGATCTGCCGGCGACCATGGCGCCGGACAGCACGCCTGCCATTCCGCTGCCGCCGGCAGGGAGCCCCAGAACGCCGGATATAGTGCAGCCGGATACCGATTACAGCATTGATGAAGCGCAAAAACTTTGCCGCGACAAGCGTTTAGACGAAGCGCTGGCGATGATTAGCCGGCTGCTTGAGCAGGTTCCGGACGACACGCACTCGCTGTTGCTGAAAGCGCATATCCAGCTCAACCGCAAGGAATTTGAACTGGCGGAAGCCAGCGCTCGGCAAGTGCTTCAATCCAACCCCTGGTCGATCGATGCTTTTGTTCTGCTCGGCCTCGCCGCAAAGTGGCGTGAGCTAAGCGGCGAGGCGGTGCGCTGGTTCAAGCAGGCAGTGTATGCCCGCCACGAATGCTGGCTGGCGCGCTATTACCTGGCCGATCTGTACCGGGTCGGCGGCGAGTCCGACAAGGCCCAGCGCGAATATCGCGGGGTGCTTCAGTTGCTTTCCCAGGCCAAGGTTCCGGACAGCGGCGTCCAGTTGCTGCCATTGGAACTGCCGCATGCAGAACTGCGTTTCCTGTGCGAACACCAGCTCGGCAAATTGGGCGCTCCGCAACGCGTGGCGGGACGGAAATAACCCGGCATGGCGCTCGACATCAAAAAATTCATCATTCGCTTCGTCGAGGAAGCCCGCGAACACGTGGGACGCCTGGGCGAGGGCCTGGACGCGATGAACCGCGACAGCAGCGACCGCGAAAACATAAACGCCATTTTCCGCTCGGCCCATACCATCAAGGGTTCGTCTCGGATGCTCAAGCTCACCACCATCACCGAAACGGCCCACAAGCTGGAGGATGTCCTCGGCGCCCTGCGCGACGGCAGCCTGAGCTACAAACCGGAACTCGGCAGCTTGCTGTATCAGGGAGTTGACGCCATCGCCGCCCTGGTGGAGCGACTGGCGGAAAGCGGGGACGTCGCTAGTTTGCCACCCGTCGATGCGGCGCTGTGCGCCAGCCTGGCGCAGGCGGCGGCAGGTGGCGCGCCGTCACCGGCAAGCCCTGAACCGGCAAAATCCGCATCGTCAATGGATAGCGCCCAGCCGGCCGCGCCGGTGGTCCATACACCTCCCGCTGCCGCCATCGCGCCTGCGCCCACCGTCGAGGCCAAGCTGAAAACGCCCGACACGGTGCGCGTGCGCCTTGCCAAGCTCGACGAGCTGATCAAACTGATGGGGGAAGTGGTTTCCAGTCATGCCACGCTGCGCCAGCGTTTGTACGACATCCGCTCGATCGAACGCAATGCCGCGCCGGAAAGCTGGGGGCAGCATCAGCTGCGGCTGCATCAGTTTGCGCAGAGTCTGCGCGACGACGTGCAGGCTCAGGAATTGCTGATGGACGAACTGCACGACAAGGCGTTGATCATGCGCATGCTGCCGCTCGCCATGGTGTTCGACTCGGCTGGCCGCGTAGTGCGCGATCTCGCGCATTCCGTCGGCAAACAGGTGGAGTGCGTGGTGAGCGGCGCGGAAATCGAGCTCGACCGGCAGATGATCGACAAGCTCAGCGATCCTATCGTCCACCTGTTGCGCAATTCCGTCGATCACGGTCTTGAGACGCCTGCTGTGCGGCTCGCCGCAGGCAAGCCGGCGCAAGGCCGCGTCACCCTTTCGGCGCGTCAGGATGGCGGCTGGGTAGTGATCGAAGTGGCTGATGACGGCGGTGGCGTGCCGCTCGACAGCGTGCGCGAAAAAGCGGTGCGCAAGGGATTCGTCAGTGCGGAAAAGGCAGCCGGCCTGAGCGACCAGGAAGTGGTCGATCTGATCTTCCTGCCCGGTTTCAGCACCAGTGCCATCATCACGGATATCTCCGGGCGCGGTGTCGGCATGGATGTGGTCAAGCAGAGCATCATCGATGACCTGCAGGGCGAGGTGACAGTCGAAACCCGTGCGGGCGCAGGCACCACCTTCGCCTTGCGCCTGCCGCTGTCGCTCGCGGTGATGCGCGTGCTGCTGGTCGAAGTGAGAGGTTTGCCTTTTGGCTTCACCGCCCAGTATGTGACCGAACTGATCCGCGTGCCGCATGAGGAGATGCTCACGGTTGTGGAGCGCAACGCGGCGATTATCCGCAACGAGTTCGTGCCGGTCGTGGCGCTGGCCGATCTGCTGCATGTGCCGGATCGTCTGGCGAAAACAGCCAGCTCCAGAGCGGGCAAGTTCGAACACGGCATGCTGCTGGTGGTGGTACGGGTGCGCAACGAGAAGCTGGCGCTGGCGGTCGACGATCTGCTCGACGAACGCGATATGGTGATCAAGCCGCTGCCTGAACATATGCGCCGGCTAACCATGGTTTCCGGCATGGTCATTACCGGCAGAAACGAACTGGTGAGCGTGCTGCACGCGCCGGCATTGCTGGAACTCGCGCGCAAGGCACGCGGCCAGTCGGTGCGCAGCGAAGTCGCGAGCCATGCCGGGGCACAGGGTGCGGCCTACAACATCCTGGTGGTGGACGACTCGCTCAATACGCGCGAAATCGAGAAGGATGTCCTGGAGGCCTGGGGCTATCGCGTGACGCTCGCCGAAGACGGTATGGACGGCCTGCAGAAGGCGCGTGCAGGAAAGTTTGACGCCATCCTTACCGACGTCGAAATGCCCAACATGGACGGTTTCACCCTGACTTCCATGCTGCGTCAGGAAGAAAAATACCTCGATACGCCAATTGTCATCATCACTTCGCGCGAGAAGGAGGAAGACAAGCGGCGCGGCATCCAGGTGGGTGCCGATGCCTACATCGTCAAAGGCGATTTCGATCAAAGCAGTCTGGTGGATACCCTGCGCAGCCTGCTGGGATAATAGGATAAGAATAATTGAACGCAGAGAACAATACTGGGGGTAAAGAATGCGTGTTCTGGTAGTGGACGACGATCCCTTGGCGGGGGAAATGACCGTGGCTGTGCTGGAAGATATGGGGCACGACTGTCAACTGACCGAAAATGGCGTGGATGCGATGGAAATGCTGGCAGGCGAGGGCGGCTTCGAACTGATTATCAGCGACATGAACATGCCGCTGGTCAGCGGCATCGACCTGTTCCGCGAAATTCGCAGCCAGGGCATAGGCTTGCCTTTCATCCTGCTTACAGGCGATGATCCGGACGGCCCGCGGGCGCAGGAACCGAAACTGGACGCCTGTCTGCTCAAGGATTTCAGCCTGGAAGAAAGTTTGCCGCGGGTGATCGATGAAGTTCTCTCCCGGCGCTAGCGACTGACCATGACAGAACGCTCCCCTTCCTTACGCGGCAAGATCGCCCAATTGCGCGAGAAGTTCATCGAGCAATTGCCCGCGCGCGCGGAAGAAGCCATGCATCATTTCGCCAGGCTGCGTGCCGATCCGAACGATAGTGCCACGGCGGCGAACCTGCACCGTTTCCTGCACAGCATCAAGGGGACCGGAAACTCGTTCGGTTTCCGCGAACTCGGCGCCATCGCGGCAAGCGGGGAGCACCTCGCGGCGCGTCTGCTGGACTCGCCAGTCACCGTTTCAGCGGAATTCTGGGAGCAACTGTCCGAGATTTTGTCCAATATCTACCTGAGCGTCGAGAACCTGCACAGGCAGGGTGCCAAGCTATCCCAGGAGCCGAATGTCCCCCTGTTCGAATTGTCTTCTGCCGAGGGGGGGGAGGAGGTCGGCGGCAGGCTGATTTATATCTGCGACGACGACCCCCTGCAGGTCGAACAATTGGGTACGCAATTGCGTTGCTTCGGCTATCTCGTGGTTCCCTTCACCGATCCCGCAGCGCTGCGCACGGCGATGCTGGAAAAGCGCCCGTCTGCAGTCATCATGGACATCAATTTCCCGGGTGGCGTAACTGGCACCGATGTGCTCGCTGCCATCCGAAAAGAAATGAATATTCCTTCGCCAGCCATATTCTTCTCCGCGCGCGACGATTTCGAGGCGCGTCTGAACGCCATCAAGGCCGGTGGCGAAGCCTATTTTCACAAGCCCGTCAACGCATTGGACCTGGTGACGACGCTCGACGAACTGACTGTCCAGAAAAAACCCGAGCCGTATCGCGTGCTGGTGGTGGACGACGAACCGGGCATTGCCGCCTACCACAGCCTGATTCTGCAAGAAGCGCAGATGATCACGTATCAGGTGCACAAGCCGGAGCGCGTACTCGAAGTCTTGCAGGAATTTCGTCCCGACATGGTGCTGATGGACATGTACATGCCCGGCTGCAACGGCCGCGACCTGGCAAAAATGGTGCGTCAGGTGCCGGACTATTTCAGCCTGCCCATCGTCTTCCTGTCGAGCGAAACCGACAAACGCAAACAGTTCTCGGCCATGCGGGTAGGCGCCGAAGGGTTTCTCACCAAGCCGATCCAGCCGGAGGATCTGGTTGCCGCAGTGGCCATTCGTGCCGAGCGCATGCGTGCGTTGCGCACGCTGATGGCGCGCGATAGCCTGACCGGACTGTTCAACCACTCCACGACCACCCAGTTGCTGGAAAACGCCATCGCCAATGCCGGGCGCCAGCATGAGCCCTTGTGCTTCGCCATGATCGACGTCGACCGCTTCAAGGCGGTGAACGATACCTACGGCCACCCCGTGGGCGATCAGGTCTTGCTGGCGCTGGCACGCGTGCTGCAACAGCGGCTGCGCAACTCAGATATCGTCGGACGTTACGGCGGCGAGGAATTCGCCGTGATTCTGCGGGAAGACACGCTGGAACCGGCGACTCGGATCATCGATCAGTTGCGCGAGGATTTCGCGAAAGTGCGCTTTCATGCGGGCGAGGTCGAATTTTCCTGCACCTTCAGTGCCGGTGTCGCCGCTTTTCCGCAGTTCACGCGCATGGAATTCCTGCGCGAAGCGGCCGATCGTGCGCTATACCTGGCCAAGAAACAGGGCCGCAACCGCGTGGTTGCCAACAATGGCCAGAATGATTAGACCGATTCCGGAGAACGCCAGATGAGCACGCAAGAGCTTACACTCGACCAGGTCCTGACACAGCGGCGCGAAGCCAGCCGTGAAGTCGTCAATGTGGACGAAGCGACGGTAAAACTGGTCATTTTCGAGCTGCACGGCGAATGGTTCGCTTTCCACGGTGAAAAAATCCGTGAAATATTGTCCCAGGTCGATGTGTTTTTCGTGCCGGGTTGCCCGTCTTCCCTGGAAGGTGTCATCAACGTTCGCGGCGACATCGAATCGGTGATCAGCCTGAATGAATTCCTGCAGTTGCCCGAATCCGCCGATACCTCCACGTCTTCTTACCTGCTCGGGCGCGGCGCCGGCATGAGCAGCGGCATCCGCGTCGATACGGTGGTGGATGTGGTCGATATTCCTCTGGGCAACATCCACCAGCCGCCGGGGACGTTGCCGGAGCACCTGCGCGCCAGTGTTTCCGGTATTTTGCAGTTCAAGGAGAAGCCGGTGACCGTGCTCGATCTGGACCGAATTTTTGCCGATTACAGCAACAGACTGGGATGATAAAGAAGTCCGGCGATCATGGCCTTGCGCTGGCGGCAGTATCCGGCGATATGCTGGAAGTGGTGACATTTTTCGCCGGCGGACAGCGCTGCGCCATGGAAGCACGCCAGGTGCGCGCCTCTCGCCCCCTTCATGGCGACGATTGGGAAAGCTATCCGGCGATCGACTCTTTGCTGGGGCTGGAGGAAGGTGACAAGATACGCACTCCCCGCCAGGTGCTGACCATTCGCCTGCCCGAAGCCGACGTCGAACTCTCCGTCGCAACGCCGGTCCAACTGCGCGAACTGAAACTTGATGCCATCCACCCGTTGCCCGACCTTGTCGCGGCGCGCACCCGCCTGCGGGGACTCCATGCCCTGGCGCTGGATGAGGAGGGGTTAACCCTGATTTTCGACCTTCGCGATTTAAGTTTGCGTGCGGAAGACTCACGGACCCAAGTTTAAGTATGGCTTAAGTTTTCGCCGCTAACATGCGCTGCACCCGCAAAGCCAGACTTCGGCGCACAGGACGGGATTCGGGGGAAGCTTGCGATTACTGCTGGTCGAAGATGACAGGATGATAGGCGAGAGCGTGCGCAAGGGGTTGCGCCAGGAGGGTTTCGCCGTCGATTGGGTACAGGACGGACGCGCCGCCGAGTTGCTGCTACAAAGCGAGGATTTCGACCTCCTGCTGCTCGACCTGGGGCTGCCGCGCAAGGAAGGGCTGGAGGTGCTGCGTACCCTGCGTGACCGGAACAACCCGATCCCCGTGCTGGTTCTGACGGCGCGGGACGCCGTGGCGGATCGGGTCAGGGGTCTCAATGCCGGGGCCGACGATTACCTGGTCAAGCCTTTCGATTTCGACGAACTGGTGGCGCGCATTCATGCCTTGTTGCGGCGCCAGGCGGGAAGGGCGGACCCCCTGATTCGCTACGGCTCGCTGGTTCTCAACCCGATCACCCACGAAACCCAGCTGGACGGCAAACCGCTCGTCCTGTCGGCGCGTGAACTGGCGCTGCTCGAGGCCTTCGTCGCCCGCCCCGGCGCGGTGCTTTCCGTCGCCTCGCTGCAGCAGAAAATGTACGGTCTGGATGACGACGTCGGGAGCAATACCGTTGAGGTCTATATTCACGCCCTGCGCAAGAAACTGGGTGCTGATTTCATCAGGAACGTGCGCGGCGTCGGCTACATGGTGCCGAAACTGCCATGAGGTCCATCCGTCGCACGCTACTGCTCTGGCTCTCGGCCGGACTGTTCGCCGGGATCGCCGTGGCTGCCGGCCTGACTTACTACCAGGCGCGCGAGGAAGCCAACGAACTGTTCGATTACCAGATGAAGCGCATGGCGGCGTCTCTCCCGCACAATGCTTTCGCCCCGCTGGCATCGGTCCCCGGCGACGAATTCGACATCGATGAGGACGTCGTGATCCAGATCTGGGATAAAACCGGCATTCCCATTTATCTTTCGCAGCGCCATCCGAGCCTGCCGCAACGCGCCGAACTGGGATTCACCAACGTATCCACCCCCGACGGCGTATGGCGGGTATACAGCGCACAACTGGGCGGAACCGTGGTGCAGGTGGCTCAGCCGCTCAGCGCGCGACGCGCGATCGCGGCGCAGACAGCGCTCAGGATGACTTTGCCCCTGCTGATCCTGATACCGTTCATGGGCGGGCTGATCTGGCTGGCTGTGGGCAGCGGCCTGGCTCCCGTGCGGCGCATTGCGCACGATGTGCAGGCGCGCGATTCGACATCGCTTTCGCCCATTTCCAGCGCCGGCCTGCCGGAGGAGATCGAGCCCCTGACGCATGCGCTCAACGACCTGCTGGCCAGGCTCGAACGCTCGATCGGAATACAGCGTTCTTTCGTTGCCGACGCCGCGCATGAACTGCGCACTCCGCTTACCGCGCTGAAGCTGCAGATCCGGATGGTCGAACACGCGCAGGACGACAGCGAACGAAAAGCGGCGATCGCCGACCTCAAACAGGGCCTGGAGCGCGCCTCCCACCTGGTTCAGCAACTGCTCACGCTGTCCCGGCAAGAAGCCGACGTGGCCGAAAATGCGTTCAAGCGCGTCGACCTGCTCGACATCGCCCGCCTGGTGGTCGGCGAGCAGGCGCCGATCGCCGCGCAAAAATACATCGATCTCGGCATCGAGGAAGGAACGCCAACCCTCGTCACCGGGGATTTCGAGGCGCTGCGCATGATGCTGGGCAACCTGGTCGATAACGCCGTGCGCTACACGCCGGCTCATGGCCGCATCGACGTGACCGTTATCCCCTCTGCCGGTCAAGCGGTGCTGCGTGTGACGGACAACGGCGAAGGCATCCCCGAGGAGGACAGGCAGCGGGTGTTCGACCGCTTTTACCGTGGCGAGGGCGCACAGATCCAGCAAGGCAGCGGGCTCGGGCTGGCCATCGTGAAGAACATCGTCGACCGCCACCACGGCGACATTGCTCTGGAAGCCGGGCCGGACGGGCGGGGGCTGCGCGTGACCATCCGCTTTCCGCTGGCGGCGGTGGCAGCATCTGCAGAATGAGGTTTTAAGTTTGTTTTAATTATTCGTTCCTATGATGTGCTCCATGGGTAGATCCAGAACTACCGTGAACCGCAAGGAGAACGTCATGAACCGAAACGCTTTTTTCCGTAGCACCATTTTCGCCGCCGTCGTCGCGGCTGCGGTCGGCGCCTATGCGCACTTCGAATCCCCGGGTGCCGGCCAGGCGCAGGCTGCCATGTTTGCGCAACCCGCACCCGTCGCAGCACCGGTCAGCAACGTCGCTGCCCCATCGGGTGTGGTCGATTTTTCCGGCATTGTCGAGCGCTACGGCCCCGCCGTGGTCAATATCAGCGTGAGCAGCCAGGCGCGGGTCAACGATGTGGCGAATGGCATGCCTAACCTGGACCCCAACGACCCGTTTTACGATTTCTTCCGCCGCTTCGGACCGCATTTTCCGAATCTGCCGCGCAACGGCCAGATCATGCGCGGAGAGGGCTCGGGCTTTATCGTCAACAGCGACGGCGTGATTCTCACCAACGCTCACGTGGTCGACGGCGCGCAGGAAGTCACCGTCAAGCTGACCGATCGCAGGGAATTCAAGGCCAAGGTAATCGGCAAGGACAAGCAGTCCGATATCGCCGTGCTCAAG
>JBDKRR010000319.1:0-4458 GCA_039683315.1 Sulfuricella sp.
GCCCGGGCGATGCTCACGCAGAGCGCGGTCACCCGCTGCTGGTGGCCGGCGGTGTAAGGGTCGCGCATTTCCAGCGTGCGCGCGATGGCAGTCACCGTGTTCTTCATGGCATGGCTGAGCTGGGTGATGTAATGGTCTCTTTCACCGGTTGTGCGCAGAGCCTCGATGCCGTAGGCCAGGTCGGCGGCGAGCTCTTCCATGAGGCGCATTTCGTCGGCGTCGAAAGCGTCGGGCGTGGCCGAGAAAACCGTGATGACGCCATACAGGTCGCCATCGTTGAGCAGCGGCAAAGCCAGGATGGAGTTCACGCCCAGCTGTTGCAGCTTGTCGAAGCTGTGTTCCGGCATGTCCAGCAGACGGTTGCGTGAGGCGGTGCGGCGCTCGCGCATGGCCGTCACGGTCAGGCAATCGCGGGCGTGCTCGGGGTCGTGTTCCAGTTGTGCATGGCTTTGAAAGACATTTTCGTTGCCGAAGTGCGCGACAACGACGGGCTGGTTTTCCGGGTGTTTCCCCGGATAAACGACCCAGGCCAGCAGGTGGCCGCCGATTTGGACAATGTTGCGGCAAACCGCGGTCAACAGGTCGTCTTCACTTGCGGCGCGTACCAGATCCTCGTTGCAGGCGCTGATGGTGCGCAGGACGCGGTTGAGGTTCTTGATCCGCGTTTCCCGCTCGATGCGTTCGCTCACGTCGTCATAGACGGCGACCAGTTCACCGGATTCGAGGCGGTAGACATAATTCTCGCGCCAGCCGGAGATGCGGTCGTCCTGGTAATGGTTGTTGGAAAAATGCTCGGCTACGCCGCTGCGGCATACCCGTTCGAACACCTCCATGAAACCCAGGTCGCGTACGCCGGGAAATATCTCATTCACGCTGTGTCCGATGACCTCCTCGCGGCGCAGTTGATCAATGCGCTCTGCTGCCCGGTTAATGGTCTTGAAGATGAAGTTCTGGCAGGTGTCGTCCGGCTCGAAGATGGCCACGCCGCTGCCCATGTTCTCGAACAATTGGTGGTAGCGCTCCTCGCTTTCGCGGTGCCGTATACGCAGTGTTTTTTCTTCCAGGGCGCGCTGCACTGCAGAAGGCAGGCGCGCCAGGCGGTCCTTGATGATGTAGTCGGTGGCGCCGTGCCTGATGCTGTCCACCGCGCGTTCCTCGCCCATGGCCCCGGTGACGAAAATGAAGGGGATCTCCGGATGCTTCTCGTGGGCAATCGCGAGCGCGTTCAAGCCGTCGAAGCCGGGAAGGTGATAGTCGGCCAGGATAATGTCCGGCTTGAAGTCGTCCAGAGCAGCGAAAAATCCCTCCTGCGACTCTACCCGAAGGGCGGTGAAGACGATCCCCGCCTTACGCAGCACGCGTTCGTTCAGCTCTGCATCGGTTGGGCTGTCTTCCAGCAGCAGCACGCGTAGCGACTCGTTCATGACGACAACTCGGCATCGGTGGGATTGCTCTCCGCCAGCAGGATATCATGCGGGCTGTTTTGATCTGTTTTCAATCGCAATGTCCTCGTTGCATGGTCCCGCCGGCGGCAGGGCGAACCAGAAGGTCGCCCCTTCACCGGGTCTGCCTTCCGCCCATACCCGCCCGCCGTGCTTGACAATGAAACGCTTGACGATGGCCAGGCCGACGCCGGTGCCCTCGAATTCATCCATGCCGTGCAGCCGCTGGAACAGGCCGAACAGCTTGCCGACATACTCCATGTCGAACCCGGCGCCATTGTCCCTGACGTAATAGGCGTTTTCCGTGCTCGAAGCCACGCAGCCCAGTTCAACCACCGCAGGCTCTCGCCCACGGGTGAATTTAACCGCATTGGACAACAGGTTCTGCAATACCTGGCGCATGGCGGCCAGGTCGCCGCAAGCCATGGGCAAGTCGAGCAAGTGGAACTCGATGGTTCGTCCTGCCTGCTGGGGTTCGAGCCCCTGCCACACTTCACGCGCCAGGGTGTTCATGTCGATTTCTTCCATCTGCGGTTCAAGGCGGCTGGCGCGGGAGAAGGCCAGGATGTCGTCGATCAACTGCGCCATTTTATTCGCATTGTCGCTCACTACCTGGAACAGTCGTTTGCCTTCGTTGTCCAGCGACGGTGCATAGTCTTCCCGCAGGATGGCGGCGAAGCCGTCTATGGCCCGCAACGGTGCACGCAGGTCGTGGGATACGGAGTAGCTGAAGCTTTCCAGGTCGGCGTTGGCGGCTTCCAGTTGGGCGGTCCGATCCCTGACGCGCGTTTCCAGTTCCTCGTTGAGCTGGCGCAAGGCATTTGCTGCCTTCTGCCGTTCGTTGGACAAGTGGCGGTCGCGCCGGTACGAAAGCCCCAGCCCCGCGATTCCTATCAGCCAGATCGTAGCGTGGGACAGCACCAGGCTGGTGCTGAACTCACGTTCGCGTGTCAGGTAAGGCTCGAGCGGGACGGCAGTTCCGATGCCGCCGCGGATGTCGCCTACCTTGTAGCCCTGCTGTTCATGGCATTTCATGCAACCCTGTTCCACGATGAAGGGCCGCATCATTCGCAGATAAGGCTGGCCGTCGATCTGTTGCACTTCCATCAACTCCTTGCTGCCGTGTTCGAAGCCGAGCAGTGCCTTGCGCTCCCAGGTGTCAGGCGCGTTTTTCGGGTTGAGCGGCTTGAGGCTGGTGATGTGGCTCCTGGTGCCGTATTCGTCTGGAAAATCATTTTGCATCTGCCGCAGCATGTAGGCCGGGTTCATCAGGGTGAGCGACTTGCCCTTGGTGGTGAGCACATCCCGGTCGGGCAGCTTGAGATAGGGGTTGGGCGGGGTGTGCTGATCGGGCTGGACGTAGACGCCGCCGTGGGACGTTGCCCATTTTCGGAAGCTCATGTCCTTGTTAATGGTCGACAGGGCTGCAACTGCGGCAACGCCCAAGGTGTTCTGGCTTTTCAGGTGCAGATTCCAGAACAGCGACCAGCCCACCAGCACGGTCCAGATGGCGGCGAGAACACCGTACCTGTGCGGCCATGAAGTGTGAGGGAAATCGGGTATGTCGGCTTGCATGCGCCTCCTTGCCACCAGTCCATCGTGCAGGTTACAGGCTCACCATTAACTGACGGTTCGCTTGAGTAGGTTTCGGATGACTCTGCATTTTCGGGGTTACAAAACAATATGGTGCCAATCCAGATTTAAATCAACACGGTTCTGAATTATGCTCTTGATGATCCTTATTGCTATGCTATTTGACTAAAAGGAAGAGTTCCCGGGCTTCATCTCCCATCCCTCCGGTTTGTATGGACAACTCATACCCGTGAGTCCGATAATTCTGGATGTCCATTTTCAACGCGGGTGATTTACTTGATTAAGCTTTTGCTGCTGGCGGTGGGTGTCTGGCTGATTTACTCCATCCTGAAAAATTACGCCAGGAGCGTGGACCGGGACGAGCGCGACGTACCCGCACCCCCTGTTCAAGAGGATATGGTGCGCTGCGCCCAGTGCGGGGTGCACCTGCCGAAAAGTGAAAGCATTCTTTCCCGCGGGGAGTTCTATTGCAGCGAAGAACACCGCCGCCAGCATCAGGGTAATCCTTAGACACGGCCCCGCTTATGCCAGTGATGCGGAAAATCCTCGCGCCTTTCCTGGCCGATCTCAAGCGCACGGTTTCTCCGCCTGAACCTTACTGGCGCTCGCTGCGTTATTTCAACCTTTATCGCCTGATCGTCAGCGGCTTCTTCGTCGTCAGCTTCCTGGTGCTGGACAGAATTCCGGTGTACGGCGCAGATGACCCGAGCCTGTTTTTCGGTGTCAGCGTTATTTATGTCTTTTTCGGCATCCTCATGGCGATAGCCGTCAGGGTCAGATGGCCTGCGTTCATCATGCAGCTGAGCGTTCAGACCATCGGCGATACGGCTTTCATCGTGCTGCTGATGCATGCCAGCGGGGGTGTGAAGAGCGGTATCGGCATGTTGCTGGTGGTGTCGCTGGCAGCGAGCAGCCTGATCAGCAAGGGACGGCAGGCGATGTTTTTTGCTGCCGTTGCCGCGATCGCCGTATTGCTCGAGCAGAGCTTCCGTCTGTTCGTGCTGGACGCGAAGGAAGATTATTTTCAGGCGGCGATGCTGGGCATGGGCTTCTTCGCCACGGCCGGCCTGGGGTATTACCTCGCCAAGCAGGTGGTGGCGAGCGAGCGCCTGGTCGAGCAGAAAAGCATCGATCTGGAGAACCTGGCCCAGGTCAACGAACTGGTGATCCATGAGATGCAGGACGGGGTGCTGGTGGTGGACGGAATGGGGCGGGTGCGCACTCACAACGCGCGCTGCGAAGCCTTGCTCGGGCTGCCGCCCAGAATCTGGAGCGACCTGCGCCTCAACGATTATGCCCCGGCGCTGGCGGAGCGAATGACGCGCTGGCGCAATGATCGCGATACGGTTTTCCCTCCCATGCGCGTGCGGGTGACCGGCAAGGAGATCAGTACCCGCTTCAGCCCGATCGATGCCGACAGCGA
>JBDKRR010000320.1:0-18732 GCA_039683315.1 Sulfuricella sp.
CCTGACGCCGCCCGGCGTCTATCCTCTCTCTGGGATCTGTGGCCCTTCCTGCGCCCCCGCGCCTTGCATATGGCCGCCCAGGCGCTCGCTGAAAGTGCCGTTTAGCGTGCAACACTACACTTAGTGCAGGTGTTTCTTGCCGCGGAAATGCACCAGGCTGCCTGAAGGCTGGAATTCCGCTTCCGGCTCCGACGCCCTTTGCGCCCAGTCGCTGTCGAACAGTTCGTTGACCAGCGCCGTTACGCGGTTTACTTCGGTGGGTCCGAAATGGCGCGTCAGCAGGCCGGCTACGTCCTCCACCATTAACCGCCGCTGCGCCTGGTGAATGGATTCCGCTGTTGGTCCGGCGAACAGCAGCTGGAACTCGTCGCGGCCGTCTTCGTGATAGTAGGTGAGCTCGATTTCGGAGGCGTGTTCCAGCAACGGCCCGATAGATTGTAGCGTTTGCTGCAGGGTGCGCTGGAAGCTGCGCCCGACTTCACCGGTCCAGCAGATGTCGAGCACGCGCGCCGACTGGTCGTAGATTACGCCGGGTTCGCTGGGTTCCGCGCTGCGGATCTCGTTGACGTTTTCCACGTCGAGATATTCCAGCCATTGCCGCATGCCGGCTTCCAGTTGCGCCAGGGTGACGCCTTTGTGCAGGTAAAGACTGCCGTGTACATGTACATCGATACGCATTTAATAGCCTCTTTCAGTTGACGGGTATTCTACCCGATTAGAGGAGGCCTCTCTATTCCGCGTCCGGGGCAGCCGCATCGCCGCCACCTTTTTTCATGACCTTGCCTTCCTCGGCGCGCTTCTTGCGCACTTCCTTGGGGTCGGCGATGAGCGGGCGGTAGATCTCTACGCGGTCCTTGTCGCGCAGCGCCGTGTCGAGCTTGGCGAGCTTGCCAAAAATGCCGACCTTGTTTTTCGCCAGATCGACTTCCGGATGTTTTTCCAGGATGCCGGATTGCCGGATGGCCTGCTCCGCGGTGATCCCCGGCGCGGCCTGCAGCGCTTTCAGGAATTGCTCGTGGGGGTGGGCGTAGGCCACTTCGACGCGAATGGTTTCTGTCATGATCCGTAGACCTTCTCGGCGCGTTGTACGAACGCATCGACAAAATTGTTGGTGATGTGATTGAACACCGGCCCGAACAGCGATTCCAGCAGTTTGCTGGAAAATTCGTAGTGAAGACGGAATTCGACCTTGCAGGCGTTCTCATCGAGAGCGATGAAGCGCCAGCTGCCGTCCAGGTGGCGGAACGGCCCATCCTGGAGCTTGATTTCGATCTGTGCGGGAATCTGGTTGGTGTTCTCGGTAGTGAAGCTTTGCTTGATCCCGTGGTAGTCGATCATGATGGTGGCGAGAGTGGTTTTTTCATCGCGCCATTTCAGGTCGGTTCCGCCACACCAGGGCAGGAATTGCGGGTAATTTTCCACTCCGTCCACCAGGTCATACATTTGCTGGGCCGAGTACAGGACCAGCACGGATTTTTCAACTTGCGCCATTGTGATGCAATTGCTTTAATAAAACCGCTAAAATACCCTATTTACCGCATAAATTCACGCCCCCATGAGCATCGCACAGAACAAGAAAGCTTTCCACGATTTCTTCATCGAGGAGAAATATGAAGCCGGCATGGTGCTGGAAGGCTGGGAAGTCAAGGCTATACGCGCCGGACGGACCAATCTCAAGGAGGCCTACGTCATCATCCGCAGCGGCGAGATGTTTCTGATCGGCTGCCACATCAGCCCGTTGTCGACCGCTTCCACGCACATCAACCCCGACCCGGTGCGCACGCGCAAGCTGCTGCTGCACAACGAGGAGATCGTCAAGCTGATCGGCAAGGTGGAGCGGGCGGGCTACACCCTGGTGCCGCTCGACATGCATTATTCAAAGGGGCGGATCAAGCTGGAAATCGGCCTGGCCAAGGGCAAGCGCCAGCACGACAAGCGCGAAGCCGAGAAAGAACGCGAATGGAAACGCGAGAAGGATCAGGTGATGAAGAACCTCAGGCGCGGCTGATAAATCCTACGCCGGCAGCCACTTGGCGGGATCGATGCCCCATTTCTCGAACGACTCGTGGCTGACGATCTTGTCCTTGCACGTGGGTTTCGCCAGATCGAGGTCTTCCGGCGGCAGGTAGCATAGCTTGGCGGCGTGGTAAAACACCTTCACCTTCGGCTGCATGAGCTTTTCCGCATGCTGCTCCTGCACCACCCCGAGGCGCCCGCTTTCCAGCCGCACCAGTGAGCCGCTGGGGTAGATGCCGAGCGTGCGGATGAAGGCTTGCACCATCTCCGGATTGAAGTGGAACTTGCTCCATTCCAGCAGTTTCTTGAGCGCTTCGGTGGGCGGCATGCCCTTGTGGTAGACGCGCTCCGAGGTGATGGCATCGTACACGTCAACGATGGCACCCATCTGGCCGTAGATGGAAATCTGGTTCCCTTCAAGCTTGTTGGGGTAGCCGGTGCCGTCGAATCGTTCATGGTGCTGCCCGGCGACGTCGAGCATGATCTGGCTGATGCCCGGGGTGTTCTGCAGGATGATGATGCTTTGCACAACATGGGATTTCATCTTGGCGAATTCGGCGTCGCTCAGCTTGGCCGGCTTGTTGAGGATTTCGTCCGGCACCTTGGCTTTGCCGACGTCGTGCAGCAGGGCGCCGATAGCGATTTCCTTGATGGTTTCACGCGGCATCTTCAGCCCCCGGGCGAAGGCGATCATCAGCGCGCATACCGAAACCGAATGCTGGAACGTGTATTGATCGTGGTTTTTCAGGCGTGCCAGGGGAATCAGGGCATCCTGATGGCGGAAAATCGAATCCACCATGTTTTCCACCAGCGGCTCGACTTTTTCCATTTCGATCTGTTTGCCGAGCCGTGCATCGGTGATGATGCCCTTGACGATGCGGTTCGCTTCGCCGTGCAGCTTGCGTGCCCGCTTGGACTCCTCGGCGAGGGTGACGGTGGTCAGCGGCGCATGCTTTTCGTCGGCGAAAGTGCGGATCTGCACGTCGATTTCGTGGTCGACCTCTTCCTGGGTCGGGGCTTCCGCGACATCCAGCCCCTTGTCCGTGTCGATATACACGTCGTGCATGCCGATGCCCTTCAAGCGGAGCACCATGGCCTCATCCTTGACGGGGAACTGGTTGGTGACGAAGGGGTGATCCATCCAGCTGCAATTCAGGTCGTGGATGTACATGCCGGGTTTGAGTTGTTCGGTCGAGATTTTCTTGATCATGCCGGGCTCTGTGATGCAATCGGGGTAGTCATACTGCGTCTGTGGTACGAGGATACCAATAAGCGGGGCGGGAGGCTAATAAAAAAGGCGGCTCGCGAGCCGCCTTTTTTGTGCTGGAGCCGGTTGTCGGTGTTACTTGGCCGGTGCTGCGGGTACTGCCGGTGTCGCAGCCGGTGCGGCTGTGATTTCGATCTTGGCCTTGGCCTTCATGTCGTCGATCAGGCTCTTCAGCTGTTCCTGCTGCACTTTCTGAGTCAGTTGGGGTTTGACTTGATCAAGCGGCGGAATCTGCATCGGACGGCTGTCTTCCAGCACGATCACGTGGTAGCCGAACTGGGTCTTGACCGGCTCGTCCGTCATTTTTCCCTTGCCCAGCTTGGTAACCGCAGCGCCGAACTCCGGTACCATGCCGCGCGGGTCGAACCAGCCCAGTTCACCGCCTTTATCCTTGGAGCCGGGGTCCTTGGACTTTTCCTTGGCCAACGCATCGAACGCCTTGGGGTTCTTTTTTAGCTTGGCGATGATGTCCTTACCCTCGGCTTCGCTACCCACCAGGATGTGACGGGCCTTGTATTCGGTGCCGGTCATCTCTGCCTTGACCTTGTCGTACTCGGCTTTCAGCATGTCGTCGGTGACCGGGTGGCTCTTGATGTAGTCCTGAACGAAGGCGTTGGCCAGGATGGACTGTTTGGTCAGCTCGATCTGGTCGGTAACCTCGGGGGTCTTGTCCAGGCCTTTCTTGATCGCTTCCTGGGAGACAAGCATCTGCATGGCCAGCTGGTCGATGATCGCTTTGCGCATTTCCGGGCTGTCGGGCTGGCCCATGCCGGCGCGCTGCTTGACCAGCAGATCGACGCGTGCCTTGCTGATGGCGGTGCCGTTGACGGTGGCGGCGACATTGCCCGCTGCCGGAGCGGTTGCGGTCTTGCTGCTTTCGTCGGCGTTGCAGGCGCTCAGGGTCAGCAGGGAAGCTGCACTTACCAACAGAATGCGGGACTTGATCGTCATCATTTACAGTTCCTTAATCAGGTTAGAGAAATAAAAGTAGAACGTTTGGAAACAGGTGTTTCTTTTTATAATTCGCCCGGCGCAAGTGCTCGTATGCTCAGGGCATGTATCCTGGTCTGCATCAGATCGCCGAGGGAATTATATATCATGCGATGACGCGCAATGGTCAACTTTCCATCAAACAACGGCGAAACGATGGTCAGGTTGTAATGGCCGCCACCGCCCTTGGCTCCTTCATGGCCGGCATGCTTTGCGCTGTCGTCGCCGATTTCCAGAGCTTCGGGCTGGAGTGAGGCAAGCCTTTCCTGCATTAGTTCAATTGTGCTCATACGGGCAGGACTCTCTTGAAAGGTTTGACGCTGACGTTGGCATAAACGCCGGCTGCGACATAAGGATCAGAATCGGCCCAGGTCTGCGCGGCCGGCAGCGATTCGAATTCGGCGACGATCAGGCTGCCGCTGAAGCCCGCCGGACCTGGGTCGGGACAGTCGATAGCGGGGAAGGGCCCGGCCAGAATCAGGCGCCCATTGTTTTGCAACTCATTAAGGCGCGCCAGGTGGGCCGGGCGCGCGGCAAGGCGTTGGTCGAGGCTGTCAGGCACATCCTCGCCGTAAATGGCATAAAGCATCGGTTTTCCTACTTATCTTCTTCGATGTATTTCGACAGCATCAATCCCTGCAGGATGACGAAAACGAACATCATCCCCATGCTGCCGAACAGTTTGAAATTGACCCAGGTATCGGTGGAGTAGTGAAAGGCGATGTAAAGGTTCACCCCGCCCATGACGATAAAGAATATCACCCAGCTCAGGTTAAGAGTGCGCCACACGAAATCCGGTGCGGAGAACTGTTTCTCCATCATGGTGCGGATGAGGTTTTTGCGGAACAACCCCGCGCTCACCGTGAGCACTACGGCGAACAGCCAGTAAAGCACGGTGGGTTTCCACTTGATGAAGGTTTCGTCGTGCAGGAACAGCGTTGCCCCGCCGAACAGGGTGATGATGGCCAGGCTTACCCATAACATGGTGTCCACCTTGCGGTGGCGCACCCACACCCAGCCGATCTGCGCGAAAGTGGCGATGATGGCGACCGCGGTTGCGGCGTATATGCCGTAAAACTTGTAGGCGACGAAGAAAAGGATGATAGGGAAAAAATCGAAGAGGAATTTCATGTAGATGTTATGGCTTCATTTCAATAGACCAAGCATTTTGCTATGATTAGGTCCCTTCTTACAAGTTCCCCATTGCATGCCAAAGATTGACTTGCACAGTCATTCCACTGTTTCAGACGGCACCTATACACCTACCGAACTGGTCCGCTATGCGGCTGCGCAGGGGGTTGAGGTCATGGCACTGACCGATCACGACGATCTGGGCGGCCTGGACGAGGCGCGCGTCGCTGCGGGGGAGCAGGGCATCCTCCTGGTAAACGGCGTCGAGATTTCCGTCAGCTGGAACGGGCGTACCATCCACATCGTCGGCTTGCACGTCGATCCGGCTCATGCGGAACTGCAGGCCGGTCTGGAAAACATACGTGCAGGACGCCTGACCCGCGCGGTCGCCATCGCAGCCGAGCTGGACAAGGTCGGCATCAGCGGCAGCCTAGAAGGCGCGCGCAAGTATGCTGCGCAACGCATTCTCAGCCGCACCCATTTCGCGCGTTTTCTGGTGGCCAACGGTCATGCCAAGGACGTGAAGACGGTATTCAAGAAGTTCCTCGTCAAAGGCAAGCCGGGGCATGTTTCCCACCGCTGGGCGGACATGGCGGAAGCCATCGGCTGGATCAAGTCCAGCGGCGGCATTGCCGTGCTCGCCCATCCGGGGCGATACGACATCGGCAAGATGACCTTGCACGCGTTGTTCGCCGCCTTCAAGGAAGCCGGCGGCGAGGCAGTGGAGGTGGTGTCGGGCAGTCATACGCCCGACCAGTACCGGCTCTTCGCCGAGTTCGCCAAGCAATATGGACTGCTTTCTTCCGCCGGTTCCGATTATCATGGCCCATCGCACAACTATTTCGACATGGGCAGGTTGCCGCCCCTGCCGGCCGGTTGTGATCCGGTGTGGGAGCATTTTGAATTTTAGTTTGTAACAACGCCCGCTTAAAATCCTGAATCCATAATGCAGATTTACGAGTCAAATGGCCCAATTCTTCAGCGTTCATCCCGATAATCCCCAGCCGCGCCTGATTCATCAGGCCGTGGAAGTCATTAAAAACGGCGGCGTGGTGGTTTACCCCACCGATTCCTGTTATGCCCTCGGCTGCAGGATCGGCGACAAGGACGCGATGCAGCGTATCCGTGATATTCGCGGCGTGGACGAGCGCCACCACTTCACCCTGGTGTGTCGCGATCTGTCCGAGCTTTCGCATTACGCGCGGGTCGACAACCAGCAATACCGGCTGCTCAAGTCGAACACGCCGGGCAGCTACACCTTCATTCTGCAGGCTACCAAGGAAGTGCCGCGCCGTTTGCAGCATCCCAAGCGCGCCACCATCGGCCTCAGGGTGCCGGATCACGCGGTCGCGCTGGCGCTGCTGGCGGACCTCGACGAGCCGCTGCTCAGTTCCACCCTGATGCTGCCGGGTGATGAAGATCCCCTCAGCGATGGCGAAGAGATCCGCGACCGCCTGGAAAAACAGGTGGACCTGATCCTCGACAGCGGCAGTTGCTGCATCGGCATGTCCACGGTGATCGACCTGACCGGCAGCGAACCGGTGCTGATCCGCGCCGGCAAGGGCAGCCTTGAACCTTTTGGACTGGAAGCCTGATGGAATTGACATTGATTCAACAAATCGCGGTTTACGCCTTGCCGGTGATTTTCGCCATCACCCTGCACGAAGCCGCGCATGGCTACGCCGCCAAGCATTTCGGCGACACCACGGCCTACATGCTGGGGCGTGTCAGTCTCAATCCCTTGCGCCATATCGACCCGGTCGGCACCGTGCTGGTGCCGCTGGTGACGCTGGCGCTGGGCGGCATCCTGTTCGGCTGGGCCAAGCCGGTGCCGGTGAATTTCGGCCATCTGCGCAATCCCAAGAAAGATATGCTGTGGGTGGCGGCGGCCGGTCCGGGCGCCAATCTCTTCATGGCGCTGCTCTGGGGTCTGGTGATGAAAGTCGGGCTGACCATGCCCGAAGGCAGCCTGGCGCTGCCGATGGCGCTGATGGGAAAGGCCGGCATCACCATCAACACCGTACTCATGGTGCTGAACCTCCTGCCGCTGCCGCCGCTCGACGGCGGGCGCATCGCCGTGAGCCTGTTGCCGTCGCGCCTGGCCTATTCCTATGCGCGCGTCGAACCCTACGGCATGATCATCCTCATCGCCCTGCTGTTTTCGGGCGTGCTGAATTTCGTTCTATGGCCGCTGGTCAACGGCTCCATGGAACTGATTGCCTCTCTTTTCGGTTTATAAACTCAAGGACGATTGATCAACATGTACCAGGAACGTGTCTTATCCGGCATGCGCCCCACCGGCGGGTTGCATCTCGGCCATTACCATGGCGTGCTGAAAAACTGGGTGGAACTGCAGCATGAATTCGAATGCCTGTTCTTCGTTGCCGACTGGCACGCCCTCACCACCCATTACGACACCCCGGAAGTGATCGAAAAAAACGTCTGGGACATGGTGATCGACTGGCTCGCCGCCGGCGTCGACCCGGCCAATGCCACGCTGTTCATCCAGTCGCGCGTGCCGGAACATGCCGAACTGCACCTGCTGCTGTCCATGATGACGCCGCTGGGCTGGCTGGAGCGCGTGCCGACCTACAAGGACCAGCAGGAAAAACTGTCGGAAAAGGACCTGAGCACCTACGGCTTCCTCGGCTACCCGCTGCTGCAAAGCGCCGACATCCTGATCTACCGCGCCAACAAGGTGCCGGTGGGCGAGGACCAGGTGCCGCACATCGAGTTCACGCGCGAAATCGCACGGCGCTTCAACCATCTCTACGGCCGTGAGCCTGGATTCGAGGAACGGGCCGAGGCGGCGGTGAAAAAACTCGGCAGCAAGCGCGCCAAGCTCTATGAAGAATTGCGCAAGCGCTATCAGGAACAGGGCGACGACGAGGCGCTGGAAGCCGCGCACGCCTTGCTCAACGAGCAGCAGAACCTGTCCCTGGGCGACCGGGAACGCCTGTTCGGCTACCTCGAAGGCGGCGGCAAGATGATCCTGGTGGAGCCGGACGCGCTGCTCACAGCGGCCTCCCGCATGCCGGGGCTGGACGGGCTGAAGATGTCCAAGTCCTACAACAACACCATCACCTTGCGCGAAGACGCCGAAAGCGTGAGCAAGAAAATCCGCACCATGCCAACCGACCCGGCGCGCGTGCGTCGCACCGATCCGGGCGACCCGGCCAAATGCCCGGTGTGGTCGTTCCACCTGGTCTATTCCAACACTGCCACGCAGGAATGGGTGCAGTTGGGCTGCAAGAGCGCCGGCATCGGCTGCCTCGAGTGCAAGCAGCCGGTGATCGAAGCCGTGCTGCGGGAGCAGGAACCGATGCGCGAGCGGGCGCAGGTGTACGAGGACGATCCGACCCTGGTGCGCAACATCATTGCCGACGGCTGCGAAAAAGCCCGCAAGCTGGCCAACGAAACCATGCGCGACGTGCGCGAGGCGATGGGGCTGAGCTACAGCTGATTGTCCAGTCCTTCTCCCGGTCACGGGTGAAGGCTTTTTAAAAGGTAGTTGCCGCCGGAGCTTATACCGACATGTCATCCCCCCACGAGATCCTGCCAGCCATACGGTCCGCAAAGCTAGCCGACCTTGAAGCGTGGCGCGGACGTTTGGTGGTTTGGGCTGCGGCTGCAATGGCGGGTTTTGTCATCGTGCTGTTTACCTGGGCGACGGACTACGCCATCGCCCGGTTCTTCTCATGGCAGAAAGCCCACTGGTGGCTGCCGCTCATTCTGACCCCGGTGGGGGGCGTGCTGATTGTCTGGCTGACCAATCGATGGTTTGCCGGCGCGGGCGGTAGCGGCATTCCGCAAACCATCGCCGCCTTGCAGCAGGGCGGGAAGGATAGCCCACCCTCGGCACTCATCTCGCTCAAGCTGGCCTTCGGCAAAATCGTCCTGGGCGTCGGCGCGCTGGCGGCGGGGTTTTCCGCGGGGAAGGAAGGGCCTTCGGTTCAGGTCGGCGCCAGCGTGATGCATGCCTTTCGTCGTTTCCTGCCCGCCGGGTTTTCCGTGCATCCCAAACACCTTATCCTTGCCGGCGGCGCGGCGGGAATCTCCGCCGCGTTCAACACGCCATTGGCCGGCATCGTGTTCGCCATCGAGGAACTGGGGCGCAGCTTTGAGCAAAAGACCAACGGTGTCGTCATCACCGCGATCGTATTGGCCGGCATCGTGTCGATTTCCCTGCAGGGCAATTACACCTACTTTGGTCATTTTGCGGTAGGCAGCATCGACAGCAAAATCATCATGCAGGTGATCGTTTGCGCGCTGGTGTGCGGCGTGGCGGGTGGGATATTCAGCCGCACGCTGCTCGAGTCGTCCGGGACAATAAAAGGGCGGCTCGGGGCGCTTCGCCGGGTGCACCCGCTATGGTGGGCGGGATTCTGTGGCCTGATCGTGGCCTTGTTGGGCGTCATCAGCGAAGGCGCCGCCCATGGTTCCGGCTACATATTCACCCGCGAGATGCTTGACGGAGGCATTTCTCAAACCTGGCAGTACGCCCCCATCAAGTACCTGGCCACCATCTTTACCTATCTCAGCGGTGTCCCCGGCGGGATATTCGCACCATCGCTCTCCATCGGCGCCGGGATCGGCAATGACCTGTTGCCCTTGTTCGGCTCGCAGCATGCAGCTACCGCGATCGTCGCCCTTTGCATGGCTGGATTCCTGGCTGCGGTCACGCAGGCGCCCATCACCTCGTTCATCATCGTCATGGAAATGATCGACGGGCATGAAATGGTGATCAGCTTGATGGCGGTCACCATGCTTGCAGCCATTATTTCCCGGATATTCAGCCCGGCGCTGTACGCTACGCTCGCGGAGAAGCAAATATCCCGGAGTGCGGGCTCTCAACCGGAATGACAGGAGAGGTGCCTGGCGCGCAAGCGTGCTTCCCTAACGGTCATGGCAAATGTGGAACCCCATATCATGAAACTCGCCATAACCGTCCCCTCCACCCCAGCCCTCCCCCTGCACCCGCAAGGGGCGTCCCCGCCGGGATTGGCAGCGAAGCTGCTCAATCCGGCGAGACGGGAGAGGGGGGCGAAGGCTCGCTACGCGAGTTTCACGTTAAAGCGCCAGGGCCGGCGCAGCATGTCCCGAGGTCTTACTGGTTATCCGCATCCACGGCCATTTTCAGCATGTCGAAAATACCCGGAATGGCTGAGGTCACCCGGTTCCAGTTCGGAATGAGCGGCGTGGTCATGGGGTTTTCCATGAACACCTGAGTTGCCATGGCGATGGCTCTGGTAAAGGCCTCCACCGCCATGGCCTCCTCGTGGCGGTCGAACTTGAGGCCATTGATGGCCGCATCCGCTTCGTATTTCATGATCGTATCCTCGGCCTGCCGCAGGTAGGATACGAGCAAGGATTTGAAGAGCCCGTCCGAAAACACCACGCCTTCAGACGCCAAGGTCCTGAAGATGGACTTGCAGATATCCACGGTCATTTTCATCAAACCTTTGCTTGCATCGTCGGAGGAAAGGATTTGATGCTTGTGGTCGTAGTTCGCGGCGATGTCCACCTGGCAAACCCGGCGTGGCGAATAGTTGCGGTGTACCTCGGCCAGGGAGCCGACCTCCAGCCCCCAGTCCCACGGAATCCGGTTCACCCGGGCGAGATCCGTGATCATGCAGAACTCCCCGGCGAGGGGATAGCGAAAACTGTCGAGGAATGCGAGAAAATCATGCGACCCGATGAGTTGCTCGAGGGCCCTGATCAGCGGGGTCACCAGTAGCCGGGTTACGCGCCCGTTCAATTTGCTGGATACCCGGCTGTAATACCCTTTGCAAAACACGTAGTCCAGGCTGGGGTTGACTACCGGGTAGCACAAGCGCGCCAGCAATTCGCGGCTGTACGTGACGATGTCGCAATCGTGCAGGGCGATGACGTCCGACTGGCCGCGCGCCAGCACATAGCCATAGGCAAGCCAGGCGGAGCGCCCCTTGCCGCGCTCGCCGACATTGAATCCGTTGCGGGCAAAAGTTTCATATATTTCGCTGATTCTTTTACCGTCATTGTGGATGATCTTCACTTCGGTCGCGATCGGCGACATGAACTCCCGCACATGCTGGAAATCTTTCTCCGACGCCTTGTCGAGGACCAGCACGATTTCATTCAGATATTTAACTTTGGCAAGTTCCTGGACGATTCCGGGCATGGCCGGTCCCTCGAACTCCGAATAGAGCGCCGGTAATACCAAAGCCACCGGCCTGGTTTTCGCAAAGCCGAACAGTTCGCACTCCAACCTCTCCAGTGAAGGTTTGCCGAGTTGATGGAGTGTCGAGATGACGCCGGACTGGTAAAAATCGGACATGGTTGGTCCTCCGTTTAGATGTGTTCGATATCATCCGCGGTTTCGTCCGCAGGCTTTTCCGCGCCTTCCCTTTCGATCATCCGTCTTGCTGCGTCGATACCACCCACACCGAAGGAAATCGAGAGCGCTATCACGATTCCACCGAAAATGATCGAAAAGGCGGCAAGGACAATACTGGGCGCAATCTGCAGCTGTTCCATGGCCATGGCAAGAATCAGCACCATCAACAGGGTGCGGATGGCCTCGGCAATCAGTTTGGCATAGTGATAACCGCTGTTCACCGCGGCAATCAATACCCCCTGGCTGATGAAACCGGTCAGTACGTAGCCGATGATCAGGATCACTGCGGCGGAAAAAGCACGAGGCATGTAGCTGAATACCTGCTCGACCAGATTGTCGATTGCCGGGACTTTGAGGGCGCTCAGACCGATCATCAGGGTGAGGGTAATCAGTAGCCAGAAAGTAATTGCGCCGAGCGTGGCGGAGGGTTTGGCCCAGATATCCCCTTTGCGCATCAGCGTGGTAAAGCCCATCCGGTCCGACCAGCTGTCGAAGTTGATGGCGAGCAGGGATTTCACCAATATGACCTTGATGATCCTGGCGAGAATGATGCCCAGCACCATGATGACAAGCATGGCCAAAAGATTGGGCAAAAACATTTTGAACTTCAGGAATACCTCTTCCAGGGGGTCGAATATCAGGTTCAGAAAATCCATCATGTTTTATCTCCTTAAAAATTATTTCCAGCTGCTTACCAGGTAATCCTTGTTGTTTTCGAATTCGAGGCAAAGCTTTTCGATCTCGGCCTCCGCCTCATGCCCTTCCATGTTTTCCGCCAACAGGATGAAAGATGCGGTTTTCCCCAGGTAAAGCGGGGTCAGGGACTTGATCAGGTGTTCCGCCGGCATTTTCTTCTGGTGAAAGGCGATGGCGTAGTCATAGATGACCCGCGTCCACAACCCGATGGGAAAGGAGAACTCGACATCGGCCTGGGCGCCCAGCCGTTCCACTTCCCTGAAATCCCCGGTGCCGAGGATATCGAGCCAGATCTCGCGCAGGTTTTTAAGTCCTTCGCGGAACAGGTTCAGCATCCTGGCGGTATTGACGTTGACCTGTTCGAGCCCCACCGTGTATTCGAAGCCGAAGGTCGTTGCCGGTTCGGACCCGCGGACGGGTGTCCATACGTCGGCGTACCCCTCCATCAGCTCGAAGGTGGCGCTCACCACCTGGTAGAGCATGCTGCTCAGGTCGGCGCCGGGGTCCTTGGCGTCGTGGATCTTGGCGCCGAGAAAGGATTGGGCGACCTTGAAGCCATTCGCGATTGCGGTCGTGGTCATCCAGATGTCGATGCCGAAGCGCGCGACATCCGTTTGCCACACGTCCTTGGACAGGTAAAACTGCGCCAGCCGGCCGGAAAAGCCGAAATCCCCACCGATGGGCTGCCGCACGCGCTTGCCATAGAGCGCGCGGGTAAGCGGGTAGACGATGCTGTTGGTAATGGTTCCGTCGAACTTGTGGCGGTGATAAAGCGGAGCCACGTAGTCGAATACCCCTTCCAGCACCGGCTTCACCAGCAGCTCAATCCATTCGGGCGTGATGCTTCGGAGATCCGAATCGACCACCACGCAGGCCTTGGCATCCAGCGTCTGGGCAATTTCGAAAATGCTGCGAAAGGCGCTCCCCTTGCCGGGTATGCCGGAATAAGGGAAGGCGATCTTGGAGATGGGCAGGATGCGGTGATGAAGCAGGATGGCGCTGAAATCATCGACCGAAGTGTTCTGCACCACGTCCGTGGTGCCGTCGCTGGAACCGCCGTCGGAATTGACGATCACCGCCTTGTGGTCGGGAAAATATTTGGCAAGTCCGGCTTGTACCGCGCGCACGACGTGGCCGATGGTGCGCGCATTGTTGAAGCTGGGGATGCCGACGACGATGTCGGCAGCCCCGATCTTCCCGATCTGCTCGTGCACTTCCGTTCTGAAGGAAACCTCATTCATGTTGTAGCTGGTCCTTCGGGTTTTTCATTACCGTTGACAATTGTGCCCATGGGCATCCCTTCCTTTTCCAGAAGCATGATCTGCAGGTCCATGACGTTCGTTCCCGTCGGCCCGGTCGTGAAATGGCTGTGCGCGCCCGACATGGCATCGAAGCGCTTAAAGAATCCATAGGAATCGTTGTCCTCGAGGTACGCGGCGGGCTCCATTCCAAGCCCGCGCGCCTGCCCGGCGGTGTTGCCGTCGACCAGCGCGCCTGCGGCATCCGTCGGTCCGTCGCCCCCGTCCGTGCCGGCGGAAAGCAGGGAAATTCCTTGCCGGCCTTCAATCTCCAGGGAAAACGCCAGTGCCAGTTCCTGATTCCGACCGCCTTTTCCTGCCCCCCTGACGGTGACCGTGGTTTCGCCGCCGGACAGCAGGCAGCGCCGCTCGCCCGCTTGCAAACGGTCTTGTGTCATGCGTGCAGTCTGTGCCAGGAAACGTGCGGCATCGCGCGCTTCGCCCTGCAGATCGGCGCTGACGATTTCCGCGGCGACCCCGAGTTGTCGCGCTTGTTCCTGCGCCGCCGCCAGTGCCTGGCGGCTTCCGCCGACAATCACGTTGCGGGTGTTGCGCAGACAAGCATCGCCGTCTTTCACCGTTTCGGGTTCCAGCCCGGCGGCACCCCGCTGCAGATAATCCATGGCGTGCACGGGGATTTTTTCCATCAGCCCGTATTTTTCGATTACCGAGCAGGCATCGGCAAAGCTGGAACCGTCCGGCGCCGTCGGCCCCGAAGCGATGACGTCGAGCCGGTCGCCGATGACGTCGGAAAGAATCAGCGTCACCGTCTGCGCCGGACAGGCGGCCCGCACCAGCCTGCCGCCCTTGACGGCGGAGAGGTGCTTGCGCACGGCGTTCAACTCGCCGATGGCCGCGCCCGCTTTCAGCAGCAGGGCGGTCACTTCCTGCTTGTCCTGCAACGTGACGCCTGCGACGGGAGCAACCAGCAGGGCCGATGCCCCGCCCGAGAGCAGGCAGATCACCAGCGTCTGCTCACCGGCGCCCCGCACCATTTCCAGTATGCGCTGAGCGCCTTCCACCCCGGCCTGGTTCGGCACGGGGTGGGAGGCCTCAATCTGTTTAATCGCGGCAAGTCCTGCCGTGTGGCCATCCTTTACAATGATCAGCCCGTCCGAAATTCGTGCCCCGAGCAAATGCTCGATGGCCAACGCCATGCGCGCGGTGGCCTTTCCCGCGCCGACCACGAGAATGCGGCTAAAAGCATCGAGCCGGTAAGCGGCGTCGGCGACGGTCAGGCAGCCATGCTCAAGTTTTGCGGCGTTGAGCACCGCCTGATAAGGATCGACCGCCGCAATGGCGGCGCTGAAAATGTTGCCCAGCAACGCTTGCGGCGTCGATTCACCGGTTTGCAGCAGCTGCAGCACCGCTTCGTTCCAGCCCCGCGGGCCGGGGCTCTGCGTCTTCACCAGGCCGGCTATGACGATGCGAGGGTCAAAACCACCGTCCTCGTGCCGGATCAGCACCGGATGGTCAACGGCCCGGAGCATCGGCAGATCGTTGAATCCATCGCCCAGGCCGATGCTGGTGATTGCGCCTAGCTCCTGCCGGTAGAGTTTCACGAGAATTTCCACGGCACGGCCTTTGTCGTGCTGGCCCATGATGTGGAATATCCGCCCCTGGGTCCAATGCAATCCGGCGTCTTCTATGGCTTGCAGGAAACGTTCGTCGGGCGCGCCGTCGAAAATGAAGGGTTCGTCGAAATCGCGCTGTTTGGCCAAGGTGGCTTCGTCGCGTGAAAGGCCCGTCAGTTCGGCGACTTCCTCAGCCGTCATGTCGGCGAAGCCGCGTACTTGTGCCCCGAGCTGTTCTCTAAGCGCGACAAAGCGGCTCCTGATCTCCGCATAGGGCAGGCCGAGGGTAATGAGCTGATAACCGTCGCATGCCCCGGCTTCAAGCGGCGAGAAATAAGCTTGCGGAATGAAAATGCCGCCGCCATTCTCGGAAATGAAGGGGTGCAGGTTGTGCAGACTTCGGCGACAGGCCACGATCTCCGCGCGCGTCTTGCTGGAGCAGAGAACCAGTGGAACGCCGCGCGCCTGAACTAGGTTCAGCGCTGGCAGCGCGTCATTGAAGGAATAGCCTGTTGCATCGAGCAAGGTGCCGTCCAGGTCAGTGAAGATGATTGGTTTTTGCATCTGTCCTTTCCCCCAGTTGCCGTATTTTCTTTGTTGTTCTACGGCCTGTTGTGGTCGCTCTGCGTGACCGCATCATTTCAGCGACGCCAGATAGGCGGCAAACTCTTCGCGCAAATCCTCGTGTTTCAGACCATAGGCCACTTGGGCCTTGAGGTATCCCAGCTTCGAACCGCAATCATAACGCGTGCCGTTGAAGCGGTAGGCCAACAATTGCTCTTCCTGCATCAACGCGGCGATGCCGTCCGTCAGCTGGATCTCGCCACCCGCACCCGCCTGCGCCCTTGCCAGATGGTAGAAGATGCGCGGCGTCAGGATATAGCGACCGACCACTGCGAGAGTGGAAGGCGCGGCATCCGGGCGCGGCTTTTCAACGAGGCCGTTCACCTGCTCCACATCCGGCTCCAGATGGGTTGCGCTGACGATGCCGTATTGCCCTGTCTGTTCGCGCGGCACGTCCTGCACGCCGAGCACGGAACACTGGTAGCGCTCGAACACGTCCACCATCTGCTTGATGACGGGCGGTTCGCCGTCGATCAGGTCATCGGCGAGAATCACCGCGAACGGTTCGTCCTGCACGACCGGTTGCGCGCACAGCACGGCATGGCCCAGCCCGAGCGCCTCCGGTTGACGGATGTAGATACAGTTCACGTGTTTCGGTATGACATCCTGCACCGCGCGCAGCAACTCGGTTTTGCCACGGGCAGAGAGTTCCGTTTCCACTTCGTAAGCCGTGTCGAAGTGGTCTTCGATGCTGCGCTTGTTACGCCCGGTGATGAACACCATGTCGGTAATCCCGGCTGCCACGGCCTCTTCCACCGCATACTGGATCAAGGGCTTGTCCACGACCGGCATCATCTCCTTGGGGCTGGCCTTGGTGGCGGGCAGAAAACGGCTGCCCATGCCTGCTACCGGGAATACTGCCTTGGTGATTTTTTTCATAAATTGCGCTCTCTTGTTAAAGATCGGAAGGAATCAGGTCTGAAAGCGGCTTCATCGCGGCGCCTTTGTCGCTGTCCGCAATTTCGTCGAGCACCCGTGCGAGACTCCTGTTCAAACTGTCCAGTTCGTCATCCGGCAGCCGATTAAGCGCCTCCGGGAGCACGCCCCGCGCCGGACCGGGCGCACTCGTTACAATTCGCATCCCTTCCTCGGTGAGGAACAGTCGGACTATCCGCTGGTCGGGGTCATTGCGTTCTCTTCGGATCAGATCGCGTTTCGCTAACTTGTCGAGCAGGTTGCTTGTGGTCGACAGGTGCAGGGACATGGCCTTGGCGAGATCAGAAACCCGCTGCCCGGGGCGTTCCGCGACTTCTCTCAGCACCCACAGTTGTGCTCCGCTCAGTCCGCATTGTTCCTCGATGCGGCGGAAATGCCGTTGCGCCGAGCTGACGATCCGGCGGAATTTTTTAAGCGCCTCGAGCGATTTTTTGCGCAAGGCATGTTGTTGGGTAGCTACCATGTTGCCCCGACTCGATTACTCTGTTGTTGCGGCCAAAGGCCGCGCCTAGGTCAATAACCCTTGTTGAACAGCGTGCCATTGCATTTTGGGCAAGGCGGCACATGTCCGGTTTTCTTGAGCTGAACTTTCTGCCCGCATTTCTGGCAAGTCAGGGTGCCGGCGGTTGTCATCTCGCCTGCCCGATAAGTCAGCGTCTTCCTTGTCTTGTCACTCAGGGCATGCAGCGCGTTGCCGGTCAGTTCCAGCACGGCGGCGAGGGAAGACAGCGCTCCAGCACCCAGGCGGGCGGGATGAAGGCGTTCCTTGGCTTCATCGCCCAATTGCTGGGCATCAGATATGGTCTGGTCCAAGTCGCGGGCAAGGTATTGCTTTAATTCCGCCCCTTGTTCCGCGCTGAACTCACCAAGCGTGGTCAACTGTTCGTGGGCTTTTTCCAGGGCCACCGACATTGCCTCGCGCCCGCGCTCTTTTCCCGACAGGTAGAGCTCATTGAACTTGCTGGCGAACAAATCGTACTGCCGTGCCAGTCTGTCCTTGTCTTGATCGCTGTGTTCCATGGCAAATCTCCTGTAAACGCGGCATAAAAAGGCAATGCCGCAATGCCGAACAAATAGCCGGATTCCCTCGTGCAGATGGCTCGGCGGCAAGCATCTTCCGTGTCTCCCGCCGTATCCGGCTTCTCCAGAACTCTCACGTTTAACATGAGAATCGTTGCCGCCGTACCTATGCTTTTCCTTCGCGCCGGGCGATATGCAGGGGAGGCGCGGAGCCATCCTTGAACTGTCCCGGGTAAATAGTCAGGTGGGGATAGGGTATCTCGATGCCGTTATGGTCGAAGGCCTGCTTCAGCCGGCGCAGGTACTCCCGACGCACCCCCCACTGTTCAAGCGGTTGCACCTTGAAGCGGCAGCGCAGGACCACGGCCGAGTCGTCCCACCGATCCACCCCGGCCATTTCCATCGGCTCCAGGATTTTGCCGCCGATGACCTCGTCCTCGCGCATCGCGGTGCCGACCTGGCGCATCACTTCCATCACCTCGTCCATATTTTCGCGGTAGGCCACGCCGACATCTATCACCGCGTAGGCGTAACCCCGGCTCATGTTGGTGACGGTGGTGATAATGCCGTTGGGAATGAAATGGACGTTGCCGTCATAGTCGCGCATCTTGATGTAGCGCAGGGTGACTTCTTCCACCAGCCCGCCCTTGCCGGCCACTTCCACCACGTCGCCCTGCCTGACCTGGTTTTCCAGCAGCAGGAAGAAGCCGTTGAAGTAGTCCTTGATCAGGCTCTGCGCCCCGAATCCCACCGCGATGCCCAGCACACCCGCGGTAGCCAGTATCGGCGCGATGGAAATGCCCA
>JBDKRR010000321.1:0-23974 GCA_039683315.1 Sulfuricella sp.
CGGCAACGTCGCGATCGACGCCGCGCGGATTCTGCTGCGCACGCCCGCCGAACTCGAAAAAACGGACATCGCCGCGCACGCGCTGGAGGTTCTGCGCAACAGCCGGGTGCGCGAGGTTTTTGTGCTGGGGCGACGGGGGCCGATGCAGGCATCGTTTACCGCGGCAGAACTGAAGGAGCTCGGCGAGATGGAAGATGCCGAGCCGGTCGTCGCCCCAGACGAGCTCGCCGGCTGCGTCGATGCGGAAGCGGCGGACGATTCGCCGCAGGGCAAGAACCTGAGGATTCTCCATTCCTTCGCGGCACGGCAGCAAGGCGAGAAAGTGAAGAAACTCCACCTGCGTTTCCTGGTCTCGCCGAGCGAGGTGGTCGCCGACGCTGCCGGCAATGTGGCCGCTCTCAGGCTCGAAAAAAACCGCCTTGAAATTCAGCCGGACGGCACGGCTCGCGCTCGCGGCAGCGGGGAGTTCGAAATCCTCGATGTCGGGATGGTGTTGCCGGCGATCGGGTTTGCCGCCGAGCCGATCGCCGGCGTCCCCTACGACGAAAAGGCGCGCGTCATCGCCAACGAAGATGGGCGGGTCGTCGACCCCGTCAGCCGCATTGCGGTTCCCAACGAATACGTCGTCGGCTGGGCGCGCACGGGGCCGCAAGGACTCATCGGCTCGCACAAGGGCGCATCCGCCCACGTCGTCGCGCACATGATCGCCGACGGCGCCGAGATTGCGGCACGGGAACTGCCGGAGCGCGATGCGATCGTCGCCCTGCTGCGTGGGCGCGGTCTGCAGGTTGTCACCTTCGACGACTGGAAGCAGCTCGACGACGTGGAGGTGGCACGCGGTGAGCGGCGCGACGCGCCGCGCGACAAGATCGTCGACGTCGAAGCCATGCTCGCAGTGCTGTCCCCGCGCTGAGCCAGGCAGCATCGGATTTCCGCTTTCACCCTATTGAGTCGGCCATTAAACAGTTGAAAAATCGCTATGCCGTAGGCTGGCGGTGAGGAACGAACCCCAGCGTTTGGCGTTCTCGAGCATGCTGGGGTTCGCCTTGCTCACCGCCAGCCTACAAAACATTTAATGGCCGGCTCAATAATGGTTTGCCGGACGACCGGCTTGAACCTGCTGCAAATACAGTTGCTCCACTTTCGCGCGCGCCCACGGCGTTCTGCGCAGGAACTTCAGGCTGGATTTGATGCTCGGATCGTGCGTGAAGCAGCGCACCGGCACGGCGGCGCCCATGGCTTCCCAGCCCATGCTCTGGGACAGGCGGGTGACGATGGTTTCAAGGGTGATGCCGTCCAGAGTTGGAGGGCTTGCCGGTTTTTTGGTTGCGTCCATGTTTTCATTTTACAGGCGTCCGCCCCGCTTGCGCGTTTACAATGGCGTTCTTTGCCTTCAGAAAACTCATGACAGAACCCGTCCGCCTCGCCAAACGCCTTGCCGCAATGGTCTCCTGCTCGCGCCGCGAGGCCGAGCTTTATATCGCCGGCGGCTGGGTAACGGTCGATGGGCAGGTGGTGGAAGAGCCGCAGTTCATGGTGTCGCAGCAGAAGATCGAGCTTCACCCCGAAGCCAGCCTCACCACGGTCGAACCGGTGACGATCCTGTTGCACCAGCCGCCGGCAACCGGCATGGATGCCGACGCGCAGCAGCTGATTTGCGCCGCGACGCACGCCACCGACGACCCTTCCGGCATCGCCGTGCTCAAGCGGCATTTCATGCGGCTGACGCCGTGCGCGCCGCTGCAGGCCAACGCCGGCGGCTTGGCGGTGTTCACCCAGGACTGGCGCGTGGCGCGCAAGCTGGTCGACGATCTCGCCACGGTCGAGCAGGAATATATCGTCGAAGTCGCAGGCGATCTGGGCGCCGACGGGCTCAAGCGCCTCAACCACGGACTCAGTTTCAACGGCCGGGCACTGCCCCCGGTCAAGGTCAGCTGGCAAAACGAGACCCGCCTGCGCTTTGCCCTCAAGGGGGTGCAGCCCGGCCAGATCGCGCACATGTGCAGAAGTGTCGGGCTGGATGTGGTGGCCATGAAGCGCATCCGCATCGGGCGCGTTTCGATGGCCAAACTGCAGCCGGGGTCATGGCGCTATCTGATGCCGCACGAGCGCTTTTAAAGCGTAATTATTGATCCGGCCAGTAAATATTTGTAGGTCGGCCTTTAGGCCGACTTGTCGGCATGAATGCCGACCTACATAAATTGCAATTTATTTAATGTCCGTCTCTATAAGCCTTAATCCAGCAACGCCAGGTGCGCCATTTTCAGCGCACCGTCCTTGCTCCTGTGGCCGGCGACGACGCGCCCGCGGTGACAGAACACGCAGCCAGTTATGCCGACGACGGCGTCGAGCTGCTCCCCGTCCAGCCCCGCCCAGGCGGCAGGCAGGGATTTCCGGTTATTGAAGCTGCCGGCTTGATCCGGCACCGCGTTGACGTGCCACTTCGCCTGGCTGTCCGGGGAAACCACGTACAGGGCCTGCGCGAACTCCGGCAACCCCAGCACGAACTCCTTCCACGGCACATCGCTGTCGAGCACCAGCAGGCGCCCGGCTTCCTGCACTTCGCCTTGCGCCACCACGGCGCGCGCCGCTTCCGACGCACGGGCTTCGCGGATGGTGTTTTGCAGGATGGCCATGGCCCAGGCGACCGCCCGTTCGAAGGCACCCAGCCGCGCCTGCGCGGAAGTGTCGTCCTGCCAGCCGGGGTTGAAGCTGCCCAGGGCCGAGGAGATGGACATCACGTTCACCGCCGGGGTTTCCTTGCTCAAGGTCACGCCGCAGTCCACCGCGTCCACGCCTTGCACCAGCCAGCGGTCAATGCGGGACGCCGCCGCTGCCGAACCGCAAAGCTGCGCGCCCAGTTCACGCCAGATCAGGCCGAACGAACTGAAAGGGATGCCGTTGTCGCGCGCTTCCCGGTATTCCAGTTGGTGATGGTCGAAGCGGCAGGTGGCAGCGTCGAAAACACGACCCACGTCGAACAGGATGTCCGCCGCGTCCAGCTGCTCCTGCTCGCGCGTGCGCACGATGCTTACCGCAGGATTGACGAGCCGCAATGCCGCCGCCGCCAATATATCGTCTGCGTGGAAGGAGCCCGAATGGGTGGCGGCAACGACGCCGGGACGCTGGAGGATGGTATAGAGATTCGACACTTGGCAGGTTTGCTCGGAAATAATTTCGTGATTGCGAACAACGCTCGGCATTTCTCATAGCGAGCGCTGTTCAGGCTTTATGGAAAGAACGGGGGAGGGAAACCACCCGTTAAATCTTCTAGGGCGCAGGCGCCTTGGGCGGCCGCTTGTGGAATTTCCTGGCCGGCTTTTTGACCTGCGCGCCGCCACCGTTGGGTTTGGCCTGCTGGGAACCACCGTTGGGCCTGGCCTGGGCAGCGGGTGGCGGACCGTTGCGGCGAGCGTTCGGATCACGCACGTTCTGTTCACGAGCGTTTGGCTCACGTGCTTCCACGCGATTCACGGAAGCCAGGACGATCTCCAGTTCGTTGAGCTCGTCCCATTCGGCATCGGTGCGCTGCCGTTCCGGGATGGCCAGAAGCTCTTGCTGGCGACGGCGGGGGGAAATTGGTTGCTGTTCACTCATGGCGCTATTATCTCACCATCACTCGATGTCTGCGAATTTTATCGCTTTCCTGAGTGGCTGGCGGCTTCCGGTCGCGGCAATCCGGGCCAATCTACCACGGCCTCGCGAAGCGGAGGATACTGAGCGAAACATGCGAAGGACGTGACATGAAAATAAAAATCTTCCTGGTCGTCGCGATTGTGATCGCCGTGCTGGCAGGCGGTGCCGCCTGGTTGCGCCACAACGGCAAGCCTGCGCAGACCGACCTGACGCTGCTGGGCAACGTGGACATCCGGCAGGTGGAACTGGCTTTCAACGCCAGCGGCCGCATCGCCAGAATCCTGGTGCGCGAGGGAGACCGCGTGAAAGCCGGCCAAGCGCTGGCCAGCCTGGATACCGAGCGGCTGCGCCTGTCACTGGCCCAGGCCGAGGCCCAGACCGCCGCGCAGCGCGAAGTGGTCGCCCGCAATCTGGCCGGCTCCCGCCCCGAGGAGATTCGTCAGGCCCGCGCCCAGCGCGATGCGGCACGGGCGACGGCGGCGGATGCCGAGGCTATTTACCAGCGCCAACTGGACCTGGTGGCCCGCAACTTCGTTTCCCGGCAACAGGCGGACAGCGCGAGATTCGCCCTCGACAAGGCGCGGGAGCAATTGAAAGCGGCGGCGGAAACCCTGCACCTCGCCGAACTGGGGCCGCGCAAAGAGGACATCGCCGCCGCCCAGGCCGTCCTGACCGCCAACGAGGCCGCGGCGGCGGGCATCCGGCGTGATCTCCAGGAAGGCGAACTGCTCGCTCCCTCCGACGGAGTGATCCAGAACCGCATCCTGGAGCCGGGCGACATGGCTTCGCCGCAGAAACCGGTGTTCACCCTGGCCATCACCGACCCGGTGTGGGTGCGCGTCTACCTGCCGGAAACCCAGCTCGGCCGTGTGCCGGTCGGCGCCCGCGCCTGGGTGCACAGCGACAGCCACCCGGACAAGCGCTACCGCGCCTGGGTCGGCTTCGTCTCCCCCAGCGCCGAGTTCACGCCCAAGTCGGTGGAAACCACCGAGATCCGCGCCAGCCTGGTCTATCAGGCGCGGGTATTGGTGTGCGAAGGCCGCGACGCGTTGCGCATGGGCATGCCCGCCACGGTAACCATCCCCCTCGATCAGGCCACGCCGGCCCCGGGGTCAGACCCCTGCCGCGACGGCAAGTGAGCGGAACAGCCGTGGATAACGCACCCGTCCTGGTGGCCACAGACCTGATCAAGACCTTCAGCGCCGGAGGCCGGCACACGCGGGCTTTGGACGGCGTGAGTTTCGCGATCCGCCGCGGCGCGGTGACCGGCCTGATCGGCCCGGACGGCGCCGGCAAGACCACCCTGATGCGCCTCGCCGCCGGGCTGCTGGTGCCCGACGCGGGGAGCATCCATGCCCTGGGAATGGATTCCACGCGCCAGTCGCTGGCGGTGCAGGCCGCGCTGGGCTACATGCCCCAGCGCTTCGGGCTGTACGAAGACCTCACCGTGCAAGAGAACCTGGACCTTTACGCCGACCTCCAGGGCGTGCCGAAAACCGAGCGCGCCGAGCGCTACGGCGAGCTGATGCACATGACCGGCCTGGCCCTTTTCACCCGCCGCCTGGCCGGCCGCCTGTCGGGAGGCATGAAACAGAAACTCGGCCTGGCCTGCACCCTGGTGCGGGCGCCGCAGCTGCTCTTGCTGGACGAGCCGACGGTGGGGGTCGACCCGGTGTCGCGCCGCGAACTTTGGGCCATCGTCGACCGGCTGGTGCAGCAGGAAGGCATGAGCGTGCTGCTTTCCACCGCCTACCTCGACGAAGCGGAACGCTGCCAGGCCGTCATCCTGCTGCACGAGGGCAAGGTGCTGGAACAGGGCCCGCCCGGCGCCATCAGCGCCGCCATGGCAGGCCGCACCTGGGCCGTCAGCGTCGCGGGCCGGCGCCACCGCGATGTGCAGGCGGAACTGGCGGGCCAGCCCGGCGTGGTGGATGCTTTGGTGCAGGGCGACCACGTACGCCTGGTGAGCGCGCCAGCGAGCCCCCCGGAGGAACTGGTCCGCCTGCCGGGACTGGAGGACGCCCGCATCGAGGCCGTGGCGCCGCGTTTCGAGGACGGCTTCGTCGACCTGCTGCGCAGGCGCACGGGTGCAGTCTCCCACGGCGCCAGCGTCGCCGACGGCTTGCTGTCGGGCTCGGACAGCAGGCCGGAAGTAGGCCCCGTCATCCAGGTAGAAGGACTCAAGCGCCGCTTCGGCGACTTCTGGGCGGTGGACGGCGTGAGCTTCCAGGTGCGCCGGGGCGAGATTTTCGGCCTGCTGGGCGCCAACGGCGCGGGCAAGTCCACCACCTTCCGCATGCTGTGCGGTTTGCTGCCCGCCAGCGCCGGAAGCCTGCGGGTGGCCGGGCTGGACTTGCGCCATGCGGCCGCCGCCGCCCGGGCGCGCATCGGCTACATGTCGCAGAAGTTCTCCCTCTACGGCAACCTGAGCGTAACCCAGAACCTGGTGTTCTTCGCCAGCGCCTACGGACTGGCCGGCCGGGCGCGCCAGGAGCGGCTCGACTGGGCGCTCGCGGAATTCGAGCTGGAGAAATACGCCGGACAGCTTTCCGGCGAGCTGTCCCTTGGCTACAAGCAGCGCCTGGCCATGGCCTGCGCGCTGATGCACCGGCCGGAGATCCTGTTCCTGGACGAACCCACCTCCGGGGTCGACCCGCTGGCGCGGCGTGAATTCTGGCAGCGCATCAACGCGCTGGCCCGGGCCGGGGTGACGGTGCTGGTGACGACCCACTTCATGGAGGAGGCGGAGTATTGCGACCGCCTGGCGATCATGGCGGCCGGCCGCATCCTGGCCATGGATCAGCCCGCCGCCCTCAAGGCCGGCGCCCGCAGCGCCGACAACCCCGACCCCAGCATGGAGGACGCGTTCATCCGGCTGGTGGAAGGCGCGGCCGCAGTGAAGGAAGCGGCATGAACATCACACCTCGCGGCGGCAGCGCCATGCGCCTGAAAGGGCTGGTTCGCAAGGAGTTCCTGCAGATCGTGCGAGACCCGAGCAGCATCGCCATCGCCTTCCTCATGCCTTTGTTTCTGCTGGTGCTGTTCGGCTACGGCGTGTCGCTCGACGCCGATCACTTGCCGGTGGCCCTGGTCGCGGAGCAGCCTTCGGCGGACACGGCCGATTTTCTCGCCACGCTGGAGGGCAGCCATTACTTCACCACGCGTCGCGCCTTCACCATGGCCGAGGCGGAGCAGGCCCTGCGAGAGGGGAAGGTGAATGCCATCGTTCACCTGCGCGCCGACTTCGCCGCACAGTTGCGGCGGCCCGACGGCGCGCCTATCCAGGTCATCGTCAACGGCGTCGACGCCAACACCGCGCGCCTCACCCAGGGCTACGTGCAAGGGGCCTGGGTGAACTGGCTGGCGCACCGCGCCGCGAGCCGGGGGCAGGAGCTGGCCACGCCGGTGCAGGTGCAGCAGCGGGTGTGGTACAACAGCGAGGTAAAAAGCCGCTATTTTCTGGTGCCGGGCCTGGTGGCCATCATCATGACGCTGATCGGCACCCTGCTCACGGCGCTGGTGATGGCGCGCGAATGGGAGCGCGGCACGCTCGAAGCCCTGCTGGTGACGCCGGCGAGCATGACCGAAGTGCTGCTGGGCAAAATCATCGCCTACTTCACGCTCGGCACCGGCGGCATGCTGCTGACCGTGGCCCTGGCGGTGTGGCTGTTCGGCGTGCCGCTGCGCGGCTCCTTCTGGCTGCTGTGGGCGTGCGCCTCGCTGTTCCTGCTGGCGGCCCTGGGCATGGGCCTGACCATTTCCACCCTGGCCCGCAGCCAGTTCGTGGCGGGCCAGATCGCCATCATCGGCACCTTCCTCCCCGCCTTCCTGCTGTCGGGTTTCATCTTCGACATCGACAGCATGCCGTCCGTGGTCCAGGCCATCACCCACCTGGTCGTCGCACGCTACTTCGTGTCCATCGTCCAGACTCTGTTCCTGGCAGGGGACGTGTGGGCGGTGGTGCTGCCCAACGCCCTGGCCCTGGCCGTCATGGCGGCCTTCTTCATGGGCGTCACGTGGCGCAAATCGCGCAAGCGGCTCGAATGAACACCACGCTGATCCGCCTTCTGGCGCTCATCCACAAGGAGTTCCTGGCCCTGCTCAAGGATCCCAAGAGCCGCATGGTGCTGATCGTGCCGCCGATGATCCAGCTGCTGGTGTTCGGCTACGCCGCTACCTTCGACCTGAAGGAAATCCCCTATGCCGTCTACAACGAGGACCGCGGCGCCGCCTCGCGCAACCTGGTGGCGGCTTTCGAAGGCGCACCCGCCTTCCGCCGCGTGGCCACGCTGCATGCCGAGGGCGAGATCGCGCCGCTGGTGGACCGGCGTGAGGTGCTGGTGGTGCTGCACATCGGCCCGCGCTTCAGCGCCGACCTGCTGTCGGGCCGCAGCGCGCCCCTGCAGGTCATCGTCGATGGGCGCAACTCCAACACCGCCATGATCGCCCTGAACTACGTGAGCGCCATGGCCGAGCAATACAACCGCGAATGGATCGCCTCGCACGGCCTGCAGTCCCCGCCCGCCCGGCTGGAAACGCGGGCCTGGTTCAACCCCAACCTGGAGAGCCGCTGGTTCTTCATTCCCGGCATCGTGGGCATGCTCACGCTGGTGACCACCATGCTGGTCACGGCGCTCACCGTGGCGCGAGAGCGGGAACAGGGCACCTTCGACCAGTTGCTGGTCACTCCCCTGCGCCCCGGCGAGATCTTGCTGGGCAAGGCCCTGCCGGGCTTCCTCATCGGCATCGTGCAAGCCTCGGCGATCATGCTCATCGCCACCCTGTGGTTCAAGGTCCCCCTGCTGGGCAGCCTGCCCGCCCTGTATGCGGGGCTGGCGCTGTTCCTGCTGTCGGGGGTCGGCGCCGGGCTGCTCATTTCCTCGCTCGCGGTGACGCAGCAGCAGGGCCTGCTGGGCGCTTTCCTGTTCATGGTGCCGGCGATGATCCTGTCCGGCTTCGCCACCCCTATCGCCAACATGCCGCCCGTCGTGCAGGCCGTCACCCTGATCGATCCGCTGCGCTATTTCCTGGTGATCCTGCGCAAGGTGTTCCTCGAGGGGGCCGGATTCGATGTCCTGACAGGCCAGTTGTGGCCCATGGCGCTGATCGGTGTGGTGACCCTGACCCTTGCCAGCTGGCTGTTCCGCCACCGCATGTATTGATATTTATCAAACATTTCTTTGAATGTATCTCGACGCTCAAAAAAAACTCCAGTAAAATCATTATCATAACAATGCATACATCATAATAAATCACAGTAAAAACCAGTGTCACAGCGCATGTGACCGCAGTAAATGCCCGTTATATAAAACTTGGTCACAGGGAATGGTTGTGAAAATAAAAAAACACCGCGTCTCCACAGGCGCGCTGGTCCTTTGTGTGGCTTGTGTTTCCGCCAATGCTCAAAGCAATGATGGTCTGTCCGAAAGCACGTATCTGAGCGAGATGCCTGTAGTCCTGACCGTGTCGCGCCTGCCGCAACGCGTCGATGAGGCGCCGGCGGCCGTCACCGTGATAGACCGGCAGATGATCAAGGACTCGGGAGCATGGGATCTGTCGGAAGTGTTCCGCCTCGTGCCGGGCATGTTCGTGGCCTATCATGCGTCGCGCACTTACATGACGGAGAGCCTGGTCAGTTACCACGGCTTGATGTCGGAAACCATGTCCAGCCGGATGCAGGTATTGATCGACGGCCGTTCGGTCTATTCACCCTTGTTCGGCGGCGTGATCTGGAACGACATCCCGCTGGTGCTCGACGATATCGAGCGCATCGAGGTCGTACGCGGGCCTGACTCGGCCAGCTACGGCGCCAATTCATTCATGGGGGTGATCAACATCATCACCCGCCACTCGGCCGACGAGCAAGGAAAGATGGTGTCGTTTGCGGCCGGTCGCGGCCGGGACGAAACCGTGGCACGCTACGGCAGCCGCAACGGCGACCTGACCTGGCGCATCACGGCCTCGGTACGAAATGACAAGGGCGAAGATTCAGACATCAAAAACCCCACAAGTCAGGATTACATCTGGACCAAAAACAAGTTCGACGACAAGCGCATCCAGCAACTGAGCTTGCGGAGCGACTACCAGATCAATTCCACCGATACCTTCGAATTTCAGTTTGGCTACAACGGCGGGCCGCGCCAGGCGGGCGAAACGTACGATATCGTTGCACCAAACAAGCGCGCCGAAAATTACTTCACTGAACTGCACTGGCGGCGGCAACTGGACCAGGGTGGAGAGCTGTCAGTGAAATATTACGATGCGACCGAAAGCAGCACCGCCACCCTGGTGCAGACAGACCCTGCCCAACCGCCGCTGGCCGCCAACATGAACAATGGCGATGTCACCGCGCGGCGCCATGATCTGGAAGTGCAGCACACTTTCTCCTCTGGCAAAAACACCCGCATCGTCTGGGGCGGCAATGTGCGCCACGACACGGTATTCGCGCCGCACGACCTCGGCGGCGGCGGTATTGCAAATGCGGGCACACCCGATAATTACGAGGTCAGCGCTTACGATCTCAGCAGTATTTTCGGCAATGTGGAATGGCGGGCGATGCCCGACTTATTGTTCAACCTTGGCGCCATGGCAGAGACCAACAGCTACACCGGCACCGCCATCAGCCCGCGCGCCGCGGCCAACTGGCATTTCCTGCCCGGACACACGCTGCGCCTGGGCTATTCCGAAGCCACACGTTCGCCTACCGTAGCCGAGAAGCGCTGGGAGCAATACCAGCGCATCACGAAGAACCACCCTCTGCTGCCCGACCTGCTGGCGGAGCAGGTAAAGGCCTTTGATCTGGGCTACCTGGGCAAATTCAGCAACCTGGATGTGGATTTCAGGCTGTTCCAGGAACACTACACGGAACTGATCTCCGACCACCGCGATGACGCTGCAAATCACGGCAATCTGAATTCGGGCAGGGCAAGGGTCACAGGCTTCGAAACCCAGTTGAAATGGGATATCAGCAAACAGACCCGCCTGATCTATTCGCTCGCCCACGCCGAGGTCGACAGCCCCAACGTCGACCGCATTCCCTATACCGATTCGGTGCCCACCAACAACCAGAGCCTGATGCTGACCCACAGCATCAACGATCAGTGGCGGGTAAGCCTGATTGGTTACCAGACCGGAAAAACCCACTTCGACCGGACGGACTACGACCTCGCCAAGGGCAGGGACTACCTTATTCCCGTCGAGCACCGCTGGGATGGGCGAGTCGCCTATAGTTTCAAGAGCGGAAAGGGGAAAGGCGAGCTGGCTTTGAACATTCAGAATATTAACGATAGCCGATACTATGAGTTCCGCCACGACAACCAGGTCCCGGGGCGCACCGCCTGGCTGAGTTTGCGTCTGGAAGCGGATTAGCCACGGCTAGCTTGTAACCGAACTTGCCACCTCGGCCAACAGGCCGACCAGGCGACTGGCGTGCGTCGGCTTGACCAGGTGATGATCGCAGCCGGCTGCCAGGGCGGCATTCCTGGTTTCCTCGTCGCCGTAGCCGGTCACTGCCATCAGGCACAGCTCGCGCCCTTCCGGCTGCGCCCGCATTCGTCGCGCGGTCTCAAAGCCATCCATGCCCTCCAGCCCGATGTCCAGCAGCACAGCATGGGGCAGGAATGAGGCTAGCATCTCCAGGGCGGCGTAACCGTTGGTGGCGATGCTCACTTCATACCCCTCCATCTCCAGCAGCATGGCGGTGCTGTCGGCCACGGCAGGGTCGTCGTCCACCACCAGCACGCGGAGGAGACCGTGGGATGGAGACGCCTTGGCCTGTTTTTCGTCCGTAAAGGAAGTCGATGGCGCCTGGACGATCGGCAAGCGGACGGTCAGGGTCGCCCCCTGGCCAGTCTGATTGCTGCTGGCCTCCACCCACCCGCCGTGCATCTCCACCAACTGCTTCACCAGGGTAAGACCGATTCCCAAGCCGCCCTGGGAGCGATCCAGCGTACGCTCCCCTTGCTGGAACAGATCGAACACGTGGGGCAGCAGTTCCGCCGGGATACCCATGCCGTTGTCCCTCACCCGGATCTCGATTTCCTGCCCCGCTACCCGTGCGTCGAATTCGATCTTCCCGCCGTCCGGGGTGTATTTGGCGGCATTGTCCAACAGGTTGAGCAGCACCTGGGTCACGCGCACCGGGTCCACGTTCAGGTGCACGGGCTCGACAGGCAAACTGACCGACAACTGGTGCCCCTTGCCATCCACCAAGGGACGTGCGGCTTCCAGCGCGCTCGCCGCCAGGTCGGCGAACGCGACTTCCGCCCTCTGGAGGGCGACCTTGCCGCGCACGATGCGTGACATATCCAGCAGGTCATCTACCAGACGGGTGAGATGGTTCACCTGTCCCTCTATGGTTTCCTGGGCCCATTTGATGCGGGGTTCGTCCAGGGCCAGCAGTCCCAGGACGTGTGCCGCATTGCGGATGGGCACCAGTGGGTTGCGCAATTCGTGGGACAGCATGGCCAGAAATTCGTCCTTGCGCCGGTCGCTCTCCTGCAGAGCCTGCTGTGCCCGAACCAGGTCGTCGATATCGGTGAGGGAGCCTGCCCAGCGCAAGACTTTGCCCCCGGCATTGCGCGTCGGCAAAGCGCGGGCAATGAACCAGCGGCAGGAACCATCCGCAGCCCGCACACGATGCCGGCTCTCGAAAAGTTCACTGCTTCGCACCGCCTCTGCCCAACGCACCGCAGCAGCCTCGACGTCATCGTTGTGCAGCGCTGCGGTCCAGCCCCAGCCTGTCGACTCCTCGACACTCATGCCGGTGTAGGCGCACCACGAGTCGCTGACGAAGGTGTTGAGCCCCTCGGCGTCGCCTTCGAAAGTGAGGCTCGGGACTGCCTGGACCATCGCCCGGAAGCGCCCCTCGCTTTGCTTCAGGGCCGCCATGACCTGCTTGCGGTCGGTAATGTCCTGAGTGGTGCCGAATCCGCCGAGCAGCACGCCCTGGTCGTCGAACTCCATCTCGGCTTTCTCCCGCACCCACTTCACCTGCCTGTCAATCAACAACCGATGCTCGATGTCGTAGGGTTCGCCGCGCAAGGCGGCCTTCCACATCCGGTGTACGTAGCGCCGGTCCTCGGGGTGGACGGCGGAGAGGAAGGTTTCGTAGCTCAGGGGCGTTCCCTTGGGAAGGCCGAAAATGATGTGATTCTCGTCGGACCAGCGCAGTTCGTTGCTCTGGATGTCCAGTCGCCAGCAGCCGATACGCCCCACGGACTGGGCCTGTTTCAGGTCCGCCAGCACCCGTTTGTGTTCGGACACATCGCGGACGGCGGTAAGGCGTTGGTGCGGATTCGAAAGGCTGTTCTTGGCACGCGCCTCGACCATAATGCGGGAGCCGTCCTTGCGGATCATGGCATGTTCCACATAACTGGCGCGGCCGAGCAGGATATTCTCGACGACGCGCTCACGGTCTTCAGGCACGACGAGGTCCCGGATCGACATTCCCTTCAGCTCATGAAGGGGGTACCCCATAAGCTCGGCAAACTGCTCGTTGCAGTCCACCACCTTGCCGTTCTCGCTGATAACGATGCCTTCGAAGGTGATTTCGGCAAAGAGTGCCAGGCGTTCCCGGCTTTCCCGCAGGGATTCCTGCTCAGGTCCGGAATTCCCATGTGTAAGCATGTCGCCAGCGACATGGTCGTCATAACTGCGGCAGTTGTGCATGAAGTGCGCCTCCCCCGTTCCGGAAACCCATGCCCTCTTCGGCTGAAGGATTCAACAATTCAGGAAGCGGGAATAATAATCCCATTCAAAGCGAATTGTCAGGTATCTGGAAAACAAGCTCATCCGCCCTGGCGAGCGGTTATAATTACGGGCGTCCGAACCACTTAACAGATGAAAGAAATTATGTCCGCGATCCCAGCCTGCCCCCAATGCGCCATGGAAAACACCTATCCCGATGGCGAAAACTATATTTGCGCCGACTGCGGTCACGAGTGGCCCATGGTCGAAGCCGTACCTGCCGACGCCAGCGCAGATGCGGTGGTAAAGGATGCCAATGGCAACGTGTTGAGCGATGGCGACTCGGTGGTTCTGATCAAGGATCTGAAGGTCAAGGGCTCTTCCATCACGCTCAAAGTCGGCACCAAGGTCAAGAGCATTCGCCTGGTCGGCGGCGACCACGAGGTGGACTGCAAGATGGACGCAGGCAATTTCATGTTGAAAGCCTGCTACCTGCGGAAGTCCTGAGCAGCGCCTCCCTGAAAATATGGATTGTCATTGCGCCGCCCGGCGGAAGCGATAATTCCTGTAGCTGAAAATCACGCCGTCCGGCATGATTTTCTCCAGCCTGAGACCGGGAGCCGGGTAGTCCCCCTCGCGCACCAGCTGATCGTTGATCGCGACCAGGCGTCCCTCCGGGTCGCCGGAATAGACGATCCCGGAAATCGATATTTTCGGCAGCTCCTGCTGGATCGAGGCCGGCAATTCCCCCGTGGACACCCCTCCCCGCCGCTCGGACGACATTTCCGCAGGGGCGGATTTTTCCCGGACGGGCGGCGCCTCGATTTTCGGAGCTGACTCGACCGTCTTGTGGCGCGACGGCACAGGCAGGTCCGGCTTCAGCGCAGGGCGACTCTGCAACGCTACGACCGGATGCTCGGGGCGAGATTCCATGAGCGGAATTTCCGGCCTGGACTGCGGGAGAGATTCAGGCAACTTCAGCAGCGGAAGCGGGTTTCTCGGTCGGTTTTGGGCGATGAGCGGCTTCACCGGAACGGCTTCCACTTCCGCTAAAACCGGCTGCGAGCGCCATGGGTGCAGCCATCCGATTGCCATGCCGACACCGACCAACACGGTCGCAAGCAGGGCATAAAAGCGGAAGACGGGCTGTTCGAGCGCCACTACGTTGGCCTGCGCAGAAAGCAATGTGGGTGCGGCGCCACGCTGACGCTGCTGGTCCGATTTCTTTAACGCCTCAAGTATGTACGACATGCCTATTTTTCTCCCAGCTGGGCGAGCAGTCTCGGTGCTTGCTGATCTGCTGCAGCGATGAGGTGGGTCAGCGTCTGGGGCCCGGCCATGCCGTCAGGCATCAAGCCATGCGCGAGCTGAAACTGCTTCACCTGTCGCGTCAGGCTGGCATCGAACACGCGGTGCGCCGATGCCCCCTCCGCTCTGCCTTGCGCCTGTGCGAGCAGCCTGTTCAGCCATTCCACGGCCGGCCCCCTCTCGCCCGGCCGGATGTTCTTGTAACCCGCCGGCGGTGTACGCCAGAGCACGGTGTAATACCCGGACCAATGCGCTGCCAGCGCGCCAAGCCGGACTTCCCTGGTCTGGTCGCCGAGCGCGAACGTCGCCCTGTCGGCATCGAGGCGCATCAAGGTCGCATAGAATTCACGGCCTGCTTCGTCCTGCAACTGGAGCACGGCGGGCCGGTTCAACTGGCGCAGCTCCTCCAGCCCGCCCCGACTGCTGCGGCAATACAAGCCGACGCTTTCCACCCGCCGGCAGGCATCCGTCCCGGGAAAGTCCATATTCCACGCCCGAAACAACGCCCCGAAAGCCATGTCCCGGCTATTGGCGCGCGGTGCGCTGGCCGTCCATTCAAGCGTATCCGCTACCGGCCTCGTAACAATCCCGCGCTCCTCGTTTCTCGGCGAAACGGCCCTGACTGAAGCCGACAAGGGTTTTTCGAGGGCGTTTTTTGCTTGTAGCGGCGCCGACTCAGGGCCGGGAAGATTTTGCTGCTGATACCATTGTGCGCCCCACGCTGCGCTGGCCAGCAGCAACAGCCCAGCCGACAGCTGGACCGCCCTGCGGCGGTACGCCGGTGTCGATGGCTGCAGGGTCTCGCGGGCGGCACGCATCAGGGTGGAACGGTCGACGCGGTCCTTGCCCTGCACGTAAGTACCGAGCAGAGCCCGGTCGCACAACACGTTGATGATCCGCGGCACGCCGCCAGTCAGGCGATGGATACGGTTCATGAGCGAAGTGGCAAAAAGCTGCCGGTACACGCCCGACACCTCGAGACGGTGCTGCACGTAGGTGGCCACTTCCTCCCGCGTCAGCGCATCGAGGTGATAACGCGCAACGATGCGCTGCGCCAGTTGCCTCAGTTCGGGGCGCCCGAGCATGTCCAAGAGTTCTGGCTGCCCGAGCAAGATGATCTGCAGCAGCTTGCGCTGGCTGGTTTCAAGATTGGTGAGCAGCCTCATCTGTTCCAGCACATCGGTCGAGAGGTTCTGCGCTTCGTCGATGATCAGCACCGCGCGTTTTCCCTGCGCATGGGCGTCGAGAAGGAAGCGGGTGATGAGATCGACGAACAGTTTCAGGCTGGTATTGCCGGGAGGAAAATCGATGCCGAACTCGACGCAGATGGTGGAAAGCAATTCCGCCACCGTCAGGCGCGGGTTGAAAATGTAAGCGACCACGCAGGCATCGGGAATCTGCTCGAGCAGGCAGCGGCAGATCGTGGTCTTGCCGGTACCCACCTCGCCGGTAAGCAGGACGAAACCGCCTTCGCCATTGACCCCGTAGAGCAAATGAGCCAGCGCCTCCTGGTGGCGCTGGCTCATGTAGAGATAACGCGGATCCGGCGCAATGGAAAACGGCGCCTCAGTAAGGGCGAAGTAGCTCAGGTACATGCTGGCATCCCGGCTCTATACCTGCAATAGCGAGATGCTGGGGTTGACCCTGTAGTACAGCTCTTCAACCTCGCTATAGGTTATTTCGCTGAGGCGCGTGCTTTCGCTTTTCAGTTCCCGCTCCAATTCCGCAGGGCTCATGCTATGAAAATCAGCCTCGTAGCCCTTGAGGATTTGTCGGATCATGTCTTCTTTTCCCATGATATTTCCCCCTTTGCATCCGCGTACGGCTTGATCCTCGCCATGTATTAAGAGGATAGAGGGAAGGGGGTAGTATGACGATAAGGTACTGAATGTATATCTTGGCGCGCAAACCAGTAAAAACCGTTTTATCGCAGGGTGTTCAGGGCTCGGTCTGAACGGTATGGAGAGGGACAGCGAGAGGGGACAGGCAGCAGGCCGCCGAGCCCATAGGCAAGGGAAGGCGCGGCTGGTTAGCGAAGTAATCGGCCCTGAGACGCAAATCGCACCGAAGAAACGCCGTAGGTTGGTGGTGAACAACGTGAGCCCCAACACTTCCCTGCCGGAATCGCGGCATGGCCGATATTGTCGGCGGCGCTACGTTGGGGTTCGCTACGCTCACCACCAACCTACGGAATCAATGGGTTGCATTGTGTTTTTGAGAGATGTCTGGGCTGGCGACCTGCCAGCCCTCAAACCAGAATTTTCAAATCCTAGCGATCACGGCCATGACCGCGATCATCACCGCGGCCGTTTCCATGGTTCCCGCGACGATCGTCTCTGCGCCCGTCCTGGCGGTCATCGCGTCTGTCGTCCCGGCGCTCGTCACGGCGGTCATACCCGCGATCGCCGTGTCGCTCCTGGTAACGCGGAACATACTCGCGGTCATACCAGCTATCCTGCACGAAGTAGACGCGCTCGCCGCAAGCGTTGTATTCGTGGCAGTGCTTGCGCCAGTGTTTAGCGTGGCCTGGGGGTACGCGCAGATAGATCGGCGGACGGTTCGCCGGAACCCGTCCGATTATCATCGGCTGAGGATAAATCAATAGTGGCGGCGGATAACCGCCGATATCGAGTCGGCCATAAAAGCCGGGCTGACCGATACTGATCGAGACGCCGACATCGGCCGCAAGTGCCGGGACGGCGAGGGTGGAGGCGGCCAACGCCGCTGCGATCAGAAAACGTTTCATGTTGAATCTCCTGTCGTTAGTGTGAATCTCGCGTAGCGAGTCCTCGTCCCTCTCGCCCACTTGCGGGAGAGCGTAAGGAGAGAGGGAAACGGGCATAGCGAGTTTCATAATCCGGGACGGCACCATTACCATGCCCGTTAGCGATTCTTGAATGATCAACTCCCATTTAGTTTCGCTTTGGGTATCTTTTGTTCCTGGCTTTCCTCCAGGCCCCCCGAACAATCTGCAGGCACTTCCGGGCGCGGTTATCGCATGCCTATGTCAACAATATCCGTTCGGCTTGAGCGACACAAGCCAGCAGCGCTGCTGCAGCAGGGTCGTGTGTATCCGCGAGAGCGGGCCAGCGCCGCCGGATTTCGTTGACGGTGTATTTCAGCTGCCAGCCGATTTCGTGCAGCAGGTGTTCGAGCTCGGACAGGCTGGCGGGGTCTTCCTCGATGCCGTTGATGATGGCGTGCAGCCCGGCCGAATTGTAGCCGACGTCGAACAACGATTTTTCCAGGTTGCTCACCCGTTCATCGGCATAAGACAGGTAGCCCGCCATTTGGGCGCCCCGGTAAGGCAACATGGCTTGTTTCCAGTCCGCGAGGGTCTTGGCGATTTGTTCCAGCCTGACACAAATCGTTGCCGGATCGGTGCGTTTCTCCGGCGCAGCGGAAGCCTGCCCCTGCCTGGCAATGGCGGACAAATACCTCACCAGGTCCGCGCGGAACTGCCCCGGGTTGAGCTTGAGGATGACCTCGACCTGTGCGCAGGCATCTGTGGCCTCGCGGCTGCACAGGCTACCGGCGACTTCGGCCACCGCCAGGATCTGGCCGAGCGGATTGATTTTGTCACCCTTGATATTGCGTGGATAGCCGCTGCCATCGAGGCGCTCATGGTGATTCAGCACGGTCGTACTGACGTGAGGGTGGTATTCGGGGTATTCCTTGAGGATCAGGTAAGCGATCATCGGGTGCGCATAGATGTAATGGCGCTCTGCCTCGGTTAGCGTACGCGTGCGGTCGAGCAGAGCGGGGTCGATATGCAGCTCGCCAAGATCGTGAAACATGGCCGCCGTGGCCAGGTCTTTCATATCCGCCGGCTTGAGATGCAGGGAGGCGCCGAGATAAAGACTGATTAACGCGACACGGATAGAGTGCTGATAGAGCTCGGGGTGCTTTTCCCGGGCCAGGGTGAGCTTGAAAGCAAGCGGCGGGTTGAGAACGATCTGTGCCAAGGCATTGCGCAGCAGCAGTGCATCGGGCAAAGCGTTGGCCATGCGACCCAGCACTGCATCGTCGTCTATCATCTTTGCAGCATCGAGAGCCAGGCTATAGGGCGTAACACTGTTCTTGGCCGCCAGGCTGCGGTCGATTGGCGAAGAAGCCAGCTTGTGATGGATCAGGCGTTCGTAAAAGCTCTTGTCGAGGCGCGTGCCCTTGTTGACCAGCTTGATACCGCTTTGGGAATAGATATCTTCACTGCTGACGACCTCCACGCTTTCGCTCAAGTCGGTGACGCTTTTGAGGTAATAGAGGTCCGGATTGCTGATTGCTTCGGTGGATTGATCCATGTTCACATAATGCCAGATTCGGGCATTCCCGTGGAAGGCACATCCATTCCACAAAAACCGACTCGACTGGGGAGGAGACTATCACCGAAGACAGCATGGAATTTGTGCAGGACCACACGCATCAGGTGAAGCGAAAAGTGTTACTTTCACCTGCCGATCACACACGCCACCCTGACCAAACGTTCCAGGATTATTTCTTGTCGTCTCCCCCATATTGCCGATCCGCCTTCTCCCATGCGTGGCGGAGGGACTTGTAGGAATCCGAGAAGCCCGTCTTCATGCGCTCCCACGCGTCAGCGGTGCTGTTTTTCAGCCCACCGTACCATTCAGCCACCTGAACCCGCTGCTTGCGAAGCGCATCCAGGGTGCTGCGTGCCTGTTCGCGTGCGGCCACGTCCATCTTGTTCCAGTTTTTGTCGATGCGCGCTTCCATGGCCGCGATGCGGACATCCAGGGCGTCGAGTGAGGCTTTCGCTTTTTTCACCGCCTCGTCGCGCTTGTCGGCGGAATAGTCCTTGATCGTCTCGGCAGCGTCGGTGACCTCCCGTCGAACTTCCCTGGAGGTGGTCTTGCCATTTTCATGCCCGGATACCTCGTGCTTGGAGGCGAGGCTTAACGGGGCGATACCCAGCAGCGCCGCCATAAGAACTGAAAGGCTTGCGTTCTTTTTCATGATGCTCTCCTGAGAGGAATGAGGCTGGTTCTTGCTCAATGACCCGGAAGCACGGGCATGCTTTTTTCGTCTTTGCACTGAATTTGAACGGCCTGAGCCAATGCAAGTTCCGTTGCGAGCGATCTTCATAGGCCAGCATGATTAACGCGCCGTTGTGCTGTGCGTGGCGCCGACGGCCTTTCGCTAGACGGATGCGAACTACGCAGGAACAATGAGGAGATTTTCAGCCGAGCAATAAGCAAGGCGGCCTTCCGGCCGCCTTTGGTTGTCAGACTTTCCGACAGATTCAGGCCCTGCGGCGCATGAAACCGAGGCCAAGCAGACCCAGACCCAACAGGGCCATTGTGGCAGGCTCGGGAATGGGGTTGAGGTCACCCTGAATGGCGGTGTTGTCCGTATCGGCGGTAAAGATCAGACTGCTGTTGGCGCCCAACCCACCAGCCGCGCCGGTCGCCGCGGAAAAACCGATATCAAGCACGGTGAACAGATCGCCATAAACCGTGCCGTTCAGCGCAACCTGGTTCATATAGGTGGCAGCCACATTCAGGCCTGCGGGGCCGTCGACACTGGAGAAAGCCGTGCCACGAGCAGAACCGGGTGTGGTTTCCGGGTCCAGAATGGTGTCGAAAATCGTATCACCCGGCCGACCATCGATGACCAGTCGTGTGATGGAGTTGGTCATATTGGCTGACGTCAGCAATTCCCAGGAGGGCGAAAAGGTTGTAAAGCCCGCGAATCCCAGAGACCAGGCGGTGCCCGTGGCAGCCCCAGCGGGATCTGCACCGGCAGCCCAAATCACGGTTTCGCTCGAGCCGCCGCTGAAATAGGCAGTCACCGTCATGCCTGCCATTTGCGCCCCGCTTGTGGTGAAGGTGCTCAGGCCCGTGGTATTCAGCGTGGTGCCAGGGTTGAAGGAAACAGTAGGTGTAATGGCGACAGCGAAAGCGCTGCTACTTGCAAACAGGGCGGCAGCTAAGGCTGTGGCGGTAGAGAGTTTTTTGAGTTTCATAATTATTCTCCAAGGAAAAGTTTCAACGGAAAAATTTTTGGGCCGAGACCAGGCCTTTTGCTTCAATAATAAGCATCAACCGTTCCAAGGATATTTATATCCTGATATACAAAGAGTTAAAATCGTTCGCTGATGAGCAGCGCAGCGCAATGTAAGAAAACCCGACACCCAATCCGCGCCCTTCTCTTTCGAGCAAAATACAACTGTTTGATACTATCCAGTCTCGATGGGCAGATCCAAATCCTAAACATGTCAAAGATATTTTCATGAAACAGGCGGCTTACGCAAAAGCAGTTGAATGGCTGAAGACCAAGCCTTCTCTGGATGAACTTTGCGCCAGCTACCCCAAGGAATGGGCAGCGGTGCAGCAGGATATTTCAGCCATCGTCGAGACCGGCCGCGCGGAAGACCTGAAGGCCTACCTGGCACGCGTATCCGCGCAAGCGGCATCAGCCAAGCCTGCTCCCGGCAGTCGCCAGGCAAGCCTCGAAACTGCGCTGTCGCACCTGGTCCGTAGCCGCATGGCCCACGAATCGGTCAAGAAACTCTCCCTGTCCACGCTGGCGTCCAATGCAGGCGCCACGAAAGGCAAGCTGCGCTTCAACCTCTTCAACGGTTTTGTCGCCCAGAAACTGCTGTTTGCCAAAGAGCTGGAACGCAAGCCAGTTTCCCTGTTCTGGTTCCACCTGCTGTGGCCGCTGGTGTGGCAGAAAAAGCGCCTCATGCCCCTGGTGCAAGGGCGGGGAATTTACTGTTTCTATTCGCGCGAACTGATCGGAGCCCTCGCCGGGATGATCGGAGGAAAAAGCTGCCTGGAAATCGCGGCGGGAGACGGAACCCTGACGCGCTTCCTGAAAGACCGGGGCGTCCGGCTGAGCGCAACCGACAACCACGGCTGGACAAATGCCGTGACCTACCCGGAATGGGTCGTCAAGCTTGACGCCCGGGAGGCGCTGGCCACTTATGCGCCCGAGGTGGTGATCTGTTCCTGGCCGCCGGCACAGAACGATTTCGAGCGCCAAGTGTTCACTACGCCCAGCGTACAGCTTTACATCGTCATCGGCAGCCGCCACGAGGTCGCTTTCGGCAACTGGAAGGACTACCGGCAGCAATCCGCTTTCGATTTCGAAGAGGATAAGAAACTGGGAGATCTGGTGCTGCCGCCAGAACTGGGCTCCGCCGTTTACGTGTTCCGGCGCAAGCCGCCAGCCGAGGCCCGCTAGCTACAGCCCGTAGCCCCAGGCCGTCGGCCAGTCGAAATCCGGCAATTTCGGCAACTGGTCATGGGCGTAACCGCGGATTTCAAACTGCCCGAAACCGATCTGCCTCAGGCGAGGCGCTTCCAGCGGGTGTCCCAAAGCGTCGAAGATGGCGTAAACCTGCGACGGCTTGTTGTGAAGCCCGCTCTGGCGACGCGTGACGAGCGCCAGCTCGCGGTTGCTCAGGCGCACCAGACTCCCCGGCGGAAAGCGGCCGAGCACATCGATCAGGCGGCGCACCAGGGTGTGATCCAGGCGCAGCAGGTCGGCGCCGAACACGTGCTCCACCAGCATCGGAATCTCCCGCGCGTGCATGATGTTCCAGTGGCGCGGCGGACGCGACCTGCGCCCGGTCACGCGTGCCGCGAAGGTGTCGGCGATGCGCACGATGCGCGAGGACAGCGCGATGTCGGCGCCCTTGAGCTGTAGCGGATAGCCGCTGCCGTCGACGTTCTCATGGTGCAGCGCCACAGCGTCGACCCATGCGCCGTCGAATTTCCCGATCCGCCCCAGCAGCCGCACGCTTTCCAGCGGGTGCAGGCGCAGCGCGTCCTGGCGGCCGCTGTCGAGCGCGCCGTATAGCTCATACATTTCGTCGTGCAGGGACAACTGCGCCAGGTTCATGGTCAGCGCCCCGCCGATCATGCTTTCCAGTTCCTCCCCTTCGTAACTACAAGCCGCCGCCAGCTCTGCCGTGAGCAGGGCGACATGGATGGTGTGCCAGATACTGTGGCGGCCGAATTGCGCCAGGCGGGCATAGCCGAGACAGGCATCGGCATCCGCAGCCCACAGCTCCCGGACCTGCCTTGCCAGGCTTGCAAGCTCCCCTGCTGAAACGTGTTCGCCCCGCGCAATGCGCGCGGCTATGTCGGACAGGTCGCCGGCGACCCGCTGCAGCCCGCGGATAGGGTCGAGAAAGGAAATCTGTCCGGCTTCGGTAGCGCGGCAATAGAAGCGTCCGGCATACGAAGGGTCGCCGACGCTCTGCGGTATCGTGCTGCCGGCCTTGATCCAGACGGCGCCGCGGGCGTTGAAAATATCGCACGGGGTGCGATGACCGATCAGGTCGTGCGGCACGACGACGGGGCGCAGCATGCGGCTGAAAACTGCTGCGGCGGAACCGGCGTGTCCGCGTGGATGAGGGTTGCTGTAAGGGATCATGAATGATTTTCCCGATGAGAGAACGCCCGATGAGAGAAAGGTAGAACGGAAACTATTCGACGCAAGAAATGCGCCAGAGTTCGACGCCGCCCGAAGGCAATACACCAAAACCGTCGCACACGGCCAGGGGCGCGGCCTTCGGCGCATGCCCCGTGAGCGTGCTGCAGCGCAGGGCTGCGGCGGTGCGGCAATTCCGGCAGCGCGGCGGAGTGCGGACGGTAATTCTTGCCGGCCACCCGCGCAGCAAAAGTAGGTGTCGACCCCATGGCCTGCGCAAGAGCGCTTTGCTAGATTTGGACGGCTGCCTTTTCCGCCCATATTCACGGAGGATTCCCATGCTCTCTCTGATCGTCAACGGCAAACCGCGCGAGGTGGACGTTGCGCCCGACACGCCCCTGCTGTGGGTGCTGCGCGACACGCTCGGCCTCACCGGCACCAAGTTCGGCTGCGGCGAAGCGCTGTGCGGTGCCTGTACCGTGCACCTGAACGGCGCCCCGATACGCGCCTGCAAGACGCCGGTTTCCGCGGCAGCGGGGCAAAAGATCACCACCATCGAAGGCGCATCCGGCAAGGCCGCCCAGGCACTGCTGCAGGCCTGGGTAGAGCTCGATGTGCCGCAGTGCGGCTACTGCCAGCCGGGCCAGATCATGTCTGCCGCCGCCTTACTGACGCACAACCAGCGTCCCAGCGACGCCGACATCGACGCCGCGCTGGACGGCAACCTGTGCCGCTGTGCCACCTACCAGCGCATACGCGCGGCGGTGCACCACGCCGCGGCGAAGATGAGGGGCTAAGACATGGACACGACGATCGACCTTGGCCGGCGCGACTTCCTCAAGGCCGGTGCGGCGCTGGGAGCGGGGCTGACCATCGCCTTCTACCTGCCGTCCGGACTCGCAGCCAAACAGCCCGCCGCAACGACTTTCAAGCCCAATGCCTT
>JBDKRR010000322.1:0-3590 GCA_039683315.1 Sulfuricella sp.
GCGCAGGTGGATACCCTGCTCGCAGACACACCTGAATCCAGTGTTAAGCAACGGGTAGGCGGTACGACTACCCGCAGGGAAATACATCCATGAAGGAAAACAATTCCCAGGCAATAACCGCCACCGCTCCCGCCCAAAGTACCGCGCCCGCCATGTCGTGGGGAATGGCAACGGTCCTGACGTTTGCCACCATTGCCGCGATACTGGTCATTTACCAGCAAACCGCGCTGTCCACCATTGCCATCTGGGAACGCTCGGAGACATTCGCACACGGTTTTCTGATATTCCCCATCAGCCTCTACCTCGTCTGGGCACAGCGCAAAACGCTAGCCGCGATTACCCCTCGCCCTGATTTCCGTGGTTTGGCGGTCCTGGCCGGATTGGGGTTCGGCTGGCTTTTCTCCGATGCCGGCAGCGTACTGGTAATCGCCCAATACTGCCTGGTAGCCATGATCCCGGTGGCGGTCTGGACCCTCCTCGGCGAACCTGTAGCGCGTGCCATCGCATTCCCGCTCGGCTTCCTGTTTTTTGCCGTTCCGGCCGGTGAATTCCTGGTCCCGCACATGATGAATTTCACCGCTGATTTTGTCGTGGCGGCGCTGCGATTAACCGGCATTCCGGTTTACCCTGAGGGGACGTTTTTCACCATTCCCAGCGGGCAGTGGTCCGTCGTGGAAGCTTGCAGCGGGCTGCGCTATCTCATCGCCTCGTTTACCCTGGGCAGCCTTTATGCCTACCTGACCTACCGCAGCACGAGCCGAAGGCTGGTATTTGCTGCCCTGTCGCTAGTCGTCCCGGTGATCGCAAACGGGATGCGCGCCTACATGATCGTGATGATCGCCCATTTGAGTAACATGAAACTGGCTTTGGGCGTCGATCATCTCATTTACGGCTGGGTGTTTTTTGGCATCGTCATGATGCTGCTTTTCTGGGTCGGAGCCTTCTGGCGAGAGGATCAGAAAGATCACCGACATGACGAATCCATGCCGTCGCCGGGCAAGTTCGACATACAGATACCGAGCCGCGCTTTTTTCGTGGCAAGCATTGCATTCATCGCCGTAGCCGCCTTGTGGCCTGCCTATGCCACTTATCTGGACAGCCGCCCGCTCAGGACAACGGGACTATCGATCGAATTACCGGACTCGTCCAACGGATGGGTCAAGCAAAGTAAGTCACTTTCCGACTGGAAACCACATTACATAGGGCCGGACGCGTACGTCATGCAAACCTACCGCAAGAACGGCATGGTCGTCAGCGTGTATGTCGGCTATTACCGGACGCAACGCAAGGGCGCCGAACTGATCACCTCCCAGAACTACATGGTCATGCAAACGCATCCGGTATGGAGCAATGTTGGCGAAGCACAGCGCGCCATTTCCCTGCACGGCAAGAATGAAACCATCCAGCAGACCCTGCTGCGCGCGCCCGGCCAGCGCTTGCTCGTGTGGAACTGGAACAGCCTGGGCGGCACTTATACCGTCAATCCCTACCTGGCCAAGCTGCTCTTGGCCAAGGAACGGATGCTTGGGCAGCAGGACGATGGCGCGGCGATCATTATCGCTGCGCCCTATGAAGACACGCCGGAAGCGGCGGAATCGGCGCTGCGGGCATTCATTCAGGACATGCTTCCGGCCATCCGGGAAAGCATTGTCAAGGTATCGCAGCAACAAGCGGCAGCAGGCTCATATGGGTGAAGCGCAATCATGACAAGACATGAAATCCCGCTGATCGCCCATATCGTCCACCACTTCCGGGTCGGTGGCATGGAAAATGGCATGGTCAACCTGATCAACCACATGCCGAAAGAACGTTTCCGCCATGTCGTGATCTGCCTGGACGATTACACCGATTTCCGTGCGCGCATCCGGCGCGACGACGTGGATTTTTATGCCTTGGCCAAACCTGCGGGCCGGGATATTTCGTGGTATTTCCGCTTGTGGCGCCTGTTGCGGACGCTTTCTCCGGACATCGTGCACACCCGCAACCTGTCCGCGATCGAGGGCCAGTTCGTCGCCATGGCAGCCGGTGTTCGCGCCAGGATTCATGGGGAGCATGGCCGCGATGTGTTCGATCTGCACGGCAAGAATCGCAAATACAATTTGCTGCGCAAAATGGCGCGCCCTGTGGTGGGACACTATATCGCCGTGAGCAGGGATCTGGAGCAATGGCTGATAGACACGGTCGGCGTCCCGCCGCAGCGTGTGAGCCAGATTTACAACGGCGTCGACAGCACCCGTTTCCATCCCCGTGAAGGCGCACGAAATATCGGTCCTGCCGGATTTGCGGACGAGACCTCCTTCGTCATCGGCAGCGTAGGCAGGATGGCCGAGGTAAAGGATTATCCCAACCTGGTGCGCGCCTTCATCCGCTTGCTGGAACTTGAACCCTCTGCGCGCCAGCGCGCGCGCCTGGTGATTATTGGTGAAGGCGTCTCGCGCGAAACCTGCCTGAACCTCCTCCGCGAAGCCGGCGCTGAGCGTCTCGCCTGGCTTCCCGGAGAACGCTCGGACGTGGCGGAACTGATGCGCAACATGGACCTTTTCGTGCTGCCCTCGTTGGGAGAAGGCATCTCGAACACCATTCTGGAAGCGATGGCCTGCGGCTTACCGATCGTGGCCACGCAGGTCGGAGGAAATCCTGAGCTGGTGGAAGACGCCCGGACCGGCGCGCTGGTACCGGTATCTGACACTGAAGTTATGGCCCAAACTTTGTTGAAATTTTTCGGTAACGAAAACATGGTCGAATCGCAAGGACAGGCAAGCAGGGCAAGGATTGAAACCCAGTTCAGCATGCAGGCGATGGCCCGGGGTTATCTCTCCGTCTACGACAGCGTGTTCCGCTCGGCCCAGCGCTGAAAATGCAAAAATCATTAAAAAAGGTTACGACATGTGCGGCATCGTCGGTATTTTTGATCTAAAGGCGCAGCGCGAAATCGACCAGCAAGTGCTGGCGCGCATGAACCAGACCCAGTTCCATCGCGGGCCGGATGAGGGCGGACTGCATACCGAGCCCGGCGTCGGCCTGGGGCACCGGCGCCTGTCCATCATCGACCTGTCCAGCGGGCACCAGCCCCTGTTCAACGAAGATGGCAGCGTGGTGGTCGTGTTCAACGGCGAAATCTACAACTACGTCGACCTGATGCCGGAACTGCAGCAGCTCGGCCATACCTTCCGTACCCACTGCGACACCGAAGTCATCGTCCACGCCTGGGAAGAGTGGGGCGAAGCCTGCGTGGAACGCTTCCGCGGCATGTTCGCCTTCGCCCTGTGGGACCGCAACAAGGAAACCCTGTTTCTCGCCCGCGACCGCCTCGGCATCAAACCGCTCTATTACGGCACCTTGCCGGACGGCACCTTCGTGTTCGGGTCGGAACTCAAGGCCCTGCTAGCCTACCCAGACTTCCCACGCGAGATCGACGATTGCGCCGTGGAAGAGTACTTCGCGTACGGCTACGTGCCGGAACCGCGCACCATTTTCAACGGCGCCAGCAAGCGTCCACCCGCGCACACCCTTACGCTCAAGCGCGCGCAAGCCGTGCCGCTGCCCAGTGAATACTGGGACGTGCCCTTCACGCCGCACGGTCCGATCTC
>JBDKRR010000323.1:0-3281 GCA_039683315.1 Sulfuricella sp.
GCCTTTTCCACGCCGGCCACCACCACGAACAGGCCGACGAAAAAGAAGATTGTCACCCATTCCACTTCGCCCCAGGTGCGATGCGTCTCATGGGTCTGCTCCTCGGAGTCCTTACCCAGAACGCGCAACAAGAGCAGGAATGCGGCGCCAAACATGGCGATGGTGCCGGGCTGCTGACCGATGTGGTGGGCCATGACGAAGCCCGCGATCACCAGCCCGATCACCGCAAGGGATTGCTTGAGCAGGAGGGAATCGGTAATTGCCGCCTTGGCGTCAAAAGCCATGACCTGCGCCCGGTCTTCCGGCGCAGCGCGCATCTTGCGGCCCCATACCAGGTAAATCGGGATCAGGGTAAGGACGAAAATAATCACTGCAATCGGCGCCAGGTTCAGCAGAAAATCAGTGAAGGTCAGTCCGACCGCCGAGCCGATCATGATGTTGGGCGGGTCGCCGATCAGCGTGGCAGTGCCGCCGATGTTGGAGGCAAATATGATGGAGAACAGGTAGGGGTAGGGGGACACCCTGAGCGAATCGGTAATGAGCAAGGCTACCGGCACGATCAGCAGCACCGTGGTGACGTTGTCGAGCAGGGCGGAAAATACCGCCGTGATCACGGCAAGCATCACCAGCAAGCCCCAGGGGTCGGCCTTCACCCATTTTGCCACCACGATGGCAACGTACTGGAACACGCCGCTTTTCTGGGTGATCGCCACCAGCACCATCATCCCGGTGAGCAGGCTGATCGTGTTGAAGTCGATGCCTGCCACGGCCTCGCTCTGTTGCAGCACGCCGGAGAAAATCATCAGCCCCGCGCCCAGCAAGGCGATGATGGAACGGTTGATCGTTTCAGTGACGATGGCGGCGTAGGTCAGCACGAACACTGCGAGCGACACGGCCAGCGGGCTTAGTCCCAGAATCACCTGGGTGGTGGAAACAGCGCCGTGCATTTCAGACGCCGGCCTGCTGCACGAGATAGGCAAGCAGGGTGCGTCGGCTAAGCATGCCAAGCAGCGTGCCGTCCTTGCCGATCACCGGCAGCGGCGCGTTGCTCTGGCTGAGCAGCAGGGCCGCCTCGAGGACCGGGCAGTCCTCGTTCAGCACCGGCACATTCTTCCAGGCAAATTCGCCGACAGTGCGGTGCCCCAGATCATGCAGGCGGGACGAAAGCAGCCGTGTGGCGTCGCCGGCAAACTTCAGGTCGGACAAACCGTGCTCGACCCGGGCGCTGGCCGGAATCAGTTCGGAAAGGATGGCCTGGGTGCTGACGATGCCGGCAAATTTCCCATTGCCATCGCGCAATGGCACATGATTGACCTGCTTTTCCAGCATCAGCTTGAGCGCGTCCAGCAGGCTCGTCTCTGGAAGAATGCTGATGGTCGGAGGGCAGTAGGGAGTGGATTGGATGCTCATGATTGGTCTTTAGATGTGCGGCCTTGCCCTGCGAGGCACGGCCAACATGATTCAGGTATTGGTCGTTGAACCCGGTTTCCGTGTGGTGAAGCGGAGCGGGTGATGTTCGGGTATATCGAGTGGATTGGGCGGCTTTTTATCTCGTTTCACTCGCATCGTGGCGCCTGAATTGGAAAGGGCGCTGCGAGCATTATTTCAATGGCTATCACTATGGTTCAATGATAGTTCCATGGAGGGGGGGAGGAAATTCGGGAGCGCGCGTAAGGGAATCCCTTACTTTAGGGGTGAATTGCGCTACCAGCGGGAAAAGAAACGCACCCTAATCCGATGGGTCGCCTGTTTTAATGCCGAGGACCAGGCGAACCAGTTCAGGCAGGCTCTGCGTCCGCATTTTTTCCATCATGCGCGCTTTGTAGACTTCCACAGTGCGCGGGCTGATGCCAAGTTGCCGGGCGATTTCCCGGTTGGGTTCGCCGAGGGTGACTTTCTCCATGACTTCGCGCTCGCGTGCGGTCAGGCGCGATATCCGGTCCATGATCTCCTGTGCAACAGCGGCTTCGTCACGTTGATGAGCGCTGCTTTTCAGTGCATCGGTGATCGCCGTGAGCAGCAGCCGATCGTCCAGCGGCTTCTCGAGAAAATCGGCCGCGCCGGCCTTGAGCGCGGCGCGTGTCGCAGCCACGTCGCCATGGCCGGTAATGAAAATAATGGGCAGGAATATCTGGCGGGAAATCAGGTGCTGCTGCAACTCCAGGCCTTTCATTCCCGGCATGCGGATATCCAGCAACAGGCAGCCATGCCATTCGGGCTGGCAGGTGGAGAGAAAGTCTTCTGCCGAGGCGAAGCTGCGGGTCGCGTAGCCTTTCAGCCCCAGCAGCAGGGAGAGCGAATCCCTGACGGACGCGTCATCGTCCACAATGAAAATCGTTGGGTCAGTCATGGTTTCCTGTCTGTGTGTTCAGCGGCACGCTGAAGCAAAAGCGTGCACCGGTCGCATATGAATTATCAAGCCATATTTTGCCGTGATTCGCTTCAATCATGGAACGGCTGATCGCCAGCCCCAATCCGGTGCCGTCTATTTTGCCGGTAGCAAAGGCTTCGAAAACATGTGGCTGCATTTCCGGCGAGACGCCAGGACCGCTATCAGAAACGCAGATGCAAATGCCATCGGCAGTAAATTCGGCCGCCTCAATGACGATTTCCCGGCGCGTACTCCTGGCGCCGTCAATGGCATCGATCGAGTTGAACACCAGGTTGTGGAGCACGGTTTCCAATTGCACCCGGTCCGCCCGGATATCGGGCAAGTTTTGCGGACAGGAGATATGAAGCGAAATGTTGTGCCGCTCCGCGCGATTAAGCAGAGGGACGATGCTTTCCTGCAGGAAGGGCAATAAGGATATCTGCTGGCTTTGAACAATGCCCCAGCGATAAAAATTGCGCAAGCGATGTATTACCTGCCCGGCGCGGCGGGCTTCGTCGATGGTCTTCTCCATCGTGTCTGTCAGCAGGGCGTGCTGCATTTCCGGCTGGGTGAGCAATAGCTGGCAGGAGTGCAGATAGCTGGTCAGCGCAGAAAGCGGCTGGTTCAGTTCATGCGCCAGGGCAGAAGTCATTTCGCCTGCCGCAGCAAAGCGCAGTGCGCGATCCAGTTCGGCTTGCTGCACTTGCAGCCGCTCTTCCAGCAGACGGCGACTGGTAACGGCCATGCCCAGGTAAAGGCCGGTGATCGCCAGAGCCAGCATGAGCAACTGAAGCTCAATGACCGCAGTGGGTTTGTGGCCGCCGGCCTGGAACGCAACGATCAATCCGAGTTGTGTCCCGAGAATGGACAGGGTCGCCCCCCGGACGCCGTGCCGCATGGCAATCCAGAT
>JBDKRR010000324.1:0-11433 GCA_039683315.1 Sulfuricella sp.
GGCTACCGCGTTTGGGGGCATCTGCATTGGCATAATCGAAGTGACTGAAGCCGGGAGGGTACTTGGGCGCGTAACCGAGAGCGATGGCTGGAACCGCGGCAGCAAACTGCGCCGTCATCAGCCACACAAGGCCCACCAGGATTTGAAATAACGCCGTCATCGCCCCGAAGTGTAGAGAAAACACGGGCTAGCGGCCAAGCTGCGGCCCATTTCGAAAAGTGGGTTTTAATTGCCGCCATTTCGAGAAACCATTATGGGGTATCAAGCATGGGATTTCTGACCAACAAGAAAATTCTGATCACCGGCCTTATCAGCAACCGTTCCATTGCCTACGGCATTGCGCAGGCGATGAAACGCGAAGGTGCGGAACTGGCTTTTTCCTATCAGGGCGACAAAATCAAGGAACGCGTCACTGAGTTGGCAAAGGAATTCGGCAGCGATCTAGTCCTGCCCTGCGACGTGGGCAGCGACGCAGAAATCGACAATCTGTTCAGCGAACTGGGCAAACACTGGGACGGGCTGGACGGCATCGTGCATTCCATCGCCTTCGTGCCCAAGCAGGCGCTGGCCGGCGATTATGTGGACGCGGTCACGCGCGAATATTTCCAGATCGCCCACGACATCAGCTCCTACAGCTTCGTTGCACTGGCCAAGGCGGGCCTGCCCATGATGCTCGGCCGCAACGCCGCCCTGCTGACGCTCTCTTATCTCGGTGCCGAACGCTACGTGCCGCACTACAACGTGATGGGCCTGGCCAAGGCCAGCCTCGAGTCCAACGTGCGTTACATGGCCACCAGCCTGGGTCCAAAAGGCATCCGCGTCAACGCCATTTCCGCTGGCCCGATCAAGACCTTGGCCGCCAGCGGCATTTCAGATTTCGGCAAGCTGCTGGGCTACAACGAGAAACACTCCCCGTTGCGCCGCAATGTCACCATCGAGGAAGTCGGCAATGTCGCCGCCTTCATGTGCAGCGACCTCGCCAGCGGCATGACCGGCGAAATCACCTACGTGGACGGCGGCTTCAACATCACCGCGCTGGGCAACCCGGACGAGGTATAAAACCTACTGGATGTAATTGAACAGCGACAGGCCCTGGATTTTCACGAAGGATTGCTGGGCAGCCTGCAGTCCGAGCTGATTACGGGTCAGATCGCTGATCGCCTTGGCATAATCCAGATCCTGCAGGTCGGAAAGCGTCTGATCGTATTGCAACGCAAGATCGCCCCCGGTGCTTTTGACCGATTCAATCTCCTTCATCCGCGACCCGACCGAGGCGCGCACCGTCAGCACCCTGTTCAGGTCATTGTCGAGATTGGAAAGTGCGGTGTTCAGGTCGTTCGCCAAGCCGGTTCCTGACCCCGTTTCCAAAGAAGTGATCAGGTTGTTGAGCGTGGTAAAGATGCTTTCGTTGGTGCTGGCCTTGACGCTGAAGGTATCGCCATCGGCCGGAGCGTTCTCTATGCTCAATTCGACGCCATAATCGAACGGGGGTTCAGCTCCCTGGCTCTTCAAGCTGATGGTGCTGCCGCTCGTATAGGTTCTTGGATAGGGAGGCGTACCCGCCCCCCCCAGAATGGACGTGTTGGTGCTATCGACTATGTCATAGGTCGTAACTGGAGGAGTCACCGTGCTGTCGACGGCAAATTTGATGGATAGATTCTTGTCCGTCACCGCAGCCCACTTGGCCGGATCCAGCACGCTGCCGGGACTGACCAGGCCGGTACCGGTATTGCCCGCGCCAGCTGCGGTCACAAACGTGCCATTGCCGTTCTTGATCTGCTGAAACGCATCCGAACCGGCATCGCTCACCGCGATCTGGCGCGACGCGCTGATCTGGATCAGGCGCTGTCCCTGGTCGCCGTTATATGCAACATTTCCGGGAGACGTCTCGGAAAACGGCTGGGTCGACCCCTTGTAGCCGGAGAACATGTATTGCCCGTTGCCATCCGTGCTGTTGGCGATCCCCAGCAATTCCTGGTAACGCCCCCGCAGGTCGGTCGCCAGGCTGGCAAGGTTATTGTGATCCAGCGTGGGGTTACCGGCATTGATAGCAATCGTTTTCACATCCTGAATCAGGCTACCGACGCTCGCCAGCGCCGTTTCTTCCAGGCCCAGACTGCTGGTCGCCGACCCCGCATTCACGTCGTATTGCTGGTTCAGGGCCTTGGACTGGGAAACCTCCAGCACCCTGGCTGCCCCCACGGGGTCATCCGCCGGCGTAAGGATGCGCCGACCGGTCGAAACCATCTGTTGCTGCTTGACCAGGGCCGAACTCTGCTTCTGAATGCTGGAAACGCCCAGATCATAGAGGGTACTTGTACTTATACGCATGGCGCTTCTCCTTACTGGCCTAAGCTAAGCAATGTATCGAACAGGGTGCTGGCAATCTGCATCATCTTGCCGGATGCCTGGTATGCCTGCTGATAGCGCAGCAGGTTGGCAGCTTCCTCATCGAGATTGACGCCCGACATGGACTGTTGCGCCTGCTGGGATTGTTCCACCAGACTTGCCTGTGCTTGTGCGGTGACGTTGATGTCGCGTGACTTGACCCCGATAGAACTGACGAGCTGGCTGTAGGCGCTCTGGTAGGAAGCCGTGCCGCCGGCCAGCGTACTTTTCGTCTGTAATCCGGCCAGCAGCAGCGCGTTTCGATTGTCCGAAACACCCCCGGTATTGGGACCGACCGTGAATGAATCCCCTGCTGCCGGCGCGCCGCTCAACTCCACTGTCCAGCCGTTGTAGGAAACAGTTGCCACAGTGGCGGGATCGTAAACGACACTGGCGGCAAGCACCGTCGCAGTCGTGTTGTCAGTCACACTGAAATGGGTCGCATCGATAAACGCAATCGTAACGTTGTTCTGTAATGCGGCATTCGTTGGCGGGGGCGGATTGACGACACCGGCGCTGATCTTTCCCGAGCCGATGTTGCCCGTTCCGCCATGGCTGCTGTTGTCTGTCTGAGCGACGATCGGCGCCGCGGCGGCGATTTTTGCGGTATCGCTGATCGCCACGCCAATATCCCTCGCCCCGTTGCGGGTCGGCTCGATCAGGAAGCTAGCATTATTCGCCGGAACGGTAGGAGCCGAAACCACGATACTTAAACCGTCAGCCACAAAAGGACTGGCGACCGTACCACTCCCAGTCATCGCAACGGTCTGATTTTTCGTGACGTCGAACAGGCTCCAACTCGTTGTCGCCCCATCGTAACGCAAGCGGTAATCGCTGGCCGTCAGCCCGCTTACATCGCTGATCGTCACCGCGGCGCTTGCTCCCGCTGTGTTGGTGCTATTCGGGACCACCTTGGGGGCAGCCACGTTGAAAAAATCCCCGCCCGGATTACCGTTCAAGTCCTGCCCCAGGCGATGCTGGTCATTGAAGGTCTGCGCAAGCCCGATCGCCACCCGGCCCAGTTCATTCTGCGCCTTGTCGAGCGTTTCGGCGCGGAACGCCAGTAATCCGCCCAGATTTCCCCCATCCAGGCTGTCCTGAGGCAGAACCGTGGTGTTGCCGTTGGAAACATAGGCCACGTCCATGCGCTCCGGATCTTCCTGCGAGGGACGTGCCGTCAGGCTAAAGGCCTGCTGGCCGACCACCAGGGCCTGCCCCTGCCCTATGAAAATGTTATAGGCACCGTCGCTCTGCTTCACCACGGTGACGTTGACTTCCTTGTTGAGATCGGCGATCAGTTTATCCCGCTGATCGAGAATGTCGTTCGGCGGCTGTCCATTGCTGCCGGCTTCGGCGATGATGACACGCTGATTGAGTTCCGCTATCTGCTGCGCGTAGGAATTGATAATGCCGGTACTGGCTGATATCTGTGAATTGACGCCGTCACGCAATTCCACAAAGCGCTGGTTCAGCGTCTGGAAGCGCGTCACCAGGGCCGCGGCGGAGCTGATCATGCTTTGCCGTGACGGTACCGAGGCCGGGTTGGCGGCGACATCATGCACGCCCTGGAAAAACTGTTGCAGCGAAGGCGACAGGCCGGCGTTGGGGTCGGCCAGCATATTGTCGATCTGGTTGATCTGGGCGGAATAGGTTTCCAGATAGCTGCTCTGGGTTTGCGCCGTCTGCACTTGCCGGTCGAGAAACTGGCTGTAGATGCGCTTGACCGTGTCGACATTGGTGCCCTGCCCGATGAATCCAGATCCAGTAAGGAGCGGCGTGTTCGCGCTCTGCACGATCTCCTGGCGATGGTAGCCCGGGGTGGCTGCATTGGTGATGTTATGACCCGCCGTCGTCAGCCCGATCTGCGCTGCCCGCAGGCCCGTAATCCCGATTCCGAAAATTCCGCTCATTTTGAATACCTCGACTTAGTTAGCGGCATAAAAACGCAATACTTTAAGAGAGCGCCTGACGCAAAGTGCCGCTATTGATTACCCGCGCCAGCTTGTCCGCGTACATGGGGTCGGTTGCATACCCCCCCTGCTGCAGACCGCGCGCAAACCCGGATGCATCGAGGGGCTGCGTGAACATGGACGCGTAACGCGGATTGTTTTTCAGCAGGCTGGCGTAGTCCTTGAGTCCGTCGGCGTAGGAGTCGTAGGCGCGAAACAGTTCCGTCTTCTTCTGCGCCACGCCATTGACGTACTCGGTCGTCTGGGCCTCCATTACTGCGCCATTCCATCCTTTTCCGGCCTTGATGCCGAACAGGTTGTGGCTGTTATTTCCTTGCGCATCGCGAATTTCGTGCTTACCCCAACCGCTCTCCAATGCTGCATGACCCAGCAGGAAATGTGCCGGCACCCCTAACTGCTGGGCAGCATCTGCCGCTTGCGGCCACAGCGTATTGACGAAATCCGCCGCACCCGCAAACCCCGTCTCAGGGATCGCGCTTGTCGCCGGCAACGCTGCGGGCAAGTCATACGCCGTCGGCGGCTTGTTCAACAGGATTGGACTCGTCGTCGCAGTCGGCAAGAATTGCCGGTCCGTCTTTCCGCTGGGTACTTTTTTGTCACCCGGTGTTACGGGATCGGGCGGAATCACTCCCTGCAGTTTCATCTGGCGCAACATCATATCAGCCAGACCAATTCCCTTGCCTTTGCTCATGCTCTGCGCCAGCTGCGAGTCCAGCATGCCGGTATAAAGCTCGGTGTTGGAATTGTCGAACAAACCTTCCTTGGGCGTAGCCTCGCGCATGCTTTTCAGCATCATGTTCAGGAACAGCGCCTCGAACTGCTGCGCCGCCGCACGCGCGCCTGCGACTGGGTCGTTTTTCGCCTGCAGGCGCAACTGGCCGACACTTTGCGCGTCGAGCGCCAATTTTGAAGAAATATCGGAAACAGAGGTGATCATGAGCGATTACCTAGCAGCTTTCATGCCAACCTGCTTCCCCAGCCCTCCTCCTTGAAGGGGAGGGAGCTAGCTCGTGTTAAATGATCTCCAGCTCAGCCCGCAACGCCCCTGCCGCCTTCATGGCCTGCAGAATTGCCAGCAAGTCCTGGGGCGAGGCACCTACGGCGTTCAATGCTTTCACCACCTCGCCCAACGACGGGCTGCCTGGCAGCGTGACCAGTTCGCCCTTTTGCGCCTTGATGTCGATCTGAGCATTCTGGGTCGTCGTGGTTTCCCCCTGCGACAAGGGATTGGGCTGGCTGACCTGGGTATCGCTGCTGACAGTAACCGACAGATTGCCGTGAGCGACCGCACAGCTATCCACTTCCACGTTCTGGTTCATGACCACCGATCCGGTGCGGGCATTGACAATCACCTTGGCAGCGCCGCTTCCGGCCTGAATGGGCAGGTTTTCCATCTGGGAGATGAAAGCGACCCTTTGATTCGCATCGCGCGGCGCACGCACCCGCACCTGTCCGCCATCGCCGGCGCTCGCCGTACCTTCGCCGAAGCGGCGGTTGATCGCCTGTACGACGCGATCCGCTGTGGTGAAATCGGACTGGTTAAGGTCCAGGCTGACATAGTCGCCCTGTCCCAGCGAGGTAGGCACCGCACGCTCCACCGTGGCACCGGCTGGAATGCGGCCGACCGCCAGGTGATTGACCTGCGCGCTGCTGCCGCCGGCGGAAGCCCCGGCACCGCTCACCAGCAAATTGCCCTGAGAAATCGCATAAACCAGGCCATCCGCCCCTTTCAGCGGCGTCATGACCAAAGTCCCGCCGCGCAGGCTTTTGGCATTGCCCAGCGAAGACACAGTCACATCGATGTTCTGGCCGGGCCGGGCAAAAGCGGGAAGGCTGGCCGTCACCATCACCGCGGCAACGTTTTTCAGCTGCAGGCTGGTCCCGGCCGGCAAATTCACGCCCATCTGGCCGAGCATGTTGGCAATGCTTTGCACCGTGAACGGTGTCTGGGTGGTCTGGTCGCCGCTGCCGTCGAGGCCGACCACCAGGCCGTAACCGACCAGTTGGTTGGTGCGCACCCCTTGTATCGAAGCCAGATCCTTGATGCGCTCGGCCTGGGCTGCGCCGCAGCTAGCAACCAGAAACATCAGAGCCGCCGCAAATTTCCACACATTACTCATCACCCATCACTCCTTACCACGTTCAGAACGGCGACACCGACATGAAGAACCGCGCCAGCCAGCCCATGGTCTGGGCCTCGTCGATATAGCCGGTGCCTTTGTATTCCATGCGTGCGTCAGCCACTTGGGTGGAGGAGACGGTGTTGGCCGTAGATATGGTGACCGGGTTGACCACACCGGAGAAGCGCACGAATTCGCCCCCCTGATTGATCCCGATTTGCTTTTCCCCGCTCACCAGCAGGTTACCGTTGGGCAGCACCTCGATCACGGTCACGGCGATGGTTCCGGTAAAGGCATTGTTGCTGGCGCTGTCGCCCTTGCCCTCAAACGTATTTTCAGAGCTTCCGGACAATGGCGTCTTAAGAATATTGGCCGCTGACAAGGCCCCCAGAATAGGCACGGAGAGCGAGTCACTGCCCTTGCGACTGGCTGTGGAGCTGGATTTCTTGCTGGCCGAAATCTTTTCGTTGATGGCAATGATCAACGTATCGCCGACGTTGCGCGCACGACGGTCCTCGAACAGGGGGCGGTTGGTATAGCCTGCCTGGTATATCGCCCCGTTGCCGCCGGGCGCCTCCGCCGCAGGCACCGGGCGCGCCGTCATCGGCTGATGCACGTTAACCGGCGGTACGGTGGTGCAGCCTGCCAGCAAGGCCAGCAGCGCGGCGTATTTAATAAATGCGTTAACCATGGTTCAGCTCATCTGCGTCAAGCGCTGCAACATCTGATCGGAAACCGTGATTGCCTTGGAGTTGATCTCATAGGCGCGCTGCGTCTGGATCATGTTCACCATTTCCTCCACCACGTTCACGTTGGACGTCTCCACGAATGACTGATTCAGCACCCCCAGCCCGTTGGTACCCGGCGTATTGGCTGACGGCGCACCGGAAGCGGCAGTTTCTGCATAGAGGTTCTCGCCCAGGCTTTGCAGGCCGGCGGGATTGATGAAGTTGGCCAGTTGCAGGCTGCCCACCTGAGTAGGAGTGGGCGAACCCGATTGCACCACGGAAACAGTGCCGTCGCGGCCGATGGTCACGCTCAGCGCATCGGCAGGAATAGTCAGCGCAGGCTGCACCGCATAACCGCTGGATGTCACCACCTGGCCCTGGCTATCCACCTGGAACGCGCCATCGCGGGTATAGCCGGTGCTGCCGTCCGGCATCAGAATCTGAAAAAATCCCTTGCCGTTGACGGCCACGTCGAGGGGGTTGCCGGTCTGCTGCAAATTACCCTGCATGTGAATACGCTCGGTGGCGACAGGATGAACGCCCACCCCCAATTGCAAGCCCGAGGGCACCTGGGTCTGCTGCGACGATTGTGCGCCCGGTTGGCGGATGGTCTGATAGAGCAGATCCTCGAACACCGCGCGACTGCGCTTGAAACCGTTAGTGCTGACGTTCGCGAGGTTGTTCGAAATCACGTCCATATTGGTCTGTTGCGCATCCAGACCCGTTTTGGCAATCCACAGTGAGCGAATCATTTCCGGCCCTTATTAACTAGTCAAGTTCAAAATCTGGCCGGCCTTGGCATCGTTGTTCTGTGCGTTGGTCACCAGCTTGGTCTGCATATCGAAGCTGCGCGCGAGCGTGATCATATTCACCATCGCTTCCACCATGTTTACGTTGCTGCTCTCCAGCGAGCTGCCCGCCAGCATTACGTTGGCATCGGCCGGGGCCGGCAGACCGCTCTTGAGACGAAACAGGCCGTCCTGCCCTTTTACCAGGTCCGCCTCGGGCGGATTGACCAGCTTGACGCGCCCCACGGCCGTCACCGAAGTCAGTGTCTGCCCGGTTGGAATTGCAGAAATCGTGCCGTCCTTGGCGACGGTAATGTCATTGTCGGGCGGAATCGCAATCGGCCCGCTGTCGCCCAGAACATTCTGGCCGTTGCGGGTTTGCAGCACACCATTTACGTCGATCTGGAAACTGCCGTTGCGGGTATAGGCCTCGGAACCATCCGCCGCCTGCACCGCGATCCAGCCCTTGCCCTGCACCGCCATGTCCAGGTCGCGCCCGGTATGCTGGATCACGCCGGAGCTGAAATCCGCACCGGTGGTCGAATCCACCACGAAAGCGCGGGTCTTCGCACCCTCGCCGAATACCGGCAAGGCACGAAATGCATTGGTCTCCGCGCGGTAGCCGGTGGTGGTGACATTGGCCAGGTTGTGCGCGGTCGAAGCCTGTTGCCACAGCGTGTGCTTGGCGCCGGTCATGGCGATGTAGATCAGACGATCCATTATTTACCCCTGGCTTCCAATCCCTGCCTTACCGCAGATTGATCAGCGTCTGCTGAATCGCATCCTGCGTCTTGATAGTCTGGGCGTTGGCCTGATAGGCACGCTGTGCGACGATCATGTTCACCAGTTCCGCAGTCAGGTCGACGTTTGAATCCTCGGTTGCGGACGACTGCATCAAACCCAGACCGGCGCTCCCGGGCGCACCCAGCAGGGCCGCGCCAGAATTCGGGCTTTCCGCCCACTGATTGTCGCCCAATTGCTGCAAGCCCTGCGGATTGGCGAAATCGGCCAGTGCGACCTGGCCCAAGGTTCTCGCCTGGCCGTTGGTATACCGCCCCTGCAGCGTGCCGTCCTTACCGAAGCTAAACCCGGCCAGTTCACCCGAGGTATACCCATCCTGGGTTAACGCACTGACCCCGAATGCACTTCCGAATTGCGTGCTGCCGCTAAAATCCAGATTCAACGTGAGGGGGGTGGCCGCATTGTTGGTGACGGGGGGGGTCTGGGCAAGGCCGGTAGCGGCCAGATCAATGGTGATATTGAGCGGCGCTCCAGCCGTCGGCGACACCAGCTTTCCCGATGTATCGAATGACAGCACGGCCGGGGATGTCGAAAACACAGGCGCTACGGTTGGTACTCCATCTACTCTCGCATTGACGGTCCATTGCGCATTTCCCGCAGCAACCCCGGTGTAGCCAAAATACAGCGCCAGGGTATGAGCGTTACCCAGGCTATCGTAAACCTGGAATGAAGTCGATTTGTTATAGCTGGCGGTGTCGGACGGGCTGAACACGCCACCGCTTGCGATGGTTGAGGGGATGTTCGAGCGCGAGTCAAGATTCAACTGGATCTGGGCCCCGGTCCCAAGCACGGTACCACCCTGCCCCGTCATCTGGGGCGGTTGGGATGCCGTCGAAATCATCATATCCCCCAAAGCACCGGTCACAACATTGTTCGCGTCCACCTGGTATCCCTGCAGGCGTTGTCCGCCATTGGTCACGATGAAGTTGTCTTTATCCAGCTGGAACTGCCCGTTCCGGCTATAGGTCGTCGCGCCAGCCTGACTTAACTGAAAGAACCCGGCGCCATTGATCGCCAGATCCAGCGGGTTATTCGTCGCCGTGATATTGCCCTGGGTAAACTGCTGCGCCACGTTCGCCAGCCTGGTGCCGATACCTACCTGGCTCGCTCCGCCGCCCGAAAGGGAGGCGGCAAACACGTCGGCAAACTGCGCCTGAGCGCCTTTGAAACCGACGGTGCCGGAGTTCGCCACATTATGGCCGATCACATCCAGATTCTTGGATGCTGCATTCAGGCCGCTTAGCCCGGTTTGAAAACTCATGATTTTCTCCTTACAGAATCTGTTTGACTTGAGACAAGGTCACCTGACCCAGCCCGACCACGTTCAGCGTGGCGCCTTGCGCCCCGAGCGACACGCTGGCGACCTGGCCCACCGCCAGTGCCGTAGCGTCGACCTTCTTGCCGCCCTGCATTGCTGTCACCTCGAAGGTGTATGAGCCATCTGGTGCCGCAGCCCCGCTGTCGGTGGTGCCGTCCCACTGAAATGGCACGGTGCCTGCGGCCTTTTGCTCCCCAAGGTCCGCGCTGTGAATTACTGCGCCGCTCGCATCCTTGATGTTGACCGTCAGGCTATCCACCGCCTGCGTCAGGTCCACGCCACCGAAGGCCGCGCCGCCGCTGAGTTCCAGCTGCTTGCCGGGGATCATCACCGCACGGCCGACCAGGCTTGCCGCCTGGAGCGACTGCCCGGCCATGAACGAGGTCGAAAGCGAGTTGACGGTGTCGTTCAGCTTGTTGATGCCAGTCACGGTGGACAACTGCGCCATCTGGCTGGTCACCTGGGCGTTGTCGAGCGGATTCAACGGATCCTGGTTTTTCATCTGCGTGACCAGCAGCTTGAGAAAACGGTCTTCCGTCTCCTTGGCAGTGCTGGCTGCTGTGGAAGCGGTGCTTGTTCCCGTCGTTACCGAATTAACTGTTGCCATGATTCTCTACCTCCTCATTGCCCTAGCTGTAGCGTTTTCAGCAACAGGGTTTTTGCCGTATTCATCACATCCGCATTGCTCTGGTAGGAGCGCGATGCGGAAATCATGTTCACCATCTCTTCCACCGCATTGACGTTGGGCATCGTCACATACCCCTTGGCATCGGCTAGCGGGCTCTTCGGGTCGTACATCATTTTCATCGGCGCCGGATCGTCGATCACTCTGTCCACCCGCACCCCTGCCGCGGCGCCGTTGCTGCCGCCCAGCGGCGTAGCACTGAACACCACCTGCTTGGCGCGGTAAGGCTGTCCAGTGGAACTGGTCGCGCTGTCGGCATTCGCCAGGTTGCTGGCCACCACGTTAAGGCGCTGCGATTGCGCCGTCATGGCAGAGCCGGAAATATCGAATAAGTTAAAGAGGGACATGATTATTGGCTACTCAGCGCAAGTTGCATTTCTTTGAATTTGCCGCTGACGCGGTCCAGGGCGAACTGGTAACGGATGGCGTTGTCGATGAACTGGGTGCGTTCCACGTCCATATCCACGGTATTGCCGTCGATGCTAGGCTGCGATGGCTGACGGTATAAGGTGCGCGCACCGAAGGGGTTGCTATCCTTGGCTTGCAGGTGACCCGGCGCGGTCCGGTTCAAACCCGCCGGGTCGCTTGGCCCCATTGCCGTTTGCAGCGCACGGGAAAAATCGATGTCGACTGCT
>JBDKRR010000325.1:0-4520 GCA_039683315.1 Sulfuricella sp.
AATACAGAAAACTGAACCGGCATAGCGGCGAGGCAATACAAAAATCGGGAGGGTAGTTTGGGTATCAACAAATTATGGCTACAGGATGAGCAATTTGCCCGGAGTATTGAGCGATCGATTGATAGAGAGACATTGATCGATCTGCTTGCCATCGTGGTATATGAGGCTGATCGTTCGGCGAAGCTTGAAGATGCTGGTTTTGCAGATCAGGCAAGCAGTGTTGATTGCTTGTTTGATTACGTCCTTGATGCGCTGGGCATTCCTCCTGAAAACGACACGTTTAGCCGCGAGCCGTTTGAGAAGCTGTTTTACAACGATTATTGGCTGGAACATCAATACCCGTCACTGCAACATGCCATGCTTGGCCTGGAACAGCTGCGTGACACGATAAAATACGTCCGTAAGGCTAGTTCAGCAAATGCGGAAGTGCTCCGTGCTGGTTTTCGTGTTGTTGATAATGACTAGCTATATCCTTATCCGCTAAATGACGATCTGGACGGCCGCTACCAAGCAACAATTGATGCCCCCCGTACCTGACCAAGTATCTCGAAAAAGAAAGGACTCGCGTGCATCCCACACTTGAATTGATAAAAAAAGAACTCGAACAACTTGCGGCTACCGTAAAAAGCACTATTACAAACAACGAACCATTCAATATTGCCCACGGCAATTGGAGTTTTCCCGGAGTAACACGAGACGAATTAGCGCAGGCCGCGACCTCTCTGGTCGAAATGATTGAAAGCCGTGGAGGAGACGAGCTTAAAGCGAATGAAGCGATTTTGGCAGACTATCCCAGGCGTATTCTTTTTCTCCGCTCAAATACAATTGCGCAAATATGGGGCAACCCTCCCGTTGGTGTTGCAGCTTATCAGCTGACATTAGATAGTTTGAGGAAGGCGCTGGAGCCGACTTTTGGAGGTAGCGGTGTCGAAGCAATTGAAGCCGATAAAGAACTTAAGCGTCTCTTGAAACAGCTCCGCGCAATAGAAGTCCGGATTTCAGACCTCGATCCAAGATCGGAAAAACTGGATGAAATGGTTGCGCGGATAGAACAAGCCCACGAAACGGCTGACCAACTTCCCACGGACATGGAAATGCTGAAGGAGTCACGGGAACAGCTTCAGGACCTGCTGCGTGGTTCTACAAAAGACCGGGCAATGGTGGAAAACATCCTGATTGAAATGCGAGAAAGCCGGGAACAACTGGATAAAAACGCCAAAGAAGCCGCAGCGATCATCGAGCGCTGTGATGCCTCTTACCGTGCCACAACCAGCGAGGGACTGGCTTCCGCGTTCGCAGAGCGATCGAAGGCTCTAAACTTATCTATGTGGATTTGGGTAGGCGGTCTCGTCATAGCTCTAATCTTGGGCGCCATCATCGGCTCAAAACAGCTTCAAAGTCTGGCTGAAGTGATCAAGGGGCCGCATGATGGATCGGTGTGGGTCAACCTGATCTTATCCCTGTTGTCCATCGGCGCTCCCATATGGTTTGCCTGGATCGCCACCAAACAGATTGGGCAGCGGTTTCGTCTGGCAGAGGACTATGGTTATAAGGCATCAATCTCAAAAGCCTATGAGGGTTACCGACGTGAAGCCGCTCTGCTTGACCCTGCCTTTCAAGCCCGACTTTTCTCTTCTGCGCTGACCCGGTTGGACGAATTGCCATTACGGCTCGTGGAAACGGACACACACGGCAGCCCATGGCACGAGTTGGCGTCATCCGACCTAGTGCGTCAAGCTGTCGGGACTGTTCCGGGATTTGTGGATAATGTTACAGCGATGGCAAAGAGTGCCGCTTCAGCCTTATCCAAGGACAAGAAATCTTCTGCGGCGACACCTGATGAAGCAACAACTGCGACTAGAGCGGTCTCACCAAATGAGACCTAAACCGCAGTTGAATTTTCCGTCATTCGGTTAGGCGCTCCGCAACAGATCAAGGGAATAATGGAATATTGGAAGATTCCAACAATATTGGAAATTCCCAGTAGGAATTCGACCGCAAGGCGCTGGAAACCCTGCGCGAACCGCTCGAATCGGGTCGCATCACCATTTCCCGCGCGGCGCGTCAGGCGGATTTCCCGGCCCAGTTCCAGCTGGTGGCGGCGATGAATCCTTGCCCCTGCGGCTATTTAGGCCACCCCAACGGCAAATGCCGTTGCACGCCGGACCAGGTGAGCCGCTACAAGAGCAAGATTTCCGGCCCGCTGCTGGATCGCATCGATTTGCAAATCGAAGTGCCCGCCTTGCCGGAGCATGAGTTGACTCAGAAGGCGGTGGGCGAATCCAGCGCGGCGATCCGGGTGCGGGTGGAAGCAGCCTACCGACGACAGCTGGCGCGCCAGGGCAAGGCGAACGCCAGGCTTACCACCAAGGAAATCGATGCGCTATGCCAGCCGGACGCGGCCGGAATGACGCTGCTGAAACAGGCCATCAGCCGCCTCAACCTCTCCGCCCGCGCGTATCACCGCATTCTTAAGATGGCCCGCACCATTGCGGACCTGGCAGGGGCGGAAGAAATACTCAGCAGCCACATTGCGGAGGCGGTGCAATACCGCCGCTTCGACCGTTAGCAGCCCGTCGGATTCACTGGGCCACTTCCTGCCCCAAGGCGAAATCCGGCACACCTTCCATGTAGCGCGACAAGGCGAATGCGGCAGTTGGCTGCATGCGGACGCACACCATAGCCACGTTAACCGCGCGACAGGCGCGTGCCAGCATGTTGAGCCAGCGATAGTAGCGCGGCTCGATCAGCGGCAGCTCGGCCAGGTCGTAATAGAGCGTCCCGGCCTTGGCCTGCTGCAAGCGCTGCAGAATCGCCACTACCAATTCGTCGCCAATGCTGATATCGAGCGAACGCGACGGTTCCAGCAGGAAGTTGTCGCGCCCGATCTGGGTCAGATGGAGACCGGGGATCGCCATGCCGGACATCAGGCTGCTTTATGGCTGACCTGTATGCCCATGCGGCGGAACGCTTCCTTGAGGCCGTCGGACAAGGTGGCGCGGGTGGTGACGTTATCCAGGTCGATATTGAGGCTGGTGAGGGCGCGGGCGATATCGGGGCGGATGCCGGTGAGGATGGCGTCCGCGCCCATGAGCTGGATCGCGCGCACCATCTGGATGAGGTGGTGCGATACCTGGGAGTCGATGTTCTTGACCCCGGTCAGGTCCATCACCACGGCGCTAGCGTGATCGCTGGCGATGCGGTTGAGCAGGGCGTCCATCACGATCATGGTGCGACTGGAGTCGAGCGTGCCGATGATCGGCAGGGTCAGCACGCCGTCCCAGATTTCGGTGATGGGCGTGGAGGTTTCGCGCAATTCGGCTTCCTGGGCCCAGATGGTGCGTTCCTTCTCGCTCAGGTAAGCCTGGAACACGGCCAGGATAAGCTCGTTGAACAGGCTGGAAAGATAAAGCAGGATGGTGCGCGCGTCGTCCACCTTGATCTTCTCGTCTTCGCCCAGCGCATCGATGAGGGTGTGCTGCATGAACTGGATGTAGCGCACCAGGTCTTCGATTCTTCCGCCGCGCACCAGAATCTGCTTCGACAGGTTGTTGAAGAACATTTCCAGGGCGTGGAACTGCGGCGAAGCATCGTCGTCAGGGTCCCGGGACTCCAGCAGCGCCACCAGCAACTGGAGGAACTGGATGCACAAGTCGGCGATTTCATCGGACTCGAGCAGATTGCTGCCGCCGAATACCGTCTGCCCCTCTCTCTCGATCCGTTCGGTAATATTGCCGATCTGCAGCTTGAGCAATTCGGTCAAAATCTTGCTGGTGTTTTTTGTTTGTTTTACCACCGTCTTCTCCTCAATGAACTGACTGCCGTAGCGACTTCCTAGCCGATACTCGCCACGCAAACGGACTGGTCGTCCGAAATCCTGCCCATGATATTCCCCAGCACATAAGCAATCAACTGAGGATGCAGATTGAACAAGCCGGGGAAATTGGACACATCCCAGTTGCGGCGGATGCCGTCGCTGGCGGTGATCACCACGCAGCGCTGGTCGAATTTCAGGCAGGTCACCTCGGGCGACTTGTGTTCCTTGCCCAGCACGCCGGGAGCGAAGGAATAATTGTGCATCCCGTCGTGTTCCAGGATGTGGGCGTGCATGTCGCCCACCCCGAGAATGTGCAGTGCCCGGCTGCCCAGGCCGAGCTCCCCGATTATTGCGACCGCACCGCGCGAATTGTGCAGCTGGCGGTCGACCGCGGCCAGCGTCTCGGCGGGTGCATCGTAATGTTGCAGCAGGCCGGCCAAGTCTGCGGTGGCCTTTTCGGCCTGCTCGCCGTGCCCCAGTCCGTCGAGATGCATCCAGCGCAGAGTTTCGTGATCCTGCCGCACGTAGATGCGATCGCCGTTGTAGCGCTCGTCGGACAGGGAGCGCGAATAGAGGCCGATATTCAGCGCCGGATGTTTCCCCATGACCGGGCAATCCTGTTTTCCGCTCGGACAGAACCGGGCGAGAATGGCGGTGCCGTTCCATCTTTTTTCCCGGCCGTGGCTTTCCTGCTGGGTGTAGA
>JBDKRR010000326.1:0-5661 GCA_039683315.1 Sulfuricella sp.
CGGGCGTGAAGCTGGGCGATGAAGCGCCGGATCTGCTGGATTTGCACGTCGGCCAGTGGGGTTTCGCCTGCCAGGCGGAACAGCTCGGCGAGATCGCGGGCGTAGCTCGTTCCTGTCAGGGGCGACAGGCGGCGTTCGTGCTGGAGATGGGAGAGGTACTGCCGCAGCAGCCCGGCGTTGCCGCCCTCCTCTCCCGCCTTATCGGCCATCAGGCGGCGTCCTTGTCCTCGGAGATGTAGGGCATCAGGGCGACGCTGACCAGTTCGCCGATGCGTTTTACATACAGGGTGCCCATTTCCGGATAGAAGCGCTGGGCGTCCTCGCTGGCCATGACCAGCAGGCCGAACACGTTTTCCGCGCGCAGCGCCACCACGGAGAAGGATTTCAGCAGTTCGGCCGACTCGCCGAACCACGAAGCCACCTCGAAGGGTGCGGTGGAATCGCAATAAGGCCGCACCAGGCCGTCCGCGAGCGCCTTGAGGTCGCTGCTTACGTCGGCGAATTCCGCCTGTTCGGTGGCCTGCGCGGGCATGGCCCAGACGCGCAGCGCCACATGGGGCACGGCGAAATCGTCGCGCAGGCTGAGGGTGATGGTGGGCAGCAGGGATTCGAGGGTGCGGGCGGAGAGCAGGGCGAGGCTGAAACGGTGAACTTTCTCGCCGATCGCGTCGTTCTCCTCGCCGAACTGCAGCAGCTCGCGCAGTTTGGATTCCAGCAGCTTGTTCTTCTCGCGCAGCTGCAGCTGCTGCCGCTCGGCGAGCGAAATCGCCCGTCCGCCGTGGGGATGCGGGATGGCGATGGCTTCCAGCAAGCCGGGCTTGTCTTCGAAAAACTCCGGGTGTTGCGTGAGGAATTCGGCTACTGCTTCTGCGTTCAAATTCATGTTCGTGTCCTTAATAATTCTTGAAAATCTGTTAACCACAGAGTTCACGGAGAACACGGAGTAAAAGCAATGGATTCACGTCGTTTGGCATTCACCCATTAGGGGACTCTTAAAAAAAGCCCCCGAGATTGCCTTTCTCCGTGCCCTCCGTGTTCTCCGTGGTTTCGAACCAAGGTTTATACGTTTATTTCACCTTCGAATACCGTCACTGCCGGGCCGGTCATCCATACCGGCTGGCCTTCGCCTTCCCAGCGAATGGCGAGTTCGCCGCCGCGGGTGCTGACTTGTACCTGTGCGTCCAGCAGGCCGCGCGTGATGCCGGCGACCGCTGCGGCGCAGGCGCCGGTGCCGCAGGCCAGGGTTTCGCCCGCTCCGCGCTCGAAAACGCGTAGTTTAATATGAGTCCGGTCCACCACCTGCATGAATCCGGCATTGACCCGCGCCGGGAAGGCCGGGTGGTTCTCGATCAGCGTGCCCTGCTCGGCGACCGGTGCGTAATCGATATGGTCCACGACTTGCACGGCATGCGGGTTGCCCATGGAAATGGCGCTGATGTCGATGATCCTGTCGCCGACCGGGAGCGGGTAAGTCAGTGCCCGCTTCTCTGCGAGGAACGGTATTTCCCTGGGTTCGAAGCGCGGGGCGCCCATGTTGACGGTCACCTGGCCGTCCGCTTCCAGGCGCGGCTCGATGATGCCCGACGCCGTTTCGACACGGATTTCGGTTTTGCCGGTCAGGCCCTTGTCGTGCACGAAGCGCACGAAGCAGCGCGCCCCGTTGCCGCACTGTTCCACCTCGCCGCCGTCGGCGTTGAAAATGCGGTAGCGGAAATCGGCATCCGGGCGGGTGGGTTTCTCCACTAGCAGGATCTGGTCGCAGCCGATGCCGAAGTGGCGGTCGGCGAGAAAGCGGAATTGAGCGCTGCTCAGGGAAATATCCCGGGAGAAGCCGTCGATCACGACGAAATCGTTGCCCAGGCCATGCATCTTGGTGAATTTCAGTAACATATCAGGCCATCAACTCGACGTAGTCCTTGTAAATACAGCGGTCCATGACCACGGTCATGCCCGCGTCCCTGGCCTTTTGCGCGGCCGCCTCGTTTCTGATGCCTTCCTGGATCCAGATGGCGGGGATTTTCAGGCGCAGGCATTCGTCCACGATGGCATCCACATGCTCGGCGGCGCGGAACACGTCCACCAGGTCGATGCGCTCCGGCACTTCGGCCAGGGTGGCATAGGCTTTCTCCCCCAGCACTTCGGACACCGCCGGGCGCACGGGAACGATGCGGTAGCCGAAACACTGCATCGACTTGGAGACGAAGTAGCTGGGCCGCGCGGGTTGCGGCGACAATCCCACCACGGCGATGGTGCGGACTTTTTGCAGCAAGGCGCGGATTTCAGCCGACGCCGGGTTCTCATACATGAATTGTTCCCCAAACCAGGAGATGGCGGTCGCTCACCGCTTCGACTCGCAGTTGTTCCAGTCCCGCGGCATCCAGTTGTTGCCGCACCTCGTCCGGTCGATAGGCGGCGAGCAGCGAGTGGTGGAAGTCCCGTTGCAGTACCGGCGGGGTATCCGCCGCGTAGCGCTGCGTTAATTTTTCAGCCTCCGCCGCGCTCGCCGGACGCATCAAATCCATCACCAGCAGCGCCGCGCCTTGTCGGGCAACGTGCCGCACAGTCTGCCACAGCACGGCGGGATCGTCGAGGTGATGGAGCAGGCTGTTGCTGATGACGGCATCGAAGGCGCGGGCCGGCAGGTCCGTGACTGGAAGGCGGCATTGCCGGAGCGTGAGCCGCTGGCCGAGCCCCTCCTCTTCCACCGCCTGGCGTCCGAGATCCAGCATCGCTTGCGCGCCGTCCAGGCCAAGTATCGTCGCTTCCGGATAGGCGCGGACGAAACGCATCGTGACATCCGCAGGCCCGCAGCCGAGATCGATTGCCGCGCCGCCGGCAAAGCCGGGAAAGCGCAGGCGGAAATGGGCCACAAAGGCGTCGTGCGGTGCGGAGAAATCAGCCTCGGCATAGGCGCGTGCCTGCTCCGGCTCGTTCATCAGTTCGGGTTCTGGGGTGCGCTGCAACGGCGGGTCCTCATTTCGGTCTGTGCCTGACTACCTGCCAGCAGGGGCGGAATGGGCAAATGTGCAGGCTATCAAGGGTGCTGCTGTGTGCTTTAAGCCGGCTTCCTTGCCACCAGGTCCACCAGCGCCGACATGCCACTATGGCCCGGGCCTTCGCTGATCACCGTCTCGTTTTCGCGCAGCTGCAGGATTTCCATGGCGGAGAAATCGTGCTGCAGGTCCGCCGCGTTATACAGGTTGTCGCGGTTGGAAGGCCCGCCGGTCCTGAATTCCAGCTGTTTCGGGGTGTAGCCCTGCAACAGCAGCAGGCCGCCCGGTTTCAGGGCGCGCTGGATGGTCCGATGCAAGGCCGGGCGCTCCTGCGACGAGGCGAACTGGATGAAGATCGCCACGACCACGTCGAAGCGATTCTCCCCCCAGTCCCAGGTGTGCACGTCCACCAGCTCGGTTTGCAGAGCGACGCCCCGGGACTCCGCCAGCTTGCGCGATTTCTGCAGCGCCTTTTCGGAAAAATCCACCGCCAGCACGGCCAGCCCCTGCTCGGCCAGCCACACGCCGTTGCGCCCCTCGCCGTCGGCGACGGAAAGCACGAACTGGCCGGGCTACAGCAGGTGCGCCTGTGACGCCAGGAAGGCGTTGGGCGTCGTGCCGTAGAAATACTCCTCGCCGCCGAAACGCTCGTTCCAGAATTCCTTCATGGCTTACTTCCCGGCTTTGCCGTCCAGCATCTGCTCCAGTTTTGCAGCCGGGATGGCGCCAGGCACGCGGGTGCCATCGGCGAAGATGATCGCGGGCGTACCCTGAATGTTGAGCTTCTTGCCCAGTTCTGCCGTTTTGGCCAGGGGGTTGGCACACTTGCCGTCATTTTTTGGCAGGGTGTTGCGCAGCATCCAGTCTTCCCAGGCCTTGGCGCGATCCGGCGCGCACCAGATCTGTTTCGATTTCTTGCCGGCTTCCGGGTGCAGCTGGTCGAGCGGATAAAGGAAGGTGTAAACCGTGATATTGGTCACGTTCTGCAGTTCGGACTCGAATTTCTTGCAGTAAGGGCAATCGGCATCGGCGAATACGGCGATCTTGCGGCTGCCGTTGCCCTTCACCACCTTGATGGCGGTATCCAGCGGCAGGGTGTCGAATTTCACCGCGGTCAGTTTCTGGAAACGCTCTTCGGTGAGGTTTTTCTGTGCGTTGAGGTCCAGCACCGAACCCATGAACAGGTAATTGGCCTTTTCGTCGGCATAGGCCAGTTGCGGCCCTTCCATCAGCACTTCGTAAAGGCCGGCATAAGGGGTCTTGCTTACTGACTGCACCTTGGCGCCGGGAAACTTGGCCTCGATGGTTTTCTTGATCAGGGCTTCGTCGGCGTGTGCCGAGGCGGTGAGCAGGGCAAACAGCAGCGGCGCAGCAAGGCTTTTGAGAGAGAACATGTGTTTTCCTGAGTAGATGTTAAGTATTTATAAGAACTGAAAGAGTTTAACCGAGTTCCCCGATGGCATGGCGCATCAGCCGGTTTTTCAGGCCGCCGAGGTGGTTGGTCAGGCTCAAGCCGGTGTTGCGCAAGGCGCGCAGCAGGGGATCGGCATTGTTGAAGAGTTTATGCAGCCCGTCGGTGACCAGTTGCATGGCGAGGATGTCTTCCTTGCGCGCCCGTTCGTAGCGGCGCAGCAGGAAATGGTCGCCGCAATCGCGTTGCGCTTCGCGCTGCAGCAGTACCTGGGCGAGCTGGCGAGCGTCCTGGAAGCCGAGATTGACGCCCTGCCCGGAGAGCGGGTGGACGTTGTGGGCGGCGTCGCCGATCAGCGCCACGCGCGGCTTGACCAGCTGCTCGAGGTTGAGCAGGCGCAGCGAGAAGGCGGCGGGCGGCGTAATCAACTGCAGTGCGCCCAGGGTGCTCTTGCCGGCCTCCTGCACGCGGCGGCAGAACTCGTCGCCGGGCAGCGCCAGCAGTTCCTGCGCCACGGGTTCGTAGGCCGACCAGACGATGGAGATTTTATCGTCCGGCAAGGGCAGGTAGGCCAGGATGCCGTCTTCGCGGAACCACTGGTAGGCGCAATTGCGATGCGGCTTCTCGATTGTGAAGTTCGCCACCACGCCGGACTGGCGGTATTCGCGCGGCTTGGCCTCGAAACCGGCATGGGCGCGCACCCAGGATTCGCGCCCGTCCGCGCCGACCACCAGCTTGCTGCGCAGCACGCGGCCGTCCTGCAGGGCCAGAATGGCGGCATCGTCGTCGACTTCCAGCGCGGTGCAGGCGGCGGGACAGAAAATTTCCACATTGGACTGCCCCTGCAAGGCCTGCCACAAGCCGTCCTGCATCAGGCGGCTTTCGGCGATGAAAGCCAGTTCCGCCACGCCGGCCTGGTATGCCGTGAAATCGAGCCGCGCTGCCGCATCGTCGCCCCACACGTGCATTTCATGTACCGGGGAGATGCGGCTTTGATCGAGCCAGCTCCACACGCCGGACTGGTCGAGAAAGCGGGCATTGGCCGGGTTGACCGCGTAGATGCGGGCGTCCCAGCTGTCGTCCTGGGGCAGCGGCGCCGGCGCGCGGCCCTCGATCAGCGCCAGCTTGAGTCCGCTGTCCTTGAGCGCCACGGCGAGCGAGGCGCCCACCAGGCCGGCGCCCACTATTACGATGTCGAATTCCATCAGCCCTTTGCTCCGAAAATCATTTTGCGCGCCACCAGGCGTTTCGCCGCCG
>JBDKRR010000327.1:0-7401 GCA_039683315.1 Sulfuricella sp.
GGCGATTTGGAAGGGGAGCGCTTGTACAGCTTGGCGCCCCAGCCGCCCAGTGCGCCGGTCTTCTCTACCAGCACCACTTGGTAACCGGCTTTGGAAGCTTCCAGCGCTGCGGTCATGCCGGAAATACCGCCACCCACCACCAGCACGCGACGTTCGGTCACGGCGGCCGGGTCGATTTCCGGCAGCTTCATTTTCTTGACTTCGGCGCAGCCCATGCGGACATAGTCTTCCGCCATTTCCTGCGTGGTTTCGCGCGAAGCCTCATCGTCCGGGCGAATCCAGATCACGCCCTCGCGCAGGTTGGCGCGGGACAGGGCCACATCGCTGAAGCCGAAGGCTTCGGTCTTGGCGCGGCGCGAGCAGGCCGCGATCATCACGTGGGTCACGGCATCGTTGTCGATGTCGTTGCGAATCATCGCCACCCCTTCTGCATTACACAGGAAAGGATGTTCCTTAACTACCTGAGCCTTGCCTTCTTTCTGGGCCACCTTGGCCAGATTGGCTGTATCGAGCCGCTCACCCAGTCCGCAGCCCTGACAAATGTAGGCTGCTACTTTCATGTCCGCCATTGTTTAACCCTCCGCTCTGGCAACACGGTTAATTACTTGAATCGCGCGCAAGGCGCCCGCTGTGGCGCTTTGCACTGCACGGTTCACATCCAGCGGGTTGGCCGCGCAACCGGCGCCGAAGATAGCGCCGTTGGCCTGATCCTGCTCGATGAAGCCGCTCGAATCGGAAACGATTTCTGCCGGGATGTTGGCCGCCATGACGGAAGGCTCCATGCCCACAGCCAGCACCACGAGGTCGTGGGTATTGGCGTAGCGGTGGTAACCTTCGGTGTTCACGCCGTGCAACACCGGATTGCCTTCCTTGTCCTCGACGATCTTCGCGACCTTGGACTTGATGAAGGAAACGGTCGGATCGGCCTGGACTTTCTGGTAGAAGTCCTCGAAGCGGTCGATGGCACGAATGTCGATGTAGTAGATGGTCGACTTGCCTTCGTCGCCGAAAGCTTCACGCACGTAGTTGGTCTGCTTGAGCGAGGCCATGCAGCAGATGCGCGAGCAATGACGCAGATGGTTCTCGTCACGCGAACCGGCGCACTGGATGAAGGCGATGTTCTTCGCTTCCTTGCCATCCTTGCGCAGGATCTTGCCGCCGGTCGGGCCGTGCGGGTCGGACAGGCGCTCGAATTCGACGCTGGTGATCACGTTGTCGAAGCGATCGTAGCCGTAAGGCTGAATCTTGTTGGCGTCGTAGGGCTTCCAGCCGGTTGCCCACACGACCGCACCGGCCTTGATCTGCACGGTTTCTTCCTGCATATCGAGGTCGACGGCGTCGTACTTGCACGCGGCCTTGGCCTTGTCCGCATCGGGCGTGCCGATGATGGAAGGATCGATCACGTAGCGCTGGGGATAGGCCATCTTGCTCGGCAGGTAAGCCGCCTTGACCTTGCACAGGTTGTAGTTGAACGCATCGTCCACCATGGTTTCCACAGCATTGCTGCAGTCGCCGCAGGCGGTACAGTTTTCGTTCACGTAACGCGGCGAAATCTTGACGCTGGCCGTGTAATCTCCCGCTGAACCGGTAATGCCGGTCACTTCCGCCAGGGTAAGAATGCGGATGCGCTTGTTCTGCTTGACGCGGCGCTGGTTGATTTCCAGACCGCAAGTCGGATGACACAGCTTGGGGAAATAGCGGTACAGCTGGGACACGCGTCCGCCCAAAGCGGCATTTTTCTCGATCAGCACCACTTCCTTGCCGCACTCGGCCGCTTCAAGCGCCGCCGTCATGCCGCTGATGCCACCGCCTACGACCAGAATGGTCTGGTTGGTTGCAACGACTTCCGTCATCAGATCTCCTCCACCACGGATTAAGGCTGCCCGGCGGAGACTTGGCTCGACCGGACTACCAGCTTGCTTCGCCGGCGAACCGGCAAAAGACTAAAACCTGCACTTCAAAAACGCCTAGAGGGACCGAAACAAACCCGACCCCCTTATCCTGATGCATTTTACCACTCAATTGAAGCGTCAATCCACAGCCATCTGTCCCGGAAACAATCGAATCTTCTTATTCCCGGATAGAAACGCTATATCCAATACATTGAGTCGGGTATTAAAACCCAACCCACAAAATCAAGAAAGTGATAACTCAAAATGAATTTGTCAATGGATTCGACACCTTAGATGTTAAAATGGCGCCATGAAAAAACAAAAAAAATTCATCCAATTTCCGTTTCTGCGCACCTTAGCGGTCAGCTCCTTTCTACTACATGCAGCTATGGCTCTTGGCTCGGACCGGAACGCCCAGTCCGAGGACAGCTTTCTGGCCGACATGCCCATCGTGCTGACCGCATCGCGACTTTCGCAACCTATCGACGAAGCGCCTGCGGCCGTTACCATCATCGACCGCCAGATGATCCGTGACTCCGGTGCATGGGACTTGTCAGAGGTTTTCCGCCTCGTACCGGGAATGTACGTGGCCTACCACGCCACAGACACTTACACGACCGAGAGCACCGTCAGCTACCACGGCCTTTCTGACGCCTACTCCCATCGCATGCAAGTGCTGGTGGATGGCCGTTCGGTCTATTCGCCGATATTTGGCGGCACCTTGTGGAGCGATATCCCTCTGGCGCTGGACGACATAGAACGTATCGAAGTCATCCGTGGCCCGGATTCCGCCAGCTATGGCGCCAACTCCTTCATGGGTGTGATCAATATCATCACGCGCCATTCCGCCGAAAGCCAGGGCGGCATGTTGTCGCTTTCGACCGGGCGTCACCGCGACGAAGCCGTTGCGCGCTTCGGTGGCCAAAATGGCGATCTAACCTACAGGCTCACAGCCGGGACACGAAACGATCAGGGGGAGAACACAAAAATAACCCGCCCACTAAGCACCCTTGATAACTGGGACAACAACAAACTCGACGACAAGCGAACTCATTTGCTTACCTTCCGTTCCGACTACCGCATCAACGCCACAGACGAAATGGAATTTCAGTTCGGCTATAACGGCGGCACACGCCAGGAGGGGTGGTCAGACAGCATAATCGCGCTCGACGGACGCAGCGTCAGCAACCAGTTCGAACTGCTTAAGTGGAGCCGGGCCCACGAAGATGGCGGCGGCCTTTCCGTCCAGTTCTATCATGCGAACGAAAGCAGCACGGCCACCCTGTTCGACATGCAACACGGCAACACAATGAACGGCGACACCAAGGCCGATCGTTATGACCTGGAACTTCAGCACACCCTTCTGCCCAGCAGCAGCACACGCATCGTGTGGGGAGGAAGCGTGCGTTCGGACTACGTCTACGCGCCGATCTATTTCAAGAACAGCATCACCAACGCACCGCAATACCAGGAGCAATCTTTCTTTCTATCGCGGCTCTTCGGCAATCTAGAATGGCGCGCCCGGCCGGACCTGATATTCAACCTCGGCGCGATGAGCGAAAACAACAGCTACACCGGCAACGACATCACGCCGCGCATCGCGGTGAACTGGCACGTCGTACCGAATCACACCCTGCGCGCCAGTTATTCCGAAGCCACGCGCACCCCGACCATGTACGAGAAAAATCGTGAAGTGGCATACCTGGGAACATATCTCAGCAAGGAAATGGACCGCGAACAAATCAAGTCCAGCGAAATCGGCTATCTCGGGAAATTTCCGGGGCTTAACATCGACCTGCGCTTATTCTCCGACGAGCTTTCCGGGCTTATCGCGCAAACGGCTTCTGCCGTCCTGCACAACAACCTCAATTCCGGCAAAGCCAGGGTAAAGGGGTTGGAAGGCCAGCTACAATGGGATGTCGGTGCGCAAACCCGCTTGATCTATAGCTTTTCTCACATCGAGATCGACAGCAGCAATCTGGACAACATGACCTATACCATGGCTGCGCCGAGGAACAGCCAGAGCATGATGCTGACGCATCGCTTTAACCAGAACTGGAACGCCAGCCTGATGAATTACCAGGTCGGCGCCACTCACTTTCCCGGCAGCGACGCCGGACCCGGCGACAACCCGCAGTATTTCATCGATTTCAACCGTCGCTGGGATGCTCGCCTGGCCTATCGTTTCAAGGCGGGCAGAAGCAACGGAGAACTTGCTCTCATCGTGCAGAATCTGGACGACTCGCATTATTTCGAGTACCGCCACGACAACGAACTTCCCGGGCGCAGCGCCTGGCTTAACCTGAAACTAGAGATGTAAATTAGGGCGTGTTAACACTAATTTCACGCCTGCGTTGTAACGAGAAGGCCATGGATGTTAGGCGCGGGGCGTAGCGAATGGTTGTTCCATTCGCCAGCGCCGCAACGACGCAGACATGGCCTTCTCGTTACAACCCTTCGGGACGGGGGCGATTTGGGCGCCTCCCTTTGTCGCAAACCGCTTGTTGTGGGCGGCACAACCGCGCGTCTTGCTTCGCGGGCAGCATCCCAAATCGCCCCCGTCGCAGACGCGAAATTAGTGTTAACACGCCCTAGCTCGCAACCGTGAGGCGCGAACTGTTGTCTGCTTCTTCCGGCGGGACATCGAAAATCTCGAATTGCATGGTCGTCAGATCGCCCAGCACAAAGGTTGCCGGCGCGCCCACCCCGCCCACCGTGCCCGGATTGACGTACCAAGTGTGACCGCCCTTGATGTTGTGGACGGTCTGGATGGAAGCGTTATGATCATGTCCGCAGCACACCAGGTCCCAGTCGCCGGTGGTGGCGAGGGCTCGGGCATAGTGGGGGTAGTGGACAATGAAGATATTGCGCCCGCACAGGTTGATGCCCGCATCCTGGCCGTAGAAACGGATCAGGCTGCCGGATTCGGTGGCGAGTTTGGACATGGCAAAAAGATCGCCGGTATTGTTGCCGTAAATCACGTGCACCGGCAGGCCGAATTTCAGCAGGCACTTCAGGGTGGTCGGCGCAACCACGTCGCCGCAGTGAATCACCGCCTCAGCCCCTTTTTCTATGGCCGCTTCCACCGCAGCCGCCATCAAATGGCGGTTGTCGTGGCTATCGGAAATTATGCAAATTTTCATTTTTATTCGTGAGGCGTAAGGGGTGAGGCGTGAGGGGAAAACCCACCAGCAGGCCTCACCCCTACCCCCTCACGCCTCACGGAAGTTAAAACATCGGCTTTTCGGCTGCATTCACATAGCGGCTGACGCCATCCATGATTTCCTGCTTCGCCTCGTCCGCACCAACCCAGCCCTGCACCTTGACCCACTTGCCGGCTTCCAGGTCCTTGTAGTGCTCGAAGAAATGGGTGATCTGGGCGGTAGTCTGTTCCGGCAGGTCGCGCGGCGATTCGATATTACGGTAGATATTGCACAATTTGTCGATCGGCACCGCCAGCAGCTTGGCATCCACGCCGGCTTCGTCTTCCATCTTCAGCATGCCGACCGGGCGGCAACGCACCACCACGCCGGTAATCAGCGGCACCGGGGTGATAACCAGCACGTCCACCGGGTCGCCGTCCTCGGACAGGGTAGGCGGGATATAGCCGTAGTTGCATGGATAGTCCATGGAGGTGGACATGAAGCGGTCGACGAACATCGCGCCGGTGGCCTTGTCCACTTCGTATTTGATGGGGTCGCCGTGCATCGGGATTTCGATGATGACGTTGAAATCGTTGGGCAGGTCTTTGCCGGAAGTTACGCGGTCCAGATTCACTTGGCGGTCTTTCTGAAATTATTGAAGATGGGCGACATTATACGCGCAAAGCGCGCGGGCAAAAAAAGAGGGCAGGATAACCTGCCCTCGCGCTGGCAAAAAACGTTAAATCAGATCAGCGGCACGATCATCAGCGCCACGATGTTGATGATCTTGATCAACGGGTTGACGGCAGGGCCGGCAGTATCCTTGTAAGGATCGCCGACGGTGTCGCCAGTCACTGCGGCCTTGTGGGTATCGGAACCCTTGCCGCCGTAGTTGCCTTCCTCGATGTACTTCTTGGCGTTGTCCCATGCGCCACCGCCGGTGGTCATGGAAATCGCCACGAACAGGCCGGTCACGATGGTGCCGATCAGCACGCCACCCAAGGCCTGCGGGCCGAGGATCACGCCGACCAGCAGCGGAACCGCGACAGGCAGCAGGGAAGGAACGATCATTTCCTTGATTGCGGCCTTGGTCAGCATATCCACGCAGGTACCGTATTGTGGCTTGGCGGTACCTTCCATGATGCCGGGGATTTCCTTGAACTGGCGGCGCACTTCGACCACCACGGAACCGGCAGCGCGACCGACAGCTTCCATGCCCATTGCAGCGAACAGGTAAGGCACCATACCGCCGATAAACAGACCGATGATCACCATGTGGTTGGACAAGTCGAAAGTCATGGGAATCGCACTGGCATCAAGCCCAAGCGCCTTGGCACCCAGGGCATGGGTGTAGTCGGCGAACAGCACCAGCGCAGCCAGACCGGCGGAGCCGATGGCGTAGCCCTTGGTCACCGCCTTGGTTGTATTGCCCACGGCGTCCAGCGGATCAGTGATGTTGCGGATCTCGTCTGGCAAGCCGGCCATTTCCGCGATACCACCGGCGTTGTCGGTGATCGGGCCGTAAGCGTCGAGCGCCACGATGATACCGGCCATGGACAGCATGGAAGTCGCAGCGATCGCGATACCGTAAAGTCCACCCAAGGCATAGGCGCCACCGATGGCGGCACATACAGCCAGCACAGGAGCGGCGGTGGACTTCATGGAAACGCCCAGACCTGCGATCACGTTGGTGCCGTGACCGGTGGTGGAAGCTTGCGCGATGTGGCGCACTGGCGCGAACTCGGTAGCCGTGTAGTACTCGGTGATCCACACCAGCGCGGCAGTCAATGCCAGGCCGATCAGGGAAGCCAGGTACAGATTCATGGACGTCACCAGCTTGCCATCAATCATCACGCCCTCGCCCAGAATCCAGGTGGTCACCGGGTAGAACGCGATCACCGCCAGCACGCCGGAGACGATCAGCCCCTTGTACAGGGCATTCATGATCTTGGCGCCAGGCTGCGTCTTGACGAAGAAAGTACCGATAATGGAAGCGATGATCGAAACCCCGCCCAGCACCAGCGGGTAGATCACCGCTTCGGAGGAACCGGTAATCATCAGGCCACCCAGCACCATGGTGGCGATAATGGTCACGGCGTAGGTTTCGAACAGGTCGGCAGCCATACCTGCGCAGTCGCCCACGTTGTCGCCCACGTTGTCGGCGATCACGGCGGGGTTGCGCGGGTCATCCTCGGGGATGCCGGCTTCGACCTTGCCCACCAGGTCGGCCCCGACGTCAGCACCCTTGGTGAAGATGCCACCGCCAAGACGGGCGAAGATAGAGATCAGCGAGCTGCCGAAGGCCAGACCCACCAGCGAGTGAGTTGCCTCAGTGGCGCTGGCGCCGATGCCGAGGGTCAGGAAGG
>JBDKRR010000328.1:0-8648 GCA_039683315.1 Sulfuricella sp.
CCGCAAAGGCACTGCCGTTGTTGTTGGCGGCCGACGAGAAGGCGTAAAGGATTTCCGAGAAGCCGTGCGCACCGGGATTGGCCACGCCGATCTTGCCAGCGCCCGCTGTCACGGCAATCGCCGTGCCCAGCAGCGCCAGCGCCGGCGTCACCAGGATGGCGATGGCCACCATCTTCATGTCGAAGGCCTCGATCTTCTTGCCCAGGTATTCGGGCGTGCGGCCGATCATCAGGCCTGCGAGGAATACCGCGATCACGGCGTAGATCAGCATGCCGTAAAGCCCCGAACCGACGCCGCCGAACACCACCTCGCCCAGCTGGATGAGCGCCAGGGGAACCATGCCGCCCAAGGGCGTGAACGAATCGTGCATGGCGTTCACCGCGCCGCACGAGGCGGCCGTGGTGACGGTGGCGAACAGGGCGGAATTGACGATGCCGAAGCGCGTTTCCTTGCCTTCCATGTTGACGCCGGACTGGCTTGCTGAAACGCTTTGGTCCACACCCAACGCAGTAAATGCGGGGTTGCCTTGCTGTTCCGCAATTTCCGCCACAGCGAGGAAGCCGACGAAGATCAGCGTCATGCTCGCCAGGATCGCCCAGCCCTGGCGGGTGTCGCCCACCATGCTGCCGAAGGTGTAGCACAGGGCGCCCGGGATCAGGAAGATCGCCAGAGTTTCCAGGAAATTGGCGAGCGGCGTGGGATTCTCGAACGGATGGGCCGAGTTGGCGTTGAAGAAGCCGCCGCCGTTGGTTCCCAGTTCCTTGATCGCTTCCTGAGAGGCGACCGGGCCGAGGGCGATGGTCTGTTCCCGGGTGGTCACTTTTTTGGTGACCGGGTTGCCGGCTGCGTCCTTCAGCGGGGCGCCGGCGGCGTCCAGCTTGGGTGTGTCGTAGCTGATGGTTTCCATCGTCGCCACTGTCTGGTAGGGCGAGAAATTCTGCACCACCCCCTGGCCGACCAGTACCAGCGCCAGCAGGAAGGACAACGGCAACAGGATATAGATCGTGCTGCGGGTCATGTCGACCCAGAAGTTGCCGATGGTATCCGCCGTGTGGCGCGCGAAGCCGCGGATCAATGCGATCACCACCGCCATGCCGCTGGCGGCGGAGAAGAAGTTCTGCACCGCCAGGCCCACCATCTGGGTCAGGTAGCTCATGGTGGACTCGCCGCCGTAGCCTTGCCAGTTGGTGTTGGTGACGAAACTTACGGCGCTGTTGAACGAGGAATCAGCCGTCACCGCGCCCATGCCCTGAGGGTTCAGCGGCAGGTAGCCTTGCAAGCGTTGCAGGGCGTATACTGCCGCCACGCCGAGCAGGCTGAACCACAACAAGGCAAGCGCGTACTGCGTCCAGCGCATTTCCTGCTCGCGGTTCACGCCGCACAGGCGGTAAAAAAGATTTTCGGCGGGCGCCAGCCAGCGTACCAACGCCGGCAGTTTGCCCTCGTAGATTTGCGCCATGTACCAGCCGAGCGGCTTCACAAGAAGCAGAAGCACGCCGAGGTACAGGGCGATTTGCAGCAATCCGTTGGCACTCATGAAAATAACTCCGGTTTAAGCAATGCGACGACGAGATAAACCATCAAGCCGATGGCGACGATTGCGCCCAGGGTGTAGAACCAGGTCATGACGGTCTCCCCAGTTTTTCGCAGCCGAGGACCAGCAGGATAGAAAGCCCGAAAAAGCCCGCGACAAGCCCAAGATAGAACAGGTCCATTTGAGTTCTCCCAGTGATTGATAACGATGGAAATGTTATCCAGGCACGGATCAAAAAGGCCTAAAGATTGACCGGGTGGGTGTAAGGATTTTGTAAAGAGAGGAGAGACGGATTGCAGCAAACTGTTCTGTCAACAAGCGAACACGAGACTCCGCCTGACGCGCACGGCCGCCTCGGGCCCCTTGCCCTGGCCGCACTGGGCATCGTGTACGGCGACATCGGCACCAGCCCGCTGTACGCCATGAAAGAAGTGTTCGCCGGCACTCATCCGGTGCCGATTACGCCGGATAACGTGATGGGCATCCTGTCCCTGGTGTTCTGGTCGCTGGTGATCGTGGTGTCGATCAAGTATGTGGCCTTCATCATGCGCGCCGACAACCGCGGCGAGGGCGGCATCATGGCGCTGATGGCCCTGGCGCTGCGCAAGGTGCACGACTCCCACCAGCGCACGGGAATCATGCTGGCGGGCATCGTCGGGGCTGCGCTGTTTTACGGCGACGGCGTGATTACGCCGGCCATTTCCGTGCTTTCCGCCGTCGAAGGGCTGGAAGTGGCCACTCCGGCGCTCAAGGCCTATGTGCTCCCGGTCACCATCGGCGTGCTGATCGCCTTGTTTTCCTTCCAGCGCAAGGGCACGGCCGGCATCGGCGCACTGTTCGGCCCGGTCATGATGATATGGTTCGGCGCCCTGGCGCTGCTGGGAATCGTCAACATCATGGACGAACCGAGCGTGATCAGGGCGCTCAATCCCATGTATGCGCTTGGTTTTCTCGCAAACAAACCCCTGGTCGGCTTTCTTTCGCTGGGCGGGGTGGTGCTGGCGCTCACGGGTGCCGAGGCGCTCTACGCCGACATGGGGCACTTCGGCCGCAAGCCCATCCAGCTCGCCTGGTTCGGCTTCGTCCTGCCCGCCCTGGTGCTCAACTATTTTGGCCAGGGCGCTCTGCTGCTTGAAGACCCCGGCGCAATCCAGAACCCGTTTTACCACCTCGCGCCTGACTGGGCGCTCTACCCGCTGGTCGCGCTGGCCACGGCGGCCACGGTGATCGCCTCGCAGGCGGTCATTTCCGGCGCATTTTCGATTACTCGCCAGGCCATGCAGCTGGGCTACTCGCCGCGCATGGAAGTGCAGCACACCTCGGAGCGGGAGATCGGGCAGATCTACCTGCCGGGCATCAACTGGTCGCTATTGCTCGCCGTTATCGCCCTGGTGCTGGGGTTCCGCAGTTCCACCAACCTCGGCGCGGCTTACGGCATCGCCGTGACCGGCACGATGGTGATTACCACCCTGCTGGCCTTCATCGTGGTGCGCAATCTGTGGGGGTGGGGGCTGCTCAGGAGCGGCTTGCTGCTCGCCTCTTTCCTGGTGATCGATCTGGCCTTCTTTGCCGCCAACGCCATCAAGATCGAGGACGGCGGCTGGTTCCCGCTGGTGTTCGGTTTCGGCGTATACATCCTGATGAGCACATGGAAACGTGGGCGCCGGCTGTTGCGCGAACGCATGGCCAGCGAAGCCATCGCACTCCCGCCCTTCATCGAGGGCGTTGGCCCGGGCACGATCCTGCGCGTGCCCGGCACGGCGGTATTCCTGTCGGGCAATCCGGACGCCGTGCCTCATGCCCTGTTGCATAACCTCAAGCACAACAAGGTGCTGCACGAACGCGTGGCGGTGGTGACGGTGCGCGTCGAGGATGTGCCCCACGTGGCGGAGGCCGAGCAGATCATGGCCGAAACGCTGGAGAACGGCTTCTTCCGCATCATCGTCAGCTACGGCTTCAAGGACGAAATGGATATTCCTCAGGCACTGGACCGTTGCGCGCCGCTCGGCATCGTCTTCGACGCCATGACGACTTCGTACTTCCTTGGGCGTGAAACGCTGATTCCCAAGCTCGGCTCGGAAATGAGCCTGTGGTGCGAAAAGCTGTTCATCGGCATGTTCCGCAACGCCGGCAGCGCCGCTAGTTTCTTCAATATCCCGCCCAACCGGGTGGTCGAGCTGGGGACGCAGATCGTACTTTAGCGCTGGAGAACGAGCCAGATGTTCACTGCCCTTTGAGGCGTGTCAGATCCTCGATGATCTCGCCGGAATGGCGCGAGGTGTCGACCTTGAGGTAAATCCTGGCGATTTTCCCTTGCGGATCGATCAGGAAGGTGTAGCGCCTGGCGAACTTGACCAGGCCCAGGTTCATGAGCGCCCCGTAACTCCCAGCCACCGTGCCGCTTTTGTCGGCAAGCAAGGGAAAAGGCAGGTGATATTTCCGGGCGAATTCCGCGTGCGAGGACGAATCGTCCACACTGATGCCGACTACCTGCGCGCCCAGCCGCGTCAGCTTGTGGAGATCGTCGCGAAACAGGCACGCTTCCTGGGTGCAGCCCGGCGTGTCGTCTTTCGGGTAAAAATACAGCACCACCCATTTCCCCTGGTAATCGGCGAGGGCGCGGCTGTTCCCGTCCTGGTCGGGGAGGCGGAAAGCGGGAGCTGGCTGGCCGACCTGCGGCAAATCACCTGCCTGGCTGAACCTGATCCACAAAAACACCCCCGCGAACAAGGCGAGGAAAATCAATAGCCATTTCATAGCGGTTGTCCAAATCAAGTCAAACGAGCGGGAGTGGAGGCATCATTTTCCACCCCACGGCATTACCGGCACGGTGGAAATGCTGTTGGCCGGCGCCCCATCGATTAGTTTGCGGCTGATCGCGACATAAACAAGCGTCTTGTGGGCTTCGTCCCACAGACGCACGACGCGCGTTTCCTTGAAGAGGATGGAAGTGTCCTCGGAAAACACCGTTTCGTCCTTGGGTAGCCTGGCCGGCAGGGTGATGGGGCCGGTCTGGCGACAGGCGAGGGAGAATTGCGAAGGGTCCTGCGCCAGCCCCAGCGAGCCGGAAATCCCGCCTGTCCGGGCTTGGCTCACATGGCAGGTCACGCCCGGAACTTTCGGGTCGCCGAAGGCTTCGACGCACACCTTGTGGTTGGCGCCGATGAGTTTCCACGCCGTGGTGACGCAGCCCACCGTCTCGGCATGGGCGGGTGGCAGCAAGGCAAGCAGCAGGAAAAAAACGCTGTAAGCACGGCAAGACATAAGCACCTCCTATCGGCATAGCCAGAGGGTGCCCTGGGTATGCAAGGTTCGAATCGATAGAACCGGGGCGTCCCGGTCCTTGCTTGAGATGATGCACGATTTCTGCCCGGACTTGGGCGCCTCTTGCGCCCGGACGTCAAGCGGGTATCGTATCGGCTTTTCGCGACACGATATCCTCGCCATGAACGATCTCTTCCAGCCCCGTCTGCGCATCCTGTTCGGCCACGCCATTCCCATCGGTCCCGGCAAGGCGGAGCTGCTGGAGCACATCGCGGAAACCGGCTCCATTTCCGCCGCCGCCCGGCGCATGGACATGAGCTATCGCCGTGCCTGGCTGCTGGTGGATACCATGAACCAGTGCTTCAAGTCTCCCGTGGTGGAAACGGCCACCGGCGGCAAGGGCGGCGGGGGCGCCCGCATCTCCGATTTCGGCCGCGAGGTGTTGCGCCGCTACCGGCAAATGGAGGATAAGGCCGCCGCTGCGGTGGCAGTCGACATGGAGCAGTTCGCCGACCTGCTCGCCGCCCAGCCTCCGTTTCCGACGCAGGATTGACATCCCCTAATTGACATCCTCGGTGCCGCGGCACTAGAGTGGTGCAGCGTTATGTATGGTTGAATACATCCATTTACTTCGCGTGCAGCCATGTAATTTCGTCATCGCATTGAATAAAAATATTATTTGTTGAATTGTCGGTGGTGGAACAAAGCTTGCTTTTGTGAATTGCAGGGGCGCTTTGTCGCCTTGCGCTATATCTGATCATATATAACAAGGGGAAAATCCGATGAAGCACCGCATTGCAAAACTGCTGTTCCGTGTCCTCGCTCTGCTAACCTTGTTCGTGGGCATTACTTGCCGCGCCGAGGCGGGCGAACTTACCATCGCCGCCGCCGCCGACCTCAAGTACGCGCTGGAGGAAATGGCCGGCGCTTTCCGCGCCGAGCATCCCAACGACAAGGTGGACATCATCTTCGGCTCCTCCGGCAAGTTCCACACCCAGATCCAGAACGGTGCACCCTTCGACCTGTTCTTCTCCGCCGACATCGCCTATCCCCGCGAATTGCGGGACAAGGGGCTGGCAGCCACCCCGCCCAAGCTGTATGCCATCGGCCGCATCGTGCTGTGGAGCCTCAAGCCGGAACTGGCGAAGTTGCCGCTGAAATCCTTGCCCGCCAGCCCGGCCATCCGCAAATTCGCCATCGCCAACCCGGACCACGCCCCTTATGGCCGACGCGCCCAGGAGGCCTTGCAGCACGAAGGCGTGTGGGAAGCCATGAAACCCAAACTGGTCATGGGCGAGAACATCGCGCACGCGTCCCAATACGTGGACAGCGGCGCGGCGGAAGCCGGCATCATTGCCCTGTCCCTGGTGAAGGGGCCGGCCCTGGCCAACAAAGGTGCCTGGACCCTGATCCCGGCCGAGTGGCACGCGCCGCTGGAGCAGGCCTACGTCATCACCGCCCGCGCCAAGGCCAACCCTCTGGCAGCAGCCTTCGCCAATTACATGGAAACCCCGGCGGCACGGGCGGTGATGCGCCGCTACGGTTTCGTCCTGCCGGGTGAATGAGAGGAGAACAGCATGTCCGAATCCGATTGGCTGGCGCTCAAGGTGACGCTGGAATTGTCCGGCGTCACCACCCTGGTGTTGCTTGTCCTGGGCACGCCGCTGGCGTGGTGGCTGGCCCGCAGCCGCTCGCGCCTTGCCGTGGTGGCGGAGTCGATCGTGGCCCTGCCCCTGGTGCTGCCGCCCACGGTGCTGGGCTTTTACATGCTGGTGCTGCTCGGTCCCAAGGGGCCAGTCGGCAGCACCCTCGAATCCATGGGCCTGCATCACCTGGCCTTCACTTTTCCCGGCCTGGTGGTGGCATCGACCATCTATTCCCTGCCCTTCATGGCGCAACCCCTCAAGGACGCGTTCAACGCTGTGGGCAACCGCATGATCGAGGCGGCCGCCACCTTGCGCGCCGGCCCTTGGGACCGCTTCTTCACCGTGGTGGTGCCCATGGCCCGGCGCGGATTTCTCACCGCCATCACCCTTACCTTCGCCCACACTGTCGGGGAATTCGGCGTGGTGCTCATGGTGGGCGGCAATATCCCGAACCAGACGCGGGTATTGTCCATCGCCATCTACGACCATGCCGAGGCCATGGAATATGCTTCCGCGCACATCCTGGCCGGTGGCCTGCTGGCCACTTCCTTTTTGATGCTGGTGACGGTCTACGCACTCAACCGGCGTTACATGGCGGTGCACCTATGAGCATCGAGGCACGCTTCAAGCTGGATTTTTCCGGTTTCAATCTGGATGTCGATCTGACTCTGCCCGGACGCGGCGTGACCGCATTGTTCGGTCATTCAGGCTCGGGCAAGACTACCCTGCTGCGCTGCCTGGCCGGCCTGGAACGGGCGCCGGACGGCTATCTCGCCCTGGACGGCGAGGTCTGGCAAGAGGGCCAGATGTTCGTGCCGACCCATCGCCGGCCACTGGGCTATGTCTTCCAGGAGGCCAGCCTGTTTCCTCACTTAAGCGTGCGGCGCAACCTGGAATACGGCCTCAAACGGGTTTCTGCCGCCGACCGTAAGGTCCCCCTCGATCAGACCATCGAGTTGCTCGGCATCGGCCACCTGCTGGAACGCATGCCGGAGCGCCTTTCCGGCGGCGAACGCCAGCGCGTGGCCATCGCGCGGGCACTGGCGCTGGGCCCCAGCATCCTGCTCATGGATGAACCGCTGGCGGCGCTGGATCTGGCGCGCAAGCAGGAGATTCTGCCCTATCTGGACCGCCTGCACGATGAACTGGAAATCCCGGTGATCTACGTCACCCACTCGCCGGATGAGGTGGCGCGCCTGGCCGACCATATCGTGGTGATGGACGCGGGGCGTGCGATCGCAGCCGGGCCGCTGGTCGAGACACTGGCGCGGCTGGATTTGCCGATCCACCTGGGGGAAGACGCCGGGGTGGTGCTGGACGGCGTGCTGGCGCAGCGCGATGAAATCTGGCACCTGGCGCGCGTCGATTTCCCCGGCGGCAGCCTGTGGGTGCGCGAACACGGCGTGCCGCTCGGCCACCACGTGCGGGTGCGCATCCTGGCGCGCGACGTGAGCCTGGCGCTGGCGCACGTCGACCACACCAGTATCCAGAACCTGCTGCCCGGCACGGTGGAAGCCATCGGTGAAGACAGCCATCCGGCCCTCGCCCTGGTGCGCGTCAGGGTAGGGGAATCGGCCTTGGTGGCGCGGCTCACGCGGCGCTCCGTCGCGGCGCTGGATCTTTCCCCGGGCCGCCCGGTCTGGGCGCAGGTCAAGTCGGTGGCGCTGATAGGGTAGTTTGGGTAACGAAAGGGAGAATGCGATGATCGATGAATGGAAAAGGGACCTGCCGTCCGGCCAAGCCACGCTGGCGTGTCCGCCGCTTCGCTTCGAGCGATTCAAGGAACCCGAGGCACGCGCGGAAAAGGTTCTCGGCTACGACGACAAGGGTGAGGTGTGTTTTTACCGGCATGCCTACTCGCTGACCGAGAATTTTTTCGACCAAGACGACCTGACTTGCGAAAGCGAGGTTTTCTACGAGACGGTAACGGCGTGGCGGCTACCCGACCGACGCTGGCTGACTTGCCTGCGCCAGGGCGGGGAACAGGGGGTGTGCGGCGACAGGCACCGTCCACCTAGCTATGTGGTGGCCGACCAGCGACCGCGCTGAGTCGAGTGGCGTAATGCGCGAGGTTAGTGAAGTAATCGGCCCTGAGACGCAAATCGCGCCGAAGAAACGCCGTAGGTTGGTGGTGAACAACGTGAACCCCAACACTTCCCTGCCGGAATCGCGACATGGCCGATTTTGTCGGCGGCGCTGCGTTG
>JBDKRR010000329.1:0-3218 GCA_039683315.1 Sulfuricella sp.
GCAGGCGCGCCTCGGCACTCGCCACGGCGTGCCAGGGGCTGGGGCTGGCGTCGATGAAATCGATTAGTTCATGGGCGGCGGTTCGGGCTTGGATGGTCACGGACATGGTGGGTTCAGTGAGTGGCGAAGGAGGGAAAGTATACAAGAGCACCTGCCACATGACACTTAGCGGCCTACTTCAACTGAACAACGTAATTAATCCACGAAAAATTTATAGCCGTTGCGCCCCGCCGCCTTGGCGGCGTACATCGCCTTGTCTGCTTTTTTCATGAGTTCCTGCGCGTCATCCCTGCCGTTGATGGGATATACAGCGATGCCGATGCTGGTGGAAACATTGAGCAAGTTGCCCGTGATCTGAACCGGCATGTTGATCGCTTTTATGATCTTGTCCGCCACCAGCGACGCATCGTCCGGATTGGTAATTTCAGTAAGCACAATAATGAATTCGTCGCCGCCCTGGCGAGAAACTGTATCGCCGGCACGAATACAGGTACTGAGCCGGACGGACACTTCCTTGAGCAGTTCGTCGCCGATATCGTGCCCAAGCGTGTCGTTGATTTTCTTGAAGTTATCAAGGTCAAGAAACATGATTGCCAGCGAACGGTGGTAACGCTTCGCCTCGGCCAGGGCATGGGCCAACCGGTCTAGCAGCATGCGGCGATTGGGCAGATTGGTTAACGGGTCAAAATAAGCCAGATTCCGGATTTGCTCTTCCATCTGCTTGCGCTCGGTGATGTCAGTATGCGTGACGACCACACCACCGCCTGTCACCTCTCCCAGAGGCGTGACGATCATTGTGAACCAGCGTTGTCGATGCGGCGAATGGCAGGGGTATTCGAGGCTGTAACTAGGCAAGCGGCCATCCAGCACGGCCAGGATGCCGTCGCGGGCGTCAATGGCGCCATTCTCATTGCAGACCGCCAGGTAATTAGCGCCGACGTCGGTGCCTGACGCTGACCCGGCGGATTCGATGCTGTTCTCCTGGACAAAACGCCGCCAGGGTTCGTTGACCGCCATGATCACCCCGTCGCGGTCGAGCACGCAAATTTCGGCGGCGACAGAATTGAGGATGGCTTGCTTGAATGCCTCGCTTTCCCTGCGCTCTGTCTCATAGTCCTGCAGCTTGTTCTGCATTTCCAACAGGCCTGCGAGCACGCTATTTTCCATACCCGGCGCCACAGCAACGGCAGTGGAAAAATCACCTCTGCCAATTCTGACGATCTGCGCGTGCACTTCGCCCGCCGAACCTCCTAACGTTGACCGCAAGATTGCATAAGTTCGCCAGAGCGTGAAAACCGCTGCAAGAGTGGTCGCGACAAACAACAGGCGGAAAAACAAAGCGACATTTTTCGCATTCCGGACAGTATCTCGGGTACGCCGATCCATCGAAACATAAAACTCGTTTATCGGCCGCATGATCGCCGATTTGGCTTTGTGATAGCGTTCATCGTGCAACATCAGGAGCGCCTTGACACGGACAGCCTCCTTATCCGCCCCGACGGACTCGGCCAGTTTCATGGCTTCAAATTCCAAGGCCGTTAAGCGGTCAGAATTTACTTTTGCTTCAGTCAGCCTCGCAAACTCCTCCTCGGTAAACCCTGTCTGATGCATCAACTCCAGCAGTGCAATCGCCTGTCCGCTGTCGGGCTGCGGCAATAGCGGATTATCCAGCATCAGATCCCAGTAGGCATGCTGATATGCCTTTGGCCGAGGCTTCTTGCCGTTACGGATATCCAGTATGTCCTGATAGTATTCCTTGTAGCGTGGATCGCCGGTGACCACATACGTTCTGGCCATCCGGGTCAGGTCATCCGATGATTGCCGCAATTCATCGGCCAACAGAAAGGAGACGTGCCGCAGATCGTTGGCGCGGTCAATCTGCTTTTCCCAGTAAACATAGACGCCAAATGAAACGGCAAGCAAAGCGAATATGGCTATGGACAGCCAGACTTTCCCGGACAATCCAAGCGAAGGCCCTTTGGAAAAAGGCACCTTCTGCTTCACGCTTTTATTGATATTGGACACAGGCTCACCCCACCCAATGCGCATCGCCTCAATCCAGCAACAACCCGACTTCTTCCATCGGCAACAGCCTTAAATTGATATTGGCCGAGAACGGGAGAAATCTGAAATCAGGAAGAGAAATGCTATGCGAGCTTTCTTTAGGGTAAGGATAATCCTTATGCCCTGTTTCGCAAAGAAACAGGATGGCCAGGAGGCCGAGGCGGTTACACGATTTCAATAACAATATCGGTTACTACATTAAGTAACGACCTCAATCTACTGAATATATTTTAATTAGTTATTTTAAGTTTGGGATTTCAGCCGAATTTCGCAAGTGGCTAGGCTACTGCGCCTCCGGCGATGCCGCGGCAGGTCCAGCCGGACGTGCGCTCTGGGGTGAATCACACCCCTTAAACCCACGCTGCCTGCACTCATTGGCCAGTTTCTGCGCCAGTACGATTTGCTCCGGCTTCATGGTCTTCACAAGTGCATCGCGGTAGCTTGCCGCATTGGCCGCACTTTCCGCAGCGCCAAGGTTGAGCCACATATGTGCTCGGACAGGATCCTTCTGGACGCCTAGTCCGTCGCGATACATGACCCCCAGGTTTCGCTGCGCTTCCGCATTTCCCTGTGCTGCTGCCAACTGGTAGAGACTGACCGCCCCAGCGTAATCTTGCGGGACCCCTCGCCCTTTCTCGTACATCAGGCCGAGATTGTATTGAGCCAGCGCGTTACCGGCTGTGGCAAGGGGTTGAAATAAGGTCGCGGCCTTTATGTAATCGCCGCGCTCCATCGCAGCAAGTCCATCCTCGAATTGCCCCGCCCACGCCACGCTCGATGCTAGCAGCATGGCGCTTAAGGCAAATCGCAGTGATCGTTCCATCAAAAACCAACTCCTTCACGAGTGTTCGCCGGTAAACAGCCGCGTCGATGATAACGGACTTCTTGCGCGTTGAGTACAGCGGGTGGCCGTGACCTTCACGGTTCGGGACAAGAAAAACCATCCTTTTTGGGATGGGAGAAACTTAAGTGATCAATGACCCATTAGCACCGGCTGCGACTCCAGATCATTCAGCGAAAAGATGCTGTCCACGTTGAGCCGGCACTGCCCCACGGACTTCCGCTTGAATTGTTTGAGTCCGTAACAGAGGCGCAATATTCTGTCGACAATGCGGATTTTCAGGTTGGAAGGCAGACGGTCAAAGATCGAAGCG
>JBDKRR010000330.1:0-4739 GCA_039683315.1 Sulfuricella sp.
CTACCAAAAAGAGCTGCGCGTGTTCTGGCTGGCAGCCGCCCTCACCTTGCCGCTGGTGGGGCAAATGGGATTCATGTTCAGCGGCCACCACGCAGATGTTATTCCTCGCTGGCTGCAATTCGCCCTCGCCACCCCGGTACAGTTCTGGGCCGGCAAACGCTTTTATGTCGGCGCCTGGCATGCCCTGCGCGGCGGCGGTGCCAACATGGACGTGCTGGTGGCGCTCGGCACCAGCATGGCTTGGGCTTTCAGCGCCGTGGTCACGCTTTGGGCGCTGCCGCAGCACGTATACTTCGAGGCCGGTGCCGCAGTCATCACCCTGGTCCTGCTGGGAAAACTGCTGGAAGCGCGGGCCAAGGGCAAGACCTCCGCGGCCATCGAGGAGCTGATCAAGCTCCAGCCGCGCACCGCCTGGGTGGAACGCGACGGCAAGACGCTGGAAGTGGATATCGGCAGTATCAAGGTCGACGAGATATTCATCGTGCGCGCGGGCGAGAACGTGCCGGTGGATGGCGAAGTGGTCGAAGGAAATTCCAGCGTGGTGGAAGCCATGCTCACGGGAGAAAGCCTGCCCGTCTCCAAGGCGAGCGGGGCAAAGGTGTATGCCGCCACCCAGAACCAGGACGGCATGCTGCGTTGTCGCGCCACCGGCGTCGGGTCGCACACCCTGCTGGCCGAGATCATCCGCCTGGTAGAGCAGGCGCAAGGCTCAAAGGCCCCCATCCAGCGTCTGGCCGACGTCATTTCCGGTATCTTCGTTCCCACCGTCGTTGCCATCAGTGTCGCCACCTTTGTCTTATGGTGGTGGCTGGGCGGCAGCTTCACCATTGCACTGGTCAACGCCGTCGCCGTGCTGGTCATCGCCTGCCCGTGCGCGCTGGGCCTGGCGACGCCGACCGCCATCATGGTCGGCACCGGCAACGGCGCCAAGGTCGGCATCCTGGTGAGAAATGCGGCCGCACTCGAGCGCGCCGAAAAAATCCGCACCTTGCTGGTGGATAAAACCGGCACCCTCACCGAAGGCAAGCCTGCTGTCACCGACATCTTGCCGGTCGGCGGCACGACGGAAGCCGAACTGCTGCGCCTCGCTGCCGCGCTGGAAAAAGGCTCGCAGCATCCGCTGGCACAAGCCATTCTGGCCAAAGCCGGGGAGCATGGACTCGAGCTGCCATCGGTAGAAAATTTCCAGTCCATCTCCGGCAAAGGCGTGACGGGCGTAATCGCGCAAAAACCCAGCCACCTCGGCTCCCCTGCCCTGATGCTCGAACTAGCCCTGACGCCGGACGACGCTTTGCTGCAGAACATGCAAGCACAGGGCAAAACCGTGGTCTGCGTTGCGCAAGGTTCAGCCCTGCTGGGTTATCTGGCCATCGCCGACCGGCTGCGCGACAGCTCCCCGCACGCAGTCGCGCGCCTGCAGGCAATGGGCATCGAAGTCGTCATGCTCACCGGCGACAATCGCGCCACGGCGCAAGCCATAGCGGATCAGGCTGGCATTCGAAATTACTGCGCCGAAGTCTTGCCCCGAAACAAGGCCGAGGAAGTCGAAAAACTCAAAGCCCGCGGAACCATAGTCGGCATGGTCGGCGACGGCATCAACGACGCGCCGGCCCTGGCGGCAGCGGACGTAAGCTTTGCTATCGGCGCGGGCTCCGATGTGGCCATCGAAGCAGCGGACATTACCCTGATGCGCAATGATCTGACCAGCGTCGCCGATGCGATCAGCCTGTCTCGTGCCACGCTGGGAAAAATACGGCAGAATCTGTTCTTCGCCTTCATTTACAATATCCTGGGAATTCCGCTTGCAGCGCTAGGCATGCTGAACCCGGTGATAGCCGGCGCCGCGATGGCGATGAGTTCGGTATCCGTGGTCAGCAACTCATTGCTGCTGAAAAGATGGAAAGCGCAAAGGTAACCAACAGAGGAGATGCACATGAGTAAGATCACACTGACCGTCAAGGGCATGACCTGCATGGGCTGTGTTCGTAGCGTAAAAAACGTGCTGGAACCGATACCAGGGGTATCGAGCGTGGATATCACGCTGGAAAATGGTCACGTAATTATTGACTATGATCCTGCCAAGAGCGGCGTGGAACAATTCACGAGCGCGATTAACGACGCCGGTTACGAGGTCGTTTAATCACTGTTCTGGCGGAAAACACGCTAAAATCCGCGTGTAGCGTGTCTTCTATTATAAAAACAGGGTTTAACTATCAGCAATGTTCTCATTCCTATCCAGGGACAAACCATCAGGTATCGGCAAACGCACCCTCAAAGCCATCAACGATGAAGTCATTCACTTCCTCGAAGCACGGCAAGTGCAGCATTTCAAATGCTATACGATCGATTATGAGAACAATCCGGTGGTGCTGATACAGGCGGAGCCGCAGAAAAAGCTGCGTTTCTCGAACATTCTCGAGGTCCAGATCAAACGCCATTTGCGGGAGAAACTGGGGTTTCAGGTCCCAGCTGTTTTTTGGCGTTTCAAAACCGATACTAGCGAAGAACCCGGGCCGGAACAAGCCGATTACGAGTTCGAGGAAAAGCCGGAATATCCGCAAGACCAGCCCGCTGGAGAACAGACAACTGCCGCACCAGAATCCGTCGATACGACGGAGTCTGGCACAACAAACGCATCAAACTCTGGCAGCGAACACTACGACGTCCGCCACCTCGCCCGTAAGGGCATGGAAGTGGAAGAGATTTCCATGGGCGAGTTCGACGAATTTCTCAAGGGCAGTACTGCCGACGATAGTTCCCCGTAACTCCCCCGCAGACGGGGAATACTTACCCGTTGAGCATTTTGTTGATTTCAGCTTCTGCATCCAGCCAATCCTGAATCTCGTTTTCAGGAGAGAAGCCACGACGCTCCGCCTTGTAGAAAGCTGCCTCGCAGATCATCAGGTAGCGCTGTTCCGGCGTTACGCTTTTTTTCGCTTTGGCCTTGGTTGCTGCCGGCTTTTTCGCTGCCGTTGTGGCTTTGGGAGTAACAGCCTTCGCTACTTTCGCAGCCGGTGCTTTTTTCGTCGCGGTTTTCACTGGCTCTGCCGGTTTGCTAGCGACGCTGACTTTTTTTTCTTTCACTGCAGTTTCTATTTTCGCTTCAGCCATGACATCCACTCCTTAAAAATTTAATACCATCTTGTTTCAAGATTAATGCCGCCACATGACAAACGTATTACGCATTGCATCCATCGTAGCAGAAAAATGCAATTATCTAAGCAACATGAAGCACCGAGCAATAAGCGTTCCAGACTGTTTCGTTGGCTGCGACTCATTCGAATAAAAAGAATAGCACGAATAATCAGTATGATGAAAAGCAGATGCCATGTTTTAGGCAGGCGCTTAGCAAAAATCTTATTGCTCAGATACGCCCGGTACTGGTGCACGCCATCGAGGTAGAGCAGAACATGAATTACTGCAGCAGCTTTTCCAGAGTTCCGTCCGGGTTGATGCGGTAGTGTTCACTACCCTCATTGCGGCCTCGAACGTAGTGATTTACCTGTAGTTCCCGGCCATTCTTCACGAAGCTGATCTCGTAGTACTGGTAGTTCTTGAAAACCTCTTCGTAATTCAGGCCATGTCCTGGCTGCCATGGCTTCTGCTGGGGGTCGAAATGTTCGAAGTAATAGGGCGTATCAGGCGCGAAAGGAGGCTCGTCAGAAGCCGCCAACGCGTGGCCCGCGAGCCATGGCAAAATAGCGGCAAGCAGAAACTTCAAGCCGTGCCGCCGACAGTCAGGCCATCCACCCGCAGGGTAGGCTGCCCCACGCCTACCGGCACACTCTGCCCTTCCTTGCCGCAGGTGCCCACGCCGGGGTCGAGCTTCATGTCGTTGCCGATCATGGATACCCGCGTCAACACGTCCGGACCGTTGCCGATCAGGGTGGCGCCTTTCACCGGGTAGGTAATCTTGCCGTCCTCGATCATATAGGCTTCAGCCGCTGAAAACACGAACTTGCCGCTAGTGATATCCACCTGCCCGCCGCCGAAATTCGCCGCATACAAGCCGTGCTTGACCGAGGCGATGATTTCCTGCGGGTCCTTGTCGCCGTTGAGCATATAAGTGTTGGTCATGCGCGGCATGGGGATGTGGGCAAAAGATTCGCGCCGCGCGTTGCCGGTCGTGGCTACGCCCATCAGGCGAGCATTGAGCGAATCCTGCAGGTAGCCTTTCAGAATGCCGTTCTCGATCAGCACCGTGCACTGGGTCGGATTGCCTTCGTCGTCCACATTGAGGGAGCCGCGTCGCCGTGCGATGGTGCCATCATCCACCACCGTCACGCCCTCCGCCGCGACACGCTCGCCCACCCGGCCGCTGAATGCGGAGCTGCCCTTGCGGTTGAAATCGCCCTCCAGGCCGTGACCTATGGCTTCGTGCAGCAATATGCCCGGCCAGCCGGCCCCCAGCACCACGGTCATCGACCCCGCCGGCGCGGGGCGCGCATCGAGGTTGATCAAGGCCTGGTGCACGGCCTCCTTGGCGTAGCGCTCCAGCACTTCGTCACAAAAATAAGCGTAATCGAAGCGCCCGCCGCCGCCTGCGCTCCCCTGCTCGCGCCGCCCGTCCTGTTCGGCGATCACCTGGATGGACAGGCGCACCAAAGGCCGAACGTCGGCCGCCATCAAGCCGTCGTTGCGCGCCACCAGCACTACTTCGTATTCCCCCGCCAGGGATGCCATCACCTGGGTGATGCGCGGGTCCAGGGCACGAGCGATGCGCTCCAGCTTTTCCAGCA
>JBDKRR010000331.1:0-11336 GCA_039683315.1 Sulfuricella sp.
TCCGCGTCCGGTGCCAGGCTGTATTTGAGCAGGGCGGTGACGTTTTCCGGGGTGGTGGTGGTGGCGATCGCCAGCCGCAGGCCGGCTGCGCGCGCTTCTTCGAGCAGGCGCCGGATGCCGGGGCGCACCGGGATGCGCCCGCCGCTCAGCAGATCGGTGTAATGCCGGGTCTTGGTTTTGTGCAGGTCGGCTACCAGGCGGTCGAAATCGGCCGGCTTGACGTAGCCGGTATTGAAGCTTTCCACGTAGTAGCGGATGCGCTCCTTGCCGCCCGTCACGGCCAGCAGTTTTCCATAAAGTTCAACGTCCCAGTCCCAGTCCAGTCCGAATTCGCGGAAGGCAGAGTTGAAAGCGATGCGATGACCGTCGCGCTCCGTGTCGGCAAGTGTGCCGTCCACATCGAAAATTAAAGCCTGTAAAGCCAATTGGTTATCTCCATTCCGGCAATGAGCCGGCTTGCGGTAAGTAAAATTATCTGCTATTAAAGCGCTTTTGCGTAAATCCGAAGAAGAGTAGAGAGCACATGTCCGCTGAAATACACAAGCAGTTCATCCCATACGAACCAAAAGCGGGGGAAGAGTATATGAACCCGCAACAACACGCGCATTTTCGCAAAATACTCGAGGACTGGAAAGCCGAACTGAGCCAGGACATCGACCGTACCGTGCACACCATGCAGGACGAAGCCACCCTGTTCGCCGACCCCAATGACCGCGCCAGCCAGGAGTCCGACATGGCGCTGGAACTGCGCAACCGCGACCGCGAGCGCAAGCTGATCAAGAAGATCGACGAAACCATCGCCAATATCGAATCCGGCGACTACGGCTACTGCGAAAGCTGTGGCGTGGAAATCGGCCTGAAGCGCCTGGAAGCGCGACCAACCGCAACTTTGTGCATCGACTGTAAAACGCTCGATGAACTGAGAGAGAAACAAGTAGCCAAATAATTTGGGTTACTTGTTTTCAGTGAAGGCTAACATGCCAAGCATGTTATGCCGGAACTAATAACAGGCCGCCAATCAATTTGGTGGCCTGTTTTGGTTATGCATTACCGGTTAACGGGGGTTGGTCAGCCACATGTCGGATTTCAAAACCGCCTTTTACGGCACTTTCTATAGCCTGATGTCCTGGAAGCAGCTCACCGAATTCTGGGACAGGGTCGACCCGCAGGCTGGCTGGCATCTTTATGCAATCGGCGAGCCTGTACCAACCGCACCGGCTTCAGGTGAAGAAGTCAGCCGCTTTGTCCACGAGGTCGACGCCTTGTTGCGACGCGACCACAAAGAGGACTACTGCGCGATCGTTTACGCCGACAACCTCGAAAAACCCACCTTGATCAAGATCTACGACCCCAACAACCTCGGCGTATCGTGCGGTTCGAGCAAGAATCCGCCTTTGCCGGGCTGGGTGATGAGTGTCATGCCGCCAAGCGAAATGCAACCCAAGGGCATCATTCCCGCCGGCCGCCAACGCTGGTGGCAATCCCTGTTTGCCTGATTGATGCTGTGCGACGCCAATTCTTGATGGGCTGGCCTCAATAGGCTGTTGTCCGTGCTGGCATAATGGTTGCATCATCTTGTGGCGCAGAAGATAATCCTATTGTTATCCCGCTAGCGCATTGCACGCCCCATGGAAAACTATTTTCTTATTCTGATCGGCACGGTGTTCGTCAACAACATCGTACTTGCCAAAATTCTTGGCCTGTGCCCGTTCATGGGCGTCTCCAAGAAGCTCGAGGCGGCCATGGGTATGGGTATGGCCACCGCCTTCGTGCTTACCCTTGCTGCCGGCGCCAGTTATCTCGTCAATCATTACCTGCTGGGTGCGGACCTTGTGTACCTGCGCACCCTGTCATTTATCATCGTGATCGCCAGCATCGTGCAGTTCACCGAGATGTTTATTCGCAAGACCAGCCCGGTGTTGTACCAGGCGCTGGGCATTTATCTTCCGCTCATTACGACCAACTGTGCGGTACTGGGGATTCCGCTCCTCAACGTGCAGGAAAACCATGATTTCATCGAATCCTTGCTTTTCGGTTTTGGCGGTGCAGTCGGCTTTGCACTGGTGCTGACCACCTTCGCCGCCATGCGCGAGCGCCTTGAGGGCGCGGACGTGCCCCAGCCATTCAAGGGTGCCGCCATCGCCATGGTGACGGCCGGGCTGATGAGCATCGCCTCCATGGGCTTTTCCGGACTGGTTAAATAATACTAAATTATGCTTAGCGCGCTTCTGGTGATGATCGGTCTGGCTGTAGTACTGGGCGCAGTACTCGGTTTCGCTTCGCTTAAATTCAAGGTGGAAGGCAATCCTTTGGTGGAGAAGGTTGACGCCATCCTGCCCCAGATTCAATGCGGCCAGTGCGGTTTCCCTGGATGCAAACCCTATGCCGAGGCCATTGCCAGCGGCAACGTGGCAATCAATTTGTGCGCGCCGGGTGGCGAGGCAGTCATGATACGTCTGGCCGACCTGCTGGGCGTCGAGCCGCAGCCGCTCGCTGCCGAGGCGGCGCTGCCGAAGCCCAAGCAGGTAGCCCTCATCGACGAGCAGACCTGCATCGGCTGCACCTTGTGCTTCCAGGCCTGCCCGGTAGATGCCATCGTCGGTGCGGCGAAGCAGATGCATACCATCCTCGATTCGGAATGCACCGGCTGCGAACTGTGTCTGCCCCCCTGCCCGGTGGACTGCATCACCATGGTGCCGGTGGACGAGGGCTTGAGCGGCTGGAAATGGCAATACCCGGTGTATCCGATCAGCGATGCCAGGAAGAATGTCGAGGTGACGACATGAGGACGCTGCATCCTTTCAACGGCGGCGTCCATCCGGCCGAGCACAAGAGCCAGTCCACGCAGCTGCCGATCGCCGTTGCACCTTTGCCGCCACGCCTGATCGTGCCGCTGCGCCAGCACAACGGCAACCCGGCCAAGCCACTGGTGGCGGTGGGCGACCATGTGCTCAAAGGGCAGATGATCGGTGCGCCCGAGGGTTTCATTTCCTCGGCTGTGCATGCGCCCACCTCGGGCCGGGTCGTGGCCATAGAAATGAAGCCGGCGCCCCACCCTTCCGGTTTGCCGGACCTGAGCGTGGTGCTGGAACCGGATGGCGAAGAACGCTGGATCGAGCGCCAGACTATCGATTATCGTTCCATCGCCCCTGCCGAGCTGCGCAACCGCCTGCGCGATGCCGGCGTCGTCGGTCTGGGCGGGGCGGTCTTTCCCAGCCATATCAAGCTGGATGCGCAAGGCCTCGAAACGCTGGTGATCAACGCCGCCGAATGCGAGCCCTACATCACCTGCGACGACATGCTGATGCGCGAGCGCGCGGCGGAAGTCGTGCAGGGCATCGCCATCATGCAGCATGCCATGGGCGCCAGGGAAGTGCTGATCGGCATCGAGGACAACAAGCCGCAAGCCATCGCGGCCATGCAGGCGGCCTGCCAGGGAAGCGGATTCGAAGTGGTGGTGGTGCCGACGCTTTATCCCAGCGGCAGTGCCAAGCAACTGATCAAGCTGCTTACCGGCAAGGAAGTGCCCAGCGGTGCGCTGGGCCCCCAGGTCGGTGTGCAGTGTTTCAACGTCGCCACGGCCTATACCATCCATCGCGCGGTAAACCACGGCGAGCCGGTGATTTCCCGGTTGGTGACGCTGACGGGCAACATGGAAGAGCCGCGCAACTATGAAGTGCTGATCGGCACGCCGATCGGCGAACTGGTGAAGGCGGCCCGGCCGCGTCCGGATACCAGCGGCTACCTCATGGGCGGGCCGATGATGGGGCTGCCCCTGGCAGACCCGGGCGTGCCGGTGGTGAAGGCAACCAACTGCGTCATCGCCACGTCGCAGAGCCTTTTCCCGCCGCTGCCGCGCGCCGTGCCGTGCATCCGCTGCACGCGCTGTGCAGCTGCCTGTCCTGCGGACCTGCAACCGCAGGAACTGTTCTGGTTCGCCAAGGCGAAGAATTTCGCCAAGGCTCAGGAATACAAGCTTTTCGATTGCATTGAATGCGGCTGTTGCAGCTACGTATGCCCCAGCCATATCCCGCTGGTGCAGTTCTACCGCTTCGCCAAGAGTGAAATCCAGGCTCAGGAGCGGGATAAAAAGGCATCCGAACGGGCGCGGGAGCGCCACGAGTTCAGGGAACTGCGCCTGGAGCGCGAGAAGCAGGAAAAGGCGGCCAAGCATGCCGCCAAGGCGGCGCAAGTCGCCGCCAAGCCTGCCGAGGAGGGCGGCGACGAAGCTGCAGCCGCCGCCAAGCAGGCCGCCATTCAGGCAGCCATCGAGCGCGCCAAAGCCAAGAAGGCAGCCGTGACGCCGCAAAACGTGGACGATCTGCCGCCGGAAGCGCAGGCCAGGATAAACGAGATCGACGAAAGACGGGCTCTAGCGAGAGAGACCGCCGAGCAGAGCGTAGCGGTGCAGCAATCCGACGAAGGGCAGGGCGCACAACAATGAATTCACCTGTAGTGGCAGAAAAAACCGCCGTCAACGTCATCATGCTCAAAGTGCTTGCCGCTTTGCTGCCAGCCGTTGCGGTATACGTTTATTTTTTTGGTGCGGCGATCCTGGTCAGCATCACCCTGGCAAGCGTAACGGCGCTTGCTACCGAAGCGGCGGTGCTGCACTTGCGCCGCTACCCGCTGCGGGTCTATCTCACCGATGGCAGTGCGCTGGTGACGGCCTGGCTGCTGGCGCTTTCCATCCCGCCTTTGGCGCCATGGTGGCTGATCGTGGTCGGCACGCTGTTCGCCATTCTGGTCGCCAAGCATCTTTACGGCGGACTGGGCAACAATCTTTTCAACCCGGCCATGGTCGGGTTCGCCGCCTTGATGATCTCCTTCCCCTCGCACATGACGCACTGGACGGCGCCCGACGTGCTGGCGCACAGCCACTGGAGTTTTTCCCAGCAGATGGATTTCATGTTCGGCGGCATTTCGCCGGCGGATAGCAAGCTCGATGCGATCACCATGGCGACGCCGCTGGATACGCTGAAAACTCAGCTTCACCTCGAACGCACGGTGGTCGATATTCAGTCGTCAGCGATTTTCAGTACGCTGAGCGGCAAGGGGACGGAAGTCATCGCCCTGCTCTACCTGCTTGGCGGCCTGTTCCTGTGGCAGCAGCGCATCATCAGCTGGCACATCCCGGCTTCCTTCCTCGCAGCCATGTTCGGCATGGCTGGCATGTTCTACCTGTTCGATCCGGCCCATTATGCTTCGCCGCTGTTCCATCTCTTTGCCGGCGGCACCATGCTGGGGGCTTTTTTCATCGCCACCGACTATGTCACCAGCCCCACCACGCCGCTGGGCAAGCTGATTTTCGGCGCGGGGATCGGCGTGAGCGCCTACGTCATCCGCGTGTTGGGCGGTTATCCTGATGGCGTCGCATTTGCCGTGTTGTTCCTTAATTCGGCAGTGCCGCTGATCGATGCCTATACCCAGCCGCGCGTGTTCGGTCATGCCGGCAAGTGGTTCGACGGGAGGAAGGAATGAGCTCCGACTACGTCCGCCATTCCGCCAAGCTGGCGATGGTGCTCGCGGCCTTTGCCTTGGTGGGAACGTCGCTGCTGGCGCTGACGTTCGACGCAACCAAGGACATCATCGCGGCGAGCGAGAAAAAGGCCAAGCTGGCACTGATTGCTCAGATCCTGCCGCCCGAACTGTACGATAACGACATTATCAGCGACGCGATCAATTTGCCGCCACAGCCGGAACTCGGTACCGCCGAAGATACGTTGACCTACCGGGCACTCAAGGACGGCAAGCCCTCTGCCGTGGTGCTGGAAGCGGTCGCACCCGACGGTTACGCGGGCAAGATCAAGTTGCTCATCGCGATCAAGGCGGATGGGGTGGTTTCTGGCGTGCGCGTGGTGTCCCACAAGGAAACCCCGGGGCTGGGCGACTATATCGAAATCGCCAAAAGCAACTGGATAAAGGGTTTTGATGGCACTTCGCTGGAGAAATACCAGTCCAAGGACTGGAAAGTGAAAAAGGACGGCGGGCAATTCGATTCCGTTGCCGGGGCGACGATCACGCCGCGGGCCGTGGTCAAGGCGGTATACAAGGCGCTGGGCTATTTTTCCGCCAATCGAGACAAGATTTTCTCTCTCCCAAAGGAGCAAGCGAAATGAGCGACGTGAACTACAAGGAAATCGTCTGGAACGGCGTGTGGAAAAACAACGCCGGAATCGTCACCTTGCTGGGGCTGTGCCCGCTGCTGGCAGTGAGCACCACCGTGGTCAACGGCGTAGGGCTGGGTATTGCCACCATCATGGTCATGGCCTGCAGCAACGCCATCGTCTCGCTGGTGCGCCAGTGGGTGCCGGGAGAGATCCGCATCCCGGTTTATATCCTCATCATCGCCGTGCTGGTCACCGTGATCGACCTTGCCATGAATGCCTACATGCAGGCGCTGTACCTGGTGCTGGGTATTTTCGTGCCGCTCATCGTGGTGAACTGCAACGTGCTTGGCCGCGCCGAGGCTTTCGCCTCGAAGAATCCGGTGTTCCCCTCCGTGGTGGATGGTTTCATGGTCGGTCTCGGCTTGACGCTGACCCTGGCCGTGCTGGGCGGGATGCGCGAGATCCTCGGCAAGGGCACCCTGCTGTCCGGGATCGATCTTGCATTCGGCGAAACGGCCAAGGCCTGGGTGATTACCGTGATACCGGATTATCACGGTTTCCTGCTCGCCGTGTTGCCCCCCGGCGCCTTCATCGGGCTGGGCCTGCTGATCGCGGGAAAAAACTGGCTGGACCAGCGCCAGGCGGCCAAGGGCGCACCGGTTCGTGCGGCCGAAGCTTCAGCCATAGCAGCCTGACCCGGTTTTTTGATGAACGCTGCCAAGCGCCGAGAAATATTCACCCGCTTACGCAACGGGAATCCCCATCCCACCACCGAACTGGTCTACCGTACGCCGTTTGAACTGCTGGTGGCCGTGGTCTTGTCGGCGCAGGCGACCGACAAGGGCGTGAACCTCGCCACAACAAGGCTGTTCCCCGTCGCCAATACGCCGCAGGCCATTCTCGACCTCGGTCTCGACGGGCTGAAGGAATACATCAACACCATCGGGCTTTACAACAGCAAGGGCAAGCACCTGATCGAAACCTGCCGCATCCTGGTCGAGCAGCATGGCGGTGAGGTGCCGGCCAATCGCGAGGCGCTGGAAAATCTTCCCGGCGTAGGACGCAAGACGGCCAACGTGATATTGAACACCGCCTTCGGCCAGCCGACCATCGCCGTGGACACGCACATCTTCCGTGTCGCCAACCGCATCGGTCTCGCGCCCGGCAAGACCGTGCTGGAAGTGGAAAAGAAGCTGCTCAAAGTCATCGAACCGCAATTCCTGCACGATGCCCATCACTGGCTGATCCTGCACGGCCGCTACGTGTGCAAGGCGCGCAAGCCGATGTGCGGCGAATGCCTGATACGCGATTTGTGCGAATATAAAAACAAGACAGCCACATGATGCAAGTCGCCACCGGCTTCGCTACCCACTCCTCGGCCAGCGAGGCGCTGGCATACCAGGCTGTCTCAGTCGCCATGCAAAAGGCTGGCCTTACCATCGCCAACAGCGTGCTGCTGTTCCTGACCCCCGAGTTTGCGCGCGACCCGCTACCCGCGCTGCGCGCCGCAGCCAGGGCCGCCAGTTGCACGCAGATAATCGGCTGCAGTGCCGCAGGCATCCTTACGGAGGAGGACTGGGTGCTGGATGCCCCGGCAGCCGCCGCGATGGTGTTCGGCTCCGGCGTAAGCCTGGAAGCGCGGCACGACACGCCGGGAGATGAACTGCTGCTTACCCTGGCGGCGCCCAATGCCATCCATACCGAGTGGCTGGACAAGCCCGGGCGGCGTTTCGGCGGCGTTTCAGGCGATGCCATCGGGCAGGGGCCGTTCGGCGTGTGGCAGGGCGGCAAGGTGGCGCAGATCGGGCGCTGCGAAGTGGCTGTGCATGGCGCTAGAGGCGTGGTCGGCGTGTCGCAGGGCGTGCGCCCCCTGAGCCAGATGCCCTATGCCGTGACCCAGTCCGCAGGCCTCGATGTGCAGGCGCTGGGCGGGCAGCCGGCCCTCAATGTGCTGGCGCGGGCATTGCCGCTGGAGCTGCGCAGCGACGATGCCTTTCCGCTCCACCTCATCATGGCTGGCATCACTTACGGCGAGCATGTCACGGCGATTGCCGAAGGGCGTTACCGCCTCGCCCCGGTCATTTCTGTCAACCCGCAGGACGGCTCGGTTACCCTGTCGGTCCGACCGTCAGCGGGAGAGCAGTTGTTCTGGGCCATGCGCCAGCCGCTGGCGGCCGAGAGCGACATGCGCCTCACGGTGGAGCGCCTGCATCAGGAACTGGGCGGAACGCCGGATTTCGGCCTGTGTTTCCCCTGCATGGGGCGCGGACCTTACTTTTACGGCGGCGTGGACCGGGATTTGCAACTCGTGCAGCAGCGTTTCCCCGGCATGCCGCTGATCGGCTTTTACGGCAACGGTGAAATCGCACCGTTCAACGGCAGCAACCAGCTATTCCAGTACGCCGCCGTGCTGGGGCTGTTTTCAACTGCGGATGCTCCCGGCCATGTTTAATCCCAGCCGCGACCAGGCGCGCCAGTTCCTTTTCGACACCTGGCACAAATACGGCCAGCACCAGCCGCTTTCCCCGCTGGAAGCCATGGCGCTGGAAATCATGCTGCAGCACCCGGAATACCACGGCCTGCTGAAAGACCGGGAGCGATACCTGGATCGCGATTACCAGCCAGAGCAGGGCGAGACCAATCCCTTCCTGCACCTCAACCTGCACCTGGCCATCGCCGAACAGCTCTCGATCGACCAGCCGCCCGGCATCAAGGAACGTTATCAGAAACTGCTGGCGCAGAGCGGCGACCCGCACCACGCCCAGCACCAAGTCATGGAGTGCCTGGGCGAAATGATCTGGCAGGCCCAGCGTAACCGCACCTCGCCCGATCCCACGGTTTACTTCACCTGCCTCGACCGCCATGGATGAGTGGCGCCAGCATTTCCTGCAAGACTCGCCCATGTTCGAGCCTCTGCGCGGCGTGGGCGAGGCGATCGAAATACTCGACCGCTGGCCGACGCTGGACGAGTTGAATGCACTGCTCTCTCCATCCATCCGCACCGCCAGCGGCGCGGCCATCTGCTTTGTTCCCCAGGACGGCAAGCCGCGTTGCATGGAGGAAAAATACGAGGCTCGCATCTATCTCAGCGGCGAAGTGCAGACCCGCACGGAAAACTGGCACGATCTGTTCAACGCGCTGGTGTGGCTGGCGTTCCCGGAAGCCAAGGCGGCCATCAATGCCCTGCATTTTTCCGCCATTTCACAGTCCGCAAGTGCTGAAACCGGAAATCGCGGCAAAACCCAGGATGTCCTGACGCTATTCGACGAAAGCGGCGTAGTGGTGCTATATGCGGACGACGAACAGGCGGATTTGCTGCGCCAGCATCGCTGGACTGAACTGTTCTGGGAGCGGCGCAGGGCCGTGACGGAACGAATGAAGTTCGTGATTTTCGGACATTCGCTCTATGAGAAGGCGCTCAAACCCTATGTCGGGTTCACCGGAAAAGGGCTGATGCTGAGAGTGGGGCCATCATTGGCGGCTTTTCCTGCAGAACAGGCGCAGGAACTAGACCAGCTGATTGCCAGCAGGCTTGCCGAGCGGGTAAACGATGCCCTGTGCCCGGTTCCCCTACTTGGGGTGCCTGGCTGGTGGCCGGATAACGAGACCCCCGAGTTTTATCAGAATGCCGACTATTTCAGGGCGAAAAAGCCGGAATGCGTTCGATATTAGTTAACGCAACAGGCTCAACACGGAGTTCGGCAAGGAATTGGCCTGTGCCAACATCGCCGTACCCGCTTGCTGCAGAATCTGGGATCGTGTCAGGTTTGCAGTTTCTGCCGCGAAGTCCGCGTCACGGATGCGGCTGCGCGCGGAGGTCATGTTTTCAGAAGTCGCTTGCAGGTTGGTGATGGTGGCTTCAAAACGGTTTTGTAGCGCGCCAAAGCTGGAGCGCTGGCCGTTGATGGCGGTGAGCGCCATATCGGCAATGCGCAGTGCCTGGGTTGCTCCTGCAGTCGTTGTGATGTCGATGGTGGAGACTGACTGTAAGGATGACGCCACTCTGCCATTCGCTGCCAAAGCCGCGCCAAATACGCCCGATGTCAGGGCAGCGCCGGTGCTGACCACGGAATATGACTTGTCGGAATCCAGGTTGACTTGTCCTCCAACCACAAGATTTCCGCCAAATGGAGGCGCATCTACATAGGCTTTTGTCATGGTGATGCCGCCCGCAGTTATGTCGCCTGCAGTCGTGTTGATACCCGTTGCAACCAGGGCGATATTGTATCCCTCCGCCTGGGTCAGCACGATGCCGGTCGCCCCGTCCAGCTTGGCGGAAATGCCAGTCGTGCTTGCGGCATTATTGAATGCCGAGACCGCCTGGGAGAGGCCCTCCGCTCCGGTGGGCGACGAAATCGAGAAGGCAACGTTTGCCGCAGTCGTGTTCGATCCATATACGTCGAGCGCATAGCTGCCTGATGCGCTCAAAGTCAATGTGGTTTCGGTAAAGGCTGCCGCTTTCACCCCTGTATGGCTCACGGTATTAATTTTTGTCGCAACATCCCGCGCGGAATCCGTTACAGCCAGCGTAATGGACCCGCTCCCGGTTGCGCCATTGATGGTGGCCGTGCCCGCAGTACTTACCACTTGGTCTGTCTGCAGTGTCGCCAGGGTAGTGCCTGCATTATACAAACCAACCGAGCGGGTGTTCTGCTTGCCGATTTCATACGTACCGTACTGGGAGGTCAGGAAGTTGGTAGTGGTCGCGGTAATGGTCTGGTTGGCGTTGGCGCCGACTTGATACACAGCGGAACCGAAAGTGCCGTCGAACAGCTTTTGTCCGTTGAACTCAGTCGTGCTCGCGAAGCGTCCCAGTTCCTGATTCAACTGCGAGGCTTCCTGGTTCAGCGCTTGTCGGTCGGATGCGGTATTGGTCGCGTTGGCGGCTTGCACTGCCAGTTCGCGAATACGCTGCATCAGGTTACCCATCTGTTCCATCGAACCTTCTGCCGTCTGGGCGAGGGACACACCGTCATTGGCATTCCGGCGCGCCTGATCCATGCCCCGAACCTGAGTGGTGAAACGCTCGGAAATCGCCAGACCTGCCGCATCGTCCTTGGCGGAGTTGATGCGCAGACCGGAGGACAGGCGCTGCAACGATGTGGTCAGCGAGGCTTGGCTGGCATTGAGTTGACGTTGCGTGTTGAGCGACGGAACGTTGGTGTTGATCGTTAGTGCCAAGATGCCCCCAGGATTTTTTTAGCGTGGTTTTGTCTTATAGCGGAC
>JBDKRR010000332.1:0-17988 GCA_039683315.1 Sulfuricella sp.
GCGGCGCAACATCCCGTTTGTGAAATTTGGCGGGCTGAAGTTCCTGGAATCGGCGCACGTCAAGGACGTGCTTTCGGTGCTGCGCTGGGTCGAGAATCCGCGCGACAGGGTGGCCGGGTTCCGGGTGTTGCAACTGCTCCCGGGAATCGGGCCCAAGACTTCAGCGCAGGTTCTGGACAACCTTGCCGTAACGCAGGATGTCATGATGGGGCTGCGGGAATCCCGCGTGCCGCCCGGTGCGGCCGAAGGGTGGCAGGACTTCCTCGGGCTGCTCGAAAACCTTCGCCAGCGTGCCGTGCCGTGGCCCGCTGAATTCGAGACGATCTGCAACTGGTACGCGGTGCACCTGGAGCGCTTGCACGAAGACGCGCATATCCGTCAGATCGACATCGACCAGCTGGCGAAAATCGCGGCCACCTATCCCTCGCGGCAGCGCTTCCTGACCGAACTCACGCTGGACCCGCCCGACGCCACCAGCGACGAATCGGGCGCGCCGCTGCGCGATGAAGACTACCTCATCCTGTCCACCATCCATTCGGCGAAGGGGCAGGAATGGGCGGCGGTCTACCTGCTGAACGCGGTGGACGGCTGCATACCGTCTGACCTGGCTACCGGCAGCAGCAGCGAGACCGAGGAGGAGCGCCGGTTGCTGTATGTGGCCATGACCCGGGCCAAGGATCACCTCCAGATGGTGGTCCCGCAGCGTTTCTTCGTCACGCAGCAATCGCAGTTCGGTGACCGCCATGTCTATGCCGGGCGGACGCGCTTCATTCCCGCTAGCATCCTCAACCTGTTCGAGATGAAGTCCTGGCCGATGGCTGAAACAGTTCCTGCCGGTGCACCTGGCGCGGGCAGGGAAGAGGTCGTGGATTTGCTGAGCAAGATGAAGGCGATGTGGAAGTGATTACTCGGCCGGCCTGATTCATTCGCGAACCACAAAGCAGCCTGAATGTTCCTTGAATTTATAGCACGACTACTGTATAAATATACAGTACACATTCAGGAGCAATCATGCGCGACCTCACGCCACGACAGCAGGAAATCCTGCAACTGATCCGCGACCGCATCGAAGCGACCGGACTGCCCCCGACGCGCGTCGAAATTGCCAGGGAATTCGGCTTCCGTTCGCCCAACGCCGCCGAGGAGCATCTCAAGGTGCTGGCGAAGAAAGGTGTGCTGGAACTTCTGCCGGGCGCCTCGCGCGGCATCCGTCTCATGAACGGCGGCGGCCTGCCGGTGGTGGGCCGGGTTGCGGCAGGTGGCCCGATCCTGGCCCAGGAACACATCGAAGCGCATTACCAGATCGATTCCGCCCTGTTCTCGCCACGCGCGGACTATCTCCTCAAGGTGTGCGGCATGAGCATGAAGGATGCCGGCATCCTGGACGGCGATTTGCTCGCGGTGCATCGCAGCAGCGAGGTGAGGGCGGGGCAGGTGGTGGTGGCGCGGCTCGATGACGAAGTGACGGTAAAGCGTTTCAGCAAGCGCGGACACATCGTGGAACTCCTCCCGGAAAACGCCGACTTCGAACCCATCGTGGTAGACCTGCGCAGCCGGGAACTGGTCATCGAGGGCATCGGCGTGGGCGTGATCCGTCACGGCAAAAGCCTATGAACGCATCCCTGGATTCGTTGCTGCAGCACCCCGGCATCTGGCGCGGCGACCAGCTCGCGCAGGAAGGCGGGGATGCGTTGCCGACCGGATTCGCGGAGCTGGACGAGTTGCTGCCGGGCGGCGGCTGGCCGCGCGGCGCGCTGACGGAAATACTGCTTGAACGGGAAGGGATCGGCGAACTGCGCCTGTTGCTCCCGGCGCTGGCCCTCGTATCCGAACAAAGCGGGTGGCTGGCCTGGGTATCCCCGCCGCACGTGCCCTATGCGCCGGCCCTGGGCGCAGCCGGGGTCAGGTTGAAGCGACTGCTGGTGGCCAAGCCGCAGTCCGCCGCCGATGCCTGGTGGACGGCGGAGCAGGCGCTGCGTTCCGGGGCATGCGGTGCAGTGCTGGCATGGCTGAAAACACCTGACGAGCGGCGCATGCGCCGCCTGCAGCTCGGCGCAGAATCCGGGCGTGCCTGGGGAGTCCTGTTCCGCTCCGCGAGTGCCGCGCAGGAGCGTTCGCCCGCCTCGCTGCGGCTGCGCCTGGAAGCAGGCAGGGACGGTCTGGTGGTGCATATTCTCAAACGCCGCGGCGGGCACGTGAGCACACCGCTGGTGGTGCGGTTGGATCGAGCCGACGGCGTACGCCGTCCCCGTCCTGCGTCGCCCTCTCTATCCGTCGTGCAGCCGTCCCGGGAAGCGGCCCGCAGCTGAGCAGCCCAAATATCCGTTGCGAGTGCAGTTCATGTTATGGATAGCCCTTCATTTCCCCGCGCTTTCGCTGGAAATCTTCTCCCGCGGCGCCACGGCGCCCGAGCCCCTCGCGGTCATCGAAAAGCAGGGCAACCGTTCGCGGGTGAGGGTATGCAACGAGGCCGCCGGCGCCTACGGGGTGCGGCCGGGAATGCCCGTTTCCGCCGCCCAGGCGCTGGTGGCCGGACTGGTGGTGCGTGGCCGCGACCTGGCTGCGGAGCATGAATCCCTGGCCGGTCTTGCGGGCTGGGCGGGGCGGTTTACGCCCGCCGTGAGCCTCCGGCCTCCGGACGGTTTGCTGCTTGAGATCGGCAGTTGCCTGCGTTTGCATCGCGGCTTCGATAACCTGCTTGCTCAAGTGCTTGGCGGATTGGAAGAAATGGGCTACGCATCTACCCATGCCTGTGCACCGACGCCGCACGGCGCATGGCTGCTGGCTCTGGCAGGAACGAAGGCCGCCATCCGCGAATCCGCCCGACTCGAAAAGGCCCTCGCTGCGCTGCCGGTGAGGCTGCTCGATCAGCCGCAGGACACGCTGGCCAGCCTGGAAATGGTCGGCGCGCACACTCTGGGCGACTGCCTGCGCTTGCCGCGCACAGGCCTGGCGCGCCGTTTCGGCCAGAGCCTGCTGGACGAACTGGACCGCGCACTGGGGCGGCGCCCCGAGGCGCGCGAATTCTTCGTGCCGCCGCCCACGTTCGAGCGTCGCCTGGAATTGCCGGCGCACGTGCAGGAAGCGGAGGCACTGCTCTTCGCCGCGCGCCGCCTGTTGCCGGAACTGGAGGGCTATCTCAACCTGCGTCAGGCAGGCGTGCAGGAATTCGAGCTCGTCTGCCGCCATGAGGACGTGCCGGATACCGTCGTGAAACTGGGGTTCGTGCAGCCCACTCGCGCCGTGGACCGCATGCTGCTCCTGCTGCGGGAAACCCTCGCCGGCACCCGCTTGCCGGCCCCGGTGCACACCATCGTGCTCAATGCCCGGCTCATCCTGCCGCTGACGGCGTCGAGCGGGGACATGTTCGAAGACGGCGCGGAAGCTGGGGATGGCAACCTGCTGCTGGAACGCTTGCGCATCCGGCTGGGGAAGGAGGCGGTGTTCGGTATCGCCCTGGCGGCCGACCACCGGCCGGAGCGCGGCTGCAAGCGTTGCGAGCCTGGAAATGACTTCACCGCGCAAGGCAGCCTGCAGCGGCCCCTGTGGCTGCTGCCCAAGCCGCTGCCCTGCCGGGAAGGGCGGCTCGTTCTCAAGACCGGTCCAGAACGCATCGAGAGCGGCTGGTGGGATGGCATGGACGTGGCGCGCGACTATTACGTGGCGCAGGATAACAACGGCGCGCAGCTATGGGTGTACTGCGACCGTTCCAGCGGAGAGTGGTTCGTGCACGGGCTTTTTGCCTGAGGCACCGGGCTTGTTCATGAACGCCTACGCCGAGCTGCATTGCCTCTCCAACTTCACCTTCCTGCGTGGCGCATCGCATCCGGAGGAACTGGCGGCGCGCGCCCACGAGTTGGGTTACGCGGCGCTGGCCCTCACCGACGAGTGCTCCCTGGCAGGTGTCGTGCGCGCCCACGTGGCGGCCAAGGCATGCGGATTGAAGCTGATCGTGGGGTGCGAGATGCGTTTTTCGGAAGGTCCGCGCGTCGTGCTGCTGGCGACAGACCGCAGCGGCTACGGCAACCTCTCCGAACTGATCACCCAGGGGCGCCGCAGCGACATCAAGGGGCGCTACCGGCTTTCCCTCAACGATATTCAGGACGGCCTGCCCGGCTGCCTCGCGCTGCTGCTGCCTGATCCTTTGCCTTCCCCGGCACAGGCGCAATACATCGCGGCCTGCTTTCCGGGGCGTTCATGGCTTGCGGTGGAACTGTTTCGCGCCCCCGGCGACAAAAGACGGCTTGCCGCATTGGCCGAGCTGGGGGCGGCGGCCGGACTGCCTCTGTTAGCGGCAGGCGACGTGCACATGCATGTCCCCGCGCGCCGCGCACTACAGGACACGCTCGCCGCTGTTCGTCTCGGCGTGCCGCTGCATGAAGCAGGGGCCGCGCTGCATCCCAACGGCGAGCGCCATCTGCGTGGCCGCACCGACCTGGCGCGTCTTTATGCGCCGGAATTGCTGGACCAGACCCTTGCCGTCGCGGCGCGCTGCCGCTTCTCCCTCGACGAGTTGCGCTACGAGTATCCGGAGGAGCTGGTGCCGCCCGGGGAAACGCCCATCTCCCATCTGCGGCAACTGACCGAAGCGGGGCTCGCGCGGCGCTTTCCGGGCGGGGTGCCCGACAAGGTGCGTGCGATGGTGGAGCACGAACTGGCGCTCATCGAGGAACTGAAGTACGAGCCGTATTTCCTCACCGTGCACGATATCGTGCGCTTCGCCCGGGGGCGCAACATCCTCTGCCAGGGGCGCGGGTCGGCGGCCAATTCCGCGGTGTGCTACGCCCTGCATATCACCGAAGTGAATCCGGCGTGCATGGAAATGCTGTTCGAGCGCTTCATTTCCAGGGAACGCAACGAGCCGCCCGACATCGACGTGGATTTCGAGCACGAGCGCCGCGAGGAGGTGATCCAGTATCTCTATGCGAAATACGGCAGGGAGCGCGCGGCATTGGCTGCCACGGTAATCACCTACCGGCCCAGGAGTGCCATGCGCGACGTGGGCAAGGCGCTGGGCTTCGACCTGGAACAGGTCGACCGGCTGTCGAAATCCATGGCGTGGTGGGACGGCCGCCAGGTATTGCCGCAACGGCTGGCGGAAGCCGGATTCGACCCCGCCAACCCGAAAGTGCGTCTGCTGATGCAACTGGTCGACGATCTGGTGGGCTTCCCGCGCCACCTCTCCCAGCATGTGGGCGGCTTCGTGATCGCGCGCGGAAGACTCTCGCAGCTGGTGCCGATAGAAAATGCGGCGATGGCGGAGCGCACCATCATCCAGTGGGACAAGGACGATCTCGACGCCCTGGGACTCCTGAAAATCGACGTGCTGGCGCTGGGCATGCTCTCGGCCATCCGTCGCGCGCTGGAAGAGGTGAGCGCGCTGCGCGGCCGTCCCTTTACGATGGCGGATGTGCCGATCGAGGACCCCGCCGTGTACGACATGATCGGAAAGGCCGATACCCTGGGAGTGTTCCAGATCGAGTCGCGCGCCCAGATGTCCATGTTGCCGCGCATGCGGCCGCGCCGCTTCTACGACCTGGTGATCGAGGTGGCCATCGTGCGTCCGGGGCCGATCCAGGGCGGCATGGTGCATCCCTACCTGTCGCGCCGCCAGGGACTGGAGCCGGTGACCTTCCCGAGCGAGGCGGTGAGGGAGGTGCTGGAGCGCACCCTGGGGGTGCCGATTTTCCAGGAGCAGGTGATGCGGCTGGCGGTGGTGGCGGCGGGGTTCACACCGGGCGAGGCAGACCAGGTGCGGCGCTCCATGGCGGCATGGAAGCGGAAAGGCGGGCTGGAGCAATTCGAGCGGCGCCTGATCGAGGGTATGCGCAAACGCGGCTACCGGGAGGAATTCGCGCGGCAGATTTTTCAGCAGATACTGGGGTTCGGAGAATACGGTTTTCCCGAGTCCCATGCGGCAAGTTTTGCGCAGCTGGTTTATGTGTCCGCCTGGCTCAAGTGCCATGAGCCAGCGGCGTTCACCTGTGCGCTGCTGAACAGCCAGCCGATGGGTTTCTATGCACCGGCCCAGATCGTGCAGGACGCGCGCCGTCACGGCGTGGCGGTGCTACCGGTGGATGTGGCGGAGAGCGATTGGGATTGCACATTGGAAGGCGGTGAGGGGGCAGGGGTAAGGGGTGAGGCGGAAGAACGCCACTCGCCAGTCCTGCGCCTCGGCCTGAGGATGGTGAAGGGGCTTTCCCTGGAAGGCGTGGCGCGGCTCATGGCAGCCCGTGCGCAAAGACCTTTCGTCAGCGTGGAAGACCTCGCCTTGCGCGGCGGGCTGGAAAAACGCGACCTGAAGAGCCTGGCCGCGGCAGGCGCACTGGCCGCCCTGGCCGGACACCGCAGGCAGGCCTACTGGGACGTTGCCGGCATCGAGCAGGGTACGCCCCTCACATCGGCCCCGATCGAAGACAGACAGCCGGAACTCTTCCCGCTGACCGAGGGGCAGGATCTGGCGGCTGACTACTCCAGCCTGGGGCTCACCCTGGGCCGGCATCCGTTGTCACTGCTGCGCAGCCGTCTCCGGGAACAACGATTGGTCACGGCGGAAGAGTTGCGCAAATTTCCTCACGGCAGGCTCACGCGTGCCGCCGGCCTGGTAATCAACCGCCAGCGTCCGGGAACGGCGAGCGGGGTGACTTTTCTTACACTGGAAGACGAGACCGGGCAAATCAACGTCGTGGTATGGCGCGACCTCGCCGAGCGGCAGCGGCGCGAGCTGCTGGGGTCGCGGCTGCTGGCGGTATACGGCGTGCTGGAACGGCAGGGCGAGGTGGCGCATCTCATCGCCGGGCATTTAAGAGATTTAACGCCCCTCCTGGGTAACCTCGTGACGCATTCGCGGGATTTTCATTGAGTCACACCAAATGAAGCTTTACCCGGCGAGCCTTCTTGTCCGCGCACATTCTTATCCGGGCTTGCTTGAGCAACGCGTCCATGCTGTCGCCGTCGCCCGGCAAAATAGCGATCCCCATACTGGCCCGGACATGGATCAGCTGACCGGCGATCAGGAAGCCACCCGACAACTTCTGCTGAATCTTCTGCTTGATGAAGTCGAGGGATTCCATGCTATCCACGTTTTCAATCAGGATGACGAATTCGTCGCTGTTCGTCCTTGCCACCGTGTCATCCGTTCTTACGGCAGCGCACAGGCGGTTGGCAACGAATCTGAGCAGCTCGTCGCCCGATTCGCGTCCGAACAGGTCGTTAACCTTTTTGAATTCATCGAAATCCAGAAGCAATACCGCCAAGCTCATGTTCTGACTCAGCATCTGCGCCTGCAATTGCGCCGCGCGAAACATCAGCAAGGTACCGTCCGGAAGCCCTGTCAGCGGATCATGGTCGACGCCATGCCACAACCGAATCGGTCGCTGCGCAACACGACTTCTTTGTCTATCTCTGAGGTAGGCAACAAGCGTCAGCGATGTCCCGAAGGCAAGCAGGGTAATCAGCGCGAGCGTTTTCTGGCTCAGGTCGGACCAGCCAACCTGCTTCTTGACCACGAGCGCAAAGGGCTCGCCCGTCGTCGCCAACGGATACTTGAAGATAAAGGCAGGGAAAATGGCGGTTTCGATGGCACTTCGCGCTTTTCCCGCCATTTTCAGCAACTGGCCGTTTTGGTCCTCTGGCCAGAATGCCCGGTGGTAGACGATCACCGTTTCTCCTTTGGACGCCTGGAATTTGAATATATTGGCCAATCTGGACGCGTCGATCACCATTCCCAGCAGCGATTCATTTTGAGCGGCAGGGGAGGGCGCCGAATCTCCACGACGGAGAGGCCGAGAAACGGGAAAAAAGACTGCATATTCAAGATCGTCTTTCGCCAGTCTGAACGGCGGACTGGCCACGGGTGCGCGACGCAAGCGGGATTCGTTCATCGGCAAGCCCAGCGCCGGCACCTTTTCGGGGCCCGAGAGTATTCGTCGCATAAGCGTTAATGGGTGGTTGAAAGCATTCTCTTTGGCGCGCGACCTGTCGTGGGTCTTCCCCGCAGCGAAACTACCCGGCTGATTTTTCGATGCCGTCTGCACAATTTCGAGCGAAAATATTTGCGGATTGGCCGCCATGAGCTGCCCGGCATAACGGGAGGCCATGGTCTCACCAAGGGTGCCAAACACGGTGGAGAATGCCATCAGGGTCGCTTCATTGCGAATCATCTCCTTGTCGAGTTGATTCAGATAGGCAGTGCCAGCCTGCGTCATATTTCTCTCCACGGCGCGGATGTCCGAATCCACCACGATTGCGGCCACGCCAAGCCACAGGAGAAGCAAAGGCGAGATCCTGGCGACATATTGGCCGAAATTTTTGAGTTCCGCGGTTCGCACATCAGCCTCGCCACGTTTGGATTGGCTCTAACATATCCGGCCCGCCGACGTGTCGCGATAGGGTAAAGGCACTAATTGGCCGGCCCATGGGAAGGTATCTTCTTGTTTGATGCAATGTATTATCACTGCTGTCAGTGTTCTCGCACCCTGCGATTAATTACGTCCCGTTTTTCTGGCCTACGTTACGCAATTTCGTCTATCCTTTTTCAAAGGCATGCCCGATTCGTTATGTCGGCAGTGCCTTTTCCGTCTTCGTCCGATTTTGAATCAGCGTTAAGGGAATTGCCGCCATGAATTCCGATGAGTTGTTTTCGCGCTATCCCGCACTAGCGGGCTACCGTTCCAAGATGGTTTCCGCCGAGGAAGCCGTAAAGCTGGTGCAGCCCGGAAACGGCGTTTATCTGGGTTCCGCCTGCGCCACGCCGCGTATGCTGGCTAATGCGCTGGAGAACCTGAAAGTTTCGCCCACCGGGGTGACGCTGTACCATTTTCAGACCGACGGGGCGATCCCTCATCACGGCGACGAATCACTCACACGCTACCGCCACAAGTGTTTTTTTGTCGGCCGCGACGTGCGTGCGGCGGTGGCCAGCGGGGACGCGGAGTACATTCCCATCTCCCTGTCGCAGGTGCCGCTCTTGCTGGAAAACAGATGCATCCAGATCGATGTAGCGCTGGTCCAGGTGTCGTTGCCGGACGAGTTCGGTTATTGCAGCTTCGGCGTTTCGGTGGACGTGACGTCGGCAATGGTGCAACACGCCAAACACGTGATCGCAGAAATCAATCCCAACATGCCGCGCACCCTGGGTGACAGCTTGGTGCACCTCGACCGCTTCGCACACCTGGTGTGGAACGACACGCCGGTGATCGAACACGTGCGCAGACCGGCGGACGACGTGTCGCAGCGCATCGCGCGCAACATCGCCCATCTCATCGACGACCGCTGCACCCTGCAGATCGGCATGGGCCGACTTCCGGGCGAAGCCCTCAAGTATCTCGGCGACCGACGCGACCTGGGCGTGCATACCGACGTATTGACCGACGATTTTCTGGAACTGATCGAGAAGGGCGTGGTGAACGGTCGCGAGAAAAGCCAGTACCGCCACATGATCGTTGCCAGCTACTGTCTCGGCACGCGCCGGCTGTACGACCTGATCGACGGCAATCCGCTGTTCTCCTTCCAGTCCATCGAACGCGTCTGCGATTCCAACACCATTTCACAGCAGCACCGCATGGTATCGGTGAATCAGGCCTGCGCCGTAGACCTCAGCGGGCAAGTCTGCACCGACCAGTTCCAGGGCAAGTTCTGCGGCGGCGTGGCGACGCAGGCAGAGTTCGTGCGTGGCGCGGCCCGCTCCCCCGGAGGCAAATCGGTGATCTGCCTGCAGTCCACCTCGGACGACGGCAAAGAGTCCCGCATCCGGCTCCAGTTGGCAGGCGGCGAGGGCGTGGGCGTGGCACGCCAGGATGTTCATTACGTGGTGACCGAATATGGGACAGCCTTCCTTTTCGGAAAGACGGTCCGAGAACGGGCGCTGGCGCTGATCAATATTGCGCATCCGGATTTTCGCAGCGAACTGCTGGCGAAGGCCAGGAAAGTCGGCTATCTGCGTCCGGAAGACAAATTGCGCAAACCTGACACCTATGCCGCAAAAGATGAACGCAAGGTTCTGCTGCGCAGCCAGAAGACGGTCCTGATCAGGCCCACGCGCATCGGGGACGCGGCGGCGCTACAGCAATTCTATCGCGCCATGAGCAGCGAAGATCGCTACACGCGGCTCTTCCGGCGCTTCAATCATCTTACCGACGAGGAAGCGCTGCGCCTGTGTAACACCGACCAGGCCAACGTGGTGGCTTTCGTTGTGGTGTCGCAGGAGGGCGACAAGGAAAACCTGATCGGCAGCGCCTGCTATTTCGTCAATCCTTCGACCAACCTCGCCGACGTCGCCTACATGGTGGCGCCGAAATGGCAGGGCGTAGGGATCGGAAAAGAGCTCCAGTTGCGCCTGATGGAACACGCCAAGGCGCGGGGCCTGCGCGGCTTCACTGCTGAAATCCAGGCTTACAACCCCAACATGATCAATCTCGCCAAGCAGGCCTGCGACGACATTTCCATACAGCGACGCGGCGAGACGCACGACGTTGTGATGCTATTCGAGTAGCGTTTTGGGGCTGCTGGATGCCTAATCCGCATTAGCCTGCAGTCAGGATGTAACCCTTTTATTTTAATTACAACATGGAAGACTCACATGAAAAGAACAAGCACTCTTATCGCTTCGATGTCCCTCGTACTAACGCTAGGCGCTCAAGCAGCAGAGCAAACTAGCGCTACGACCGAGACCAAGGAAGTAAAGACCGCTTCAGGGATCGTAATCACCACATTGAAAACGGGAACGGGTGAAAGTCCAAAGTCAACGGACACGGTCAAGGTCCATTATCGTGGAACGCTTCTGGACGGGAAGGAGTTCGACAGTTCCTACAAAAGAGGCCAGCCGGCCAGTTTCCCCCTGAACCGGGTGATTCCCTGCTGGACCGAAGGCGTTCAGACCATGAAAGTCGGCGGCAAGGCAAAGCTGCTTTGTCCCGGCAATCTGGCCTACGGCCCTCGCGGCATTCCAGGAACCATACCCCCCGATGCCCCGCTGGTTTTTGAAGTGGAACTGCTTGAAATCGTGAAGTAATCAAGGCGCCATCGACCTGCATGTCATCCGCTTCCCCCTGGTTTGAAATGCCCAGCCCCTTCGGTCAAGAAGGCGGCTGGGTGCTAATGCTGGAGCCGCCTTGGGCCTGTGCGGAGAGCCCAACGACCTGGACCTGCGCTACACGCAAAAAATGATGTCCTTCCTGCTTCCGCTCAATGCCACGGCGTCTATTGCTAATCGGCCTCGGGGTGGCTCCTGGTCAAGTTCTGCCACTATCGGCTGCCGGCTACGCAAATGACAATGCTGGAAAACAATCCTGACGTGATCGCATTTCGGGACGCTTTTCTGGTTCCACCCGACAGCCCCAATCTCAAGGTACAGGAGGCCGACGGCGCAGCGTATCTGGAACAAACGGAAAAAGGAATCGACGTGTTGAGGGTGTTGTTGACGAAATCGAGCAGCGCCTGGCCGGTGATGCCTTCCTCATCGGTGGCCCAGGCCGACCAGCGCAGGTGCTTGGGCAGCGGCGATTTGTAGTTGTCGCGCAGGAGTTCGAGTTCTTTTTCGCGGTCGTCGAAAATTTTCAGGGAGAACATCCAGCCAAGCTGCTCCAGGCGCTGCGCGTCGCCGTAGGTGCCGGCGTCCTTGCGCATGATGTCCTGGATGGATTTGACGATATTTGAGACGTTGGGCATGGCACTCTAATTCTGGTTGGTTGGGGCGTAATAATTGGGATATACGGAATTGAGTGTGAAACTCAATAATGGTAACGGCGACTCAATAATGATAACGACACTGGGCAACCAGAATGGTGTCGTCCTGAACTGCGTAAACCAGCCGATGCTCTCCGTCGATGCGCCGCGACCAAAAACCTGCAAGGTTATGTTTGAGCGGCTCAGGCTTGCCGATGCCCTCAAATGGGGAACGCTGGATGTCTCTTAGAAGCGTGTTGATTCGCTTGAGCGTGGATCGATCCTTCGCCTGCCAGAACAGGTAATCTTCCCAGGCTTGGTCAGAGAATTTAATCGGCATCGGGCAGCAATTCTCTTTGCTGTCCGCCTTGCGCGGCTAACTGCTCGATTGATTCCATGAGCCGCTTCGCATTTTTTGGGCTGCGCATCAGATAGGCCGTTTCCTCCAGCGCATTGAAGTCCTGAAGCGACATCATCACGACAGGGTTCCCCGCCTGACGGGTGATCAGCACCGGAGCACGGTCTTCCGCGACCTTGTTCATGATCTCCGCCAGATGCTGGCGGGTGTGGCTGTATGTAATTGCTTCCATGTTTATCTCCTTTGCGGTTGTACAAATAATAGTACAATATACCGGTGAATTCAACCCGGATTATCCAGATTATCCATTAGCCGAATTTCCACTGTAGGAGCGAGCTTGCTCGCGAAGCGCTTTCGCGAGCAAGCTCGCTCCTACAAGAGCCCTCGGTCTAAGAAACAATCCGGGTTCAACACTGAATTCAGGATGCCTTTAACTGTGGCGAAAAGGTATTTTTCCTTGCCGCCGAAGAGTTTGACAATTTCGACTGGCGTGCCGAATGCGGAGAGCGGATCGACCTTGAGGATGTCGAGGGATTCGACGCTCTTCACGCCGCCGTCGGCAAACTTGTCCAACAGGGCATCGAGTACGGCGCGGGTCTGGCTGCCGTATTTGGCGAAGACGTTGCGCTTTTTTACAGGTCTGCGCATCCACCCCGGTGGACATGCGCTGCGAGGTGGTGGCGATGACAGGGAAGGTGGATTCGGGGTCGATGAAATTGTCGAGCTGCGCCTTACCTTCGTCGTTGTCGCCGATTTCAGTGACAGATAGCGCGATAAGTCTTTCAAATTGGCCAGATAACGCCGTGCGATCATAGCCCGTGCGATAAAGATGGGCAATGAAAGTAACACTTAGTCTGTTTGAGAAGCCAACTCCGTCAAAGCAGTAGTTGCGGCAGTTGCGGCTTTTCTGAATTGCCTTACAATTCTAATTAAGTTTACTATTTTACATAATATACATTATACGAAGCGTATGGATATATTGTTGGGGGGGTAATTTTCCACGATGGGCACATCGATCATTTCATATTGTGTCATTCCGGGCTGACCGCCGCTCCTCGTAATGCCGGAACGCATCGCGAAGAGTTTCCCGCAACGCTGCTTCGTCCCAAGGTTTTTCCAGGAATTTGTAAATCTCTCCGCGATTCACTACCTCGGTTAACGTCTTTAGCTCTGTGTAGCCGGAAAGGATGATGCGCACCGTGTCGGGATACATGACCCGCGCCTTGGCGAGGAATTCCGCGCCGGTCACGTGCGGCATACGCTGGTCGGACATTACCACCGCCACTTGGTGTGTGGCGAGTAACTCCAAGCCTTCCTGTGCGCTGGTGGCGGTAAGAATTTGGTAGCCCTCTCGCCGCATCTGCCGTTTCAATGCTGAAAGAATGTGCGGCTCGTCGTCCACCAGCAGCAGGTATGGCAATTCGTCAGCGGCGGGCAAAGCCAGTATGCGTCTTTCGCGCAGCAATTGTTCGAACTCGGCGGCGGGTAGCGGCCTGCTGAAATAGAATCCCTGCATCTCGTCGCAGCCACGCGTGCGCAGGAAATTCAGTTGCGCTTCGGTCTCCACCCCCTCGGCGATCACCGACAGCCCCAAACCATGAGCCAGCGCAATGACCGTAACGGCGATGGCTGCGCTATCCGGGTTCTGCACGATGTCGCGGACGAAAGACTGGTCGATTATCAGCCGGTCCAGGGCGAAGCGTTTGAGATAGCTCAGGCTTGAATAGCCGGTGCCGAAGTCGTCGATGGACAGGGTGACGCCCAGACCCTTCAGTGCTTCCGTTACCCCGATGAAAGCTTCGGCATTGCCCATCGCCGCACTCTCTGTCAGTTCCAGTTCCAGATAACTGGCGTCGAGTCCGGTTTCGTGCAGCACCTGTGTGGTCAGGGCCACGATATCCTGCCCCTCGAATTGCCGCGCCGACAGGTTTACCGCCACCGCCACCGCAGGCAGCCCCGCCGCCTGCCACGCCAGGTTCTGGGCACAGGCAGTGCGTAGCACCCATTCGCCGATCGGTACGATCAGGCCGGTTTCTTCAGCGAGCGGGATGAATTCCATGGGTGAAACCAGACCGCGCAGCGGATGCTGCCAGCGCAGCAGTGCCTCCATGCCGATGATCTCGCCGTTACGCAAGCTCATTTGCGGCTGGTAGAAAAGCAGCAACTCGTTGCGTTCGACAGCGCGGCGCAACTCGCTTTCCATGTTGAGCCGTTCCAGCGAATGGGCGTTCATCTCGACGGAATAGAAAAGAAAATTGTTGCCGCCGGTAGCCTTGGTGCGATACATCGCCACCATGGCATTGTTCAGCAGAATTTCGCTATTCCAGCCGTCCTTGGGCAGAACGCTGATGCCAACGCCGGCATGCAGGGAAAGATCTCTACCCTCGATCAGGAACGGTTGCGAAAGGGTTAGCATGATGCGTCGTGCGAGAAATGCCGCATCTTCCTCTTCCGCGACCTCCCCCACCAGTACGAATTCATCTCCCCCTGAGCGCGCCAGCGTATCCATTTCCCGCACCAGATGGCGCATCCGCTCGGCGGTCTCGCGCAATACGCTATCGCCGACTGCGCGCCCCAGACTATCGTTGACTTCCTTGAACCGATCCAGGTTGAACACCAGCACTGCCAGCTTCTTTTGTTCGCGCTGACAACGGGCCGCCGCTTGGCTAAGGCGATCAGTCAGCAGATTACGGTTGGGCAGGCCGGTCAGATCATCGTAGTTGGACTGGCGCTCCAGTTGCAATTGGTAGCGCTTGAGCTCGCTGATGTCTTGAAAGCTTGTCACAGCGCCGACAATCGCCCCCCCATCCATGATGGGCAGGCTGGAAAAAAGCACAGGTAAGGGGGAACCGTCCTTGCGCCACAGTGTTTCCTCCACGCCCCTGACCTCGAGACCGTCGACCAGCGAGAGGTGCATCGGGCATTCCTCACGCCGATAAGGGCTACCGTCCGGCTTGCTGTGATGCAAGGTGGCGTGGGCATCCTTCCCCAGCAGTTCATCCCGCGTATAGCACAGCAGGGAAGCTGCTGCGGGATTGATGAAGTTGATGATGCCCTCGGTATCCGCGCCGTAAATGCCCTCCCAGGCTGACGTCAGGATCAACTCGTTTTGACGGTTCAGCCGGTCCAGTTCCTGGGAAGCATGCTTTTTATCGGTGATGTCCTCCTTCACCGCCACATAGTGGCTGATGCGGCCATCGGCCTGACGGATCGGCGTGATGATGGCGAACTCGGTGTATTCGCTGCCGTCCTTGCGCAGATTTATGAACTCGCCCTCCCACGTCTCGCCGCGGCTCAGTGACTGCCACAGGGCATTGTAATTTTCCCGCGGTGTCTTGTCGGATTGCAGGATGCGCGGATTCCGGCCGATGAGTTCTTCGCGGCCGTAGCCGGTGATGCGGAGGAAGGCGCCATTGACATATTCGATGTTGGCATCGAGATCGGTGATGACAATGCTCTCCGGGCTCTGCTCCACGGCCTGGGCGAGCTTGCGCAACTGTTCATCGGCACGTTTCCTTGCCGTGACGTCCAGCACATAGAAGCGGATTAGATCGCTTTCCTGGACATAGTAAATGCGCTCCTCGTAGACCGCCGCCCCTAGCACGATTTCCCGCACAATCTCCTGCTCCCCGTCGCCCCGGAAGGCGGCGAACAGCCCATCCACCCCCTCCAGCAGGGGATATTTCGATGCCGACGAAGTCAGCTCCGGAAAATGTTTCTGCGCTGCAGGATTAAGGTAGGTCACGTTCCCGCCTGAATCCACCTCGATCACCGGATTCGGATTCAGGCGGGCATAAGACGCAAGACGCTGGATTTCCTCCTGGGCCTGCCGGCGCTCCATGGCATGGCGGATGATCAGCAGTAGATCTTCCATCTGGTAGGGCTTGATGAGGTAGGAAAACGCCCCCTTCCCGGTGGCTTCGATGGCTGTCTCCAGCGAAGCGTGCCCCGTCAGGACGATGGCCTCCGTCAGCGGCGATACCGCCTTGATGCGCGTCATGACGTCGAGGCCGGACATATCCGGCAGCATCAGGTCGATCAGCGCCAGGGATATCTTTTCCTGCCCCGCCACGGCGATGGCCTCTGCACCACTACCGACCATCACACTTTCATACCCCTTGACCCGCAGGATGTCGGCAAGCGTTTTCCTGAGGTTCGGATCATCGTCTACAACGAGGAGTTTTTCCTTTGCACTCAAGATCTTCTCCAGTCATGCCGAAACCAGCAGGTTTTTCAGCTTCTTGACCCGGATTTCCTCGATCAACTGCAACAAGCCATCCATCTCAAAGGGTTTGTAAAGGCAAGTATAGGCACCGACCTTGCGTCCATTCTCGATCGAATCGGCCATTTCCTTGCGGTAACCGGTCATCAGCACCTCCGGTTTGCCCGGGTATTGCGCCTGGATATCCTTCATCATATCCACACCATTCGTCGCACCCAGATTGAGGTCGAGCAGGACGATGGCAAGCTTGTAGTTTTGATCCAGGTGGCTCATCACACTCTGCGGTTCGCTCTCCGTTTCGACCTTGTAGCCCCTCAGAGTCAGGATGTCCTTCAACGTCCTGCAGAATTCCGGGTCATCGTCCACCACCAGAATGCTCTCCTCCTTGTCCAGCAGTGAAAGGAAGGACAGGATGATGGGGAAATTGAGCGGTTTGCTCAGAATGGCATAAGCGCCGGCGCGTTTTGCCTCTTCCATGAGATCGTCCGCCGCGTAGGCGCTAACCAGGACGACAGGGAGCGCAGGAGCGATCCGCTTCATCTGTTTCAACGCCTCGACGCCGTTGATGCCAGGCATCTTGATGTCCATCAGCACACAATCCGGAGGATCGTTCCTGACCTGCTCCACCCCCTCCTCGCCCGAATATGCGGGAATAGCTTCATGGCCTTTTATTTTCAGGATATCGCAGGTCGTTCTAACGATCCGACGGTCGTCGTCCACTACCAGAATTTTCATTGCCTACCCCCGTTCTTTTTGTTGGGCAAAGCGTCCTGTCTGTAAGTTGCAACCTAATTCGCACTTGGCAACGTAACGGAAAACTCGCTGCCCTTGCCCGGTATGCTTTCCACCCCCACGCTGCCGCCGTTGGCCTGCGTCAGGTTCTTCACCACCACCAGCCCCAGCCCGACGCGACGCGCCTTGGTGGTGAACAGTGGCAGGAACAGACTGGCCTGATGCTCCTGTGATATGCCACTACCAATATCCATGATTCGGACCGTGACGGTATTGGCAGCTTGGTCTTCGTCTGCACTGATTTTCAGTTCGCCGCCATCCGGCATGGATTCCATGCCGTTAGTGATCAGGTTCCAGAACACCTGGCGCATTTGCACCGGATCGACGCGGATGGCGGGCAACGTCTCCGGAATATCGAGGTGGACGGTGACCGAGGGAGGCACATCGCACTTGCGCAAGACATGCTGTATCAACTCACCGACTGCCACCGTTTCCGGATTCGGCGCCTTGGTACGTACCGCATCCAGCAGATCGGACACGATGCGTTCCGCATCCACGATCTCGTCCTTGATGATGCCGAGATATTCCCGGGTGGTTTCGTCCGCATCGCTCAACACGGCCTGGAGGAAGTACACGGCATTGTTCATCACGCCCAGCGGGTTGCGCAGCTCGTGCCCTACCCTGTCCGCCACCTGCCCGAGCAGCGCCAGCTTTTCCCTGCGTACCAGCTCATCCTGGGCCTGCAGGAGCGCAGCGCTTGCTTCCCTGCGCTCTGCGGCCCAACTGCGCGCAGACCGGATGGCAAAAAACCATGTCGCGAGCAGCAACAGCGTACCCACGGCATTGACAACCGCCAACCAAAACGACAGAACGCTACGATTCAATACTTCTTCCTCAATCAGGGCCGTTGCCGCCTTGACGGTTGTTTCCATGCCATCCGCGTACACTCCCTTTTATCCCAGGTATTCCGCGCTGTTCAGGAGAGTCAAGGCATCCTGCCGTTTGCCCTGAT
>JBDKRR010000333.1:0-5305 GCA_039683315.1 Sulfuricella sp.
CGCTCGTCCACCGCCTTGCGCTCGGTAATGTCGGTAAAGCTGGCGATGTAGTTGGTAACGGCACCGAAGCTGTCGCGCAGGGCTGTGATGGCAATCCACTTCGGATAGTTGTGGCCGTCCTTGCGCCGCTCCCAGACCTCGCCCTGCCAGAAATCCTGTGCGGCAAGCGAACCCCACATGGCCTGATAGGTTTCGCGCGGGGTCTTGCCCGAAGCCAGGATGCGCGGGTTCTCTCCCAGGACATCCTCCTCCTCGTACCCGGTCAAACGGGTGAACGAACGGTTGACGGCGACGATGTTGTTGTCCGCATCGGTGATGACGATGCCCTCGCCGCTATGCTGGAATACATTGGCGTAGAGATTGAGCGTGGCCTCCGCCTGACGGCGCGCCGTGATGTCGGTGGCGATGCCGATGAAATTGATCACCTGACCCGCAGGATCCCGCACCGCCGAGACGAAGCCGTCGATCCATTTGACTTCGCCGTCGGCGGCAATCAGGCGCTTTTCCAGGGTGTAATGGTCCCTTTTCCCCTGCGCTACCTCTTCCAACAGCTGCAATTCACGCGGCAGGTCGTCCGCATGGGTGAACTCAGCGAAACTCATGCCGCGCAGCTGCTCTTTCGGATAACCAAGCATCTGCCGGAAGGCGTCATTGAAACTGATGGCTTTGCCGTCGCCGTCGGCAAAAGCGATGCCGGTGCAGGCGTTTTCGAAGATGCTGCGAAAGCGCGCTTCGCTCTCCATCAACGTGGTTTCCGCCTTCTTCTGCGCGGTGACGTCCCGTACGAACACGATCAGCCTGCCACCTGCCACAGGGAAATAATTAACGGTCACTTCGACATCGAGTATCGTGCCGCTCTTGCACCGATGCCGGCTCTCGAAACGGTCGTAACCGGTGGCGAGTACCTTTTCGATATGGGCGCGGGTGTCATCTGGCCTCTCGGACGCCTCGAGGTCGGAAATCGACATGGCCAGCAGTTCGTCGCGCTCGTAGCCGATCATTCGGCAATAGGCATCGTTTACGTCCAGGAATCGGCCGCGCAGGTCGTTTATCCAGAACCCGTCCAGCGTAGTCTTGAGAATGGTTCGATATTCCGCCTCAGAATGCACGCGATTCGTGACGTCGAGCGTAATGCCGATCAGGTGCTGTGGATGGCCGGCGGAATCGTAACCCGGCTTCTTGATGGTGCGGAAAATGCGGTTTTCTCCAAGCCTCGGGCTCCAGACGTTTTCCTCGAATTCCACCATCTGCCCGCCGGCGAGGACGGCCTGGTCCTTGACCAGAAAGCTCTCTATTTGCTCGGGCGGGAAAACGCCGCTTGCGTCCGTTCCCCCGATGTCCGCAAAACTTACTCCCCACAGGTCCTCGCAGGCCCGGTTCATGAGCACAATCCGGCTAGCCTTGTCCTTGACGAACAATGCCAGCGGAATCGCGTCCAGGATTTGTCTCGCGTCAGGCGCCAGCACGTCGCCCAGCCCTGCCTGCAGCAACGAATTGTCCTTATTTTCCCTGTCGCTCGCCGTCATGCACGTAGCCCTTTGTGAAGAAGACAACTATCGGAAATGGTCAATTTAACACAGCCCGGCGGCGACTGATCAATTGGCCAATCCGCACAACAGCGCATCTGCTATCTTCGCCAGCTTTTTACTTCCCCTTAGCCTACCGGGGGAGCGAGAATCATGACCTGTCCGAATCGCTCATCGCGTCGGCGAGCAAGTCGCTCGAACTGTTAGCGGGATGACGCCCGGCAGGGAATCCGTGACGTCCTCGGACGCTTTACGCTCGATACGGTCCAGCAGGTCCACGATCTGCCTTGACAGGGGATCCACCTCGGAAAAGCAAGCCTCTGCCTCCCACAGTTTTCCCTGTTCGCGGTTCTCGACCAAGGCGCGAATGAACTGGTGGAGCGCCGCATGGAGCGGTTCGAGTTCATGCATTTCCGGGATATGGTCATAGTGATGGAGGCCATCGCTATAAAACCAACGCCCGAGGTCACACTCCCGATGGCAAACCAGTTGTTCACGCATCGGGGCGCCCCGGCCATCCAGGTAGTCGCGCAAGCGATCCTTCCATGCCAGGTGGGCGGCACGCGCGCCGGACAGGTCAAGCACCGTGAGCCTCTGCATGAAGTCCTTGTACTCCTGCAGTGCCGTGGTCTGGGCGGCGAACCGGCTGTGGTCCACGTCTTCATAGTGGTCGCGCAGCACCGCTACGACTTTCCTGTCCATTTCGTGATTTTCAACCATGCGATCCAGGATCTGCATAACCTGCTCTTTTTGCAGGCCGTCCCGGTAAGGGCGATTTTCAGTGAGCGCCGTGAAGATGTCGGCAACTGCAAGGATTCTCGCTTCCAGCGGAAGGTCCACATGATGCAGGCAGAATGGATAACCCGTCCCGCTAGGTCGCTCGTGGTGGGAGCCGCACCATCTGGCGATATCTTCCAGGCCCTTGATCGGGGAGAGTATCCGGTGAGTGAAATAGGGATGGCCGCGTATGGTGTGCCACTCGTCCTCGGACAGTTTGCCGTTCCTTTCAAGTAACTCGGTGGGGACCGCAAGCTTGCCCAGGTCGTGAAGATAGCCCGCCACCTGAAGTTGCTTGCAATCGGAATCGGGAAACCCGAAAAGCTGAGCCAGGGCTGCCGCACAGGCTGCGACACCGCTGGAATGGGTAGCGGTGAAGCGGCTTCTGAAATCGATAAGCTGTGCCAGCAGTTCGGCGAAATCGAGCAAGCCATCCCGATTAAGCTCGACGGTGGAAAATGGCGCCCGTTCTGCAAGGAGGGAGAGCAGTTCGGCCGCATTCAGGTCCAGCCAGAATGCATCGCTCCTGGCAACCACCAGAAATGCATCGAGCAGTTCAGGAGCCACGACAGACCCACGCATTTCGGTCAACTGTGCGCACACCCGTTTGGCTTGGGGAAGTGTGGGTTGACCGCTTTCCAGCAGCGTGTTCACGCGATTGGCCAGGTGGACGATATGGCTGCCGAGGGGAACCTCCTGGCCCTCCACCGTGCGGTTTTCACCGTTTGCCCAGTCGATATCATGAAAGCGCACGATCTGCGCAGCGAACTGGAAAGGGTGGAATTTCTGCAACAACTGGTAGCCGATGCGTGCGCTCCGCAGCTTAAGACTGTAAGCGTTGCCGGAATCGACACACGTGGCCGAAAGCCCGCCGATATCGTGCAGGGCCGCCGCGACGATGACGTCCTCCTTGGTGCGTCCCGTCAGGCCGGCAGCCTCGGCGACCCGCATGGCGATATATGCCACCCTTTTGTGGTGGTTCGCCATCGTGGGATTGATCAGATCCAGCGCTTGCGACAGGGAGAACACGAACTGGTACAAACTGACGTTGAATTGTGATCTCACCTTGCTTTTCTCTCTCGACTCTCGTTTTAAATGGCTGGGGGCGGCATTAAGCCGGGCCAGGCGTTACGCTAGCCTAGAATTGCTGGCGGCCATATCGGGGTTTCCCCGATTCTCCCCTGGTGCCGGGGTAAACGAAAAGTGAGCGGGTTCTGCCCGTCGGGTTCAGCTTGGCTTGCTCAAGTTAAAAACTCGCCTGCTCGACTTCCAGGTAAGCGCGATTCACATTGCTGCCGATATTGGTCTCGAACCCTTCCAGCTTTTGCCATTCCGCGACATCCAGCGTTTTACGGGTCTCGCTGTCGCTCAGACCTTTCTTGTATCCGGCTTCCACGCCGGCATAGAACCCGGCCATCTGGCGCTGCAATCTGGCGACATCCGCTTTTGTCATGAGCGGGCCGTGCCCGGGAACGATGGTCGCGGCATCGAAGCCCTGCACCATTTCCAGCGTTCCGACCCAGTTTTTGACCAGGGCGTCGCGCATAACGGGGATGGTCCGGTTCACCAGAATGTCACCGCCCATCAGCACCTTGTCGTCCGGCAGATAAACCATCATGTCGCCAGCGGTATGCGAACCAGGCGGCACCCAGAAGACCAGTTTGACGCCCTGAATCGTGCGTTCCGCTTTGGTATTCTCGCCGGCGAAAGTTACCGTGGCCGGTACCGGATGGGTGTTCGGCAGCTTGTGGCCGATCAGGCTTTCGATCAGCGCCACCCATTCGTCACCGGTCTTGTTCACCATTTCCCGACAGATTTCCGAACTGATGACCTCCGCCCCCTGAAAAACAACGTTGCCAAGCACATGGTCGCCGTGATGGTGAGTGTTGATGATATGGGTCACCGGCTTGGGCGTCAGTTTGGCGATAGCCTGGCGCAGATGGCTGCCCACCTCGTCCGAAGCGCCGCTATCCACCAGGATGACGCCCTTGTCTCCGATGATGACCGTACTGTTCACCATGTAGCCCTGATTATGTTCGCTCGGCGTCCCCAGCGGCCCCAGCAACGCATAGACCCGAGCGTTGATTTTCACCACCTTGGGCGGCGGCATTTTACCGTCGGCACAAGCCAGGCTATTAACGAACAACATTGAAATCAGAATCATCCAGCGCATCATTGCATCTCCACAAATATCGAACTGCTAAAATCAGCGGTCTCAGTATAACGCACAGGCCCCACATGACAGCCCCATACAACCGGGAATGCGATTGCTGGCCCGCCATCGCGCGCCACCTCAGTGAAACACGCGCAGAGCCGTTCCAGGCCGTCGAGCAGCACGCGATCGGCGGCGGCTGCATCAACAGCTCCTGGCGCATCGAGGGCTGCGGCCAACGCTATTTCGTCAAACTCAACGAACCTCACCAGGTGTCCATGTTCGAAGCAGAGGCCGAGGGATTGCGCGACCTTGCTCGTCATGGCGACCTGCGCGTGCCCACCCCGATCTGCTGGGGTGTAACGGAGCAGCATGCATACCTGGTGCTGGAGCATATTGATCTGTTCAGCCCCGCTTCGCCGACCTGGGAAGCTTTGGGCAGAGGGCTGGCCGAGCAGCATCGCCACACCCAGCCGCGCTTCGGCTGGCAGCGCGACAACACCATCGGTGCCACGCCGCAGGTCAACCGCTGGAACGAAGACTGGCTCGGCTTCTGGCGCGAGCAACGACTCGGGTTTCAACTGAAACTGGCTTATGAAAATGGATATCGCGGCACGCTGCAGGATAAAGGTGGCGAGCTCATGGAATCGCTGGACGAATTCTTTCCCGGCTACCTGCCGACTGCAGCCCTGTTGCACGGAGACCTCTGGAACGGCAACTGCGCAGCGGACCAGCGCGGAAACCCGGTGATATTCGACCCGGCGGTTTACTATGGCGACCGCGAATGCGACCTGGCCATGACCGAGCTGTTCGGCACTTTACCGCCCCGCTTCTATGCGGCCTACCGAGA
>JBDKRR010000334.1:0-14047 GCA_039683315.1 Sulfuricella sp.
TTGCCATTCTGGTGGAACCGGTTCAGGGCGAGGGCGGCATCCAGATCCCCGGTGCCAATTATTTGCGCGAGTTGCGCAGCCTGTGCGACGCGCACGGCTGGCTGCTGATGCTGGACGAGGTTCAGACGGGGATCGGTCGTACCGGCACCTGGTTCGCCTTCCAGCAGGCCGGCATCGTGCCCGACGTGATGGCCCTGGCCAAGGGTCTCGGCGGCGGTTTCCCGATCGGCGCTTGTCTGGCCAAGGGTGCGGTGGCGGAAGTGTTCAAGCCTGGCAATCACGGCTCCACTTTCGGCGGAAACCCGCTTGCCTGTGCGGCTGCACTGGCAACGCTGACGACCATTGAAGAGCTGGACCTGTGCCGCAATGCGGCGGAAATCGGCGACTTCATCCGCACCAGTTTAACTGCGCAGCTCGATGGCGTCGCCGGGGTGGTGCAGGTGCGCAACGCCGGGCTGATGGTCGGCATCGAACTGAACAAACCCTGTGCCGAGCTGGTCAAGCGCGGCCTGGAGCAGGGTTTCCTGATCAACGTCACGGCCGACAGCGTGGTACGGCTGCTGCCGCCGCTCATCATGACTCGCGATGAAGCCGCCCAGTTGATTACAATGTTAAGCAAACTGATCAAGGAGTTCCTGGCGGGTTAAGCGCAGAGGTTTGCTGCGCTCAGCCCCCAGCCATCATCATGGCGATCAAGCATTTTTTGCAGTTCAAGGATCTGACCCGCGAAGAGTTCGAATACCTGTTCGAACGCACGCGCTGGATCAAGCAGCAGTTCAAATCCTACAAACAGTACTGGCCGCTGGTGGACCGTACGCTGGTGATGATTTTCGAGAAAGCCAGCACGCGCACGCGGCTGTCGTTCGAAGCGGGCGTGCAGCAACTGGGCGGTACGGCGATTTACCTGAACACCCGCGATTCCCAGCTGGGACGCGGCGAGCCGGTGGAAGACGCGGCCCAGGTGATTTCGCGCATGAGCGACCTGGTCATGATCCGCACCTTCGAGCAGGAAATCGTCGAGCGTTTCGCGGCAAAATCGCGCGTGCCGGTAATCAACGGCCTGACCAACGAATACCATCCGTGCCAGATCCTGGCCGATATCTTCACCTTCATCGAACATCGCGGCAGCATCAAGGGCAAGACCGTGGCGTGGATCGGTGATTCCAACAACGTCTGCAATACCTGGCTGCAAGCCGCCGAAGTGCTGGATTTCAATGTCCATGTTTCGACACCGCCCGGCTATGAAGTCGAGCCGGAGCGTGCCGGGCTTTACGGTACCGACCATTACGAAGAGTTTTCCGACCCCATGGAAGCGACGCGCGATGCCGACCTGGTCACCACCGACGTGTGGACCAGCATGGGTTTCGAGGCCGAGAACGAAGAACGCAAGCGCGACTTCGAACACTGGCAGGTGGACGCGGAAATGATGGCCGTTGCAAAACCCGATGCGCTGTTCATGCACTGCCTGCCCGCACATCGCGGCGAGGAAGTCGCCGCCGAAGTCATCGACGGCCCGCAGAGCGTGGTGTGGGACGAGGCGGAAAACCGCCTGCACGCCCAGAAGGCGCTGATGGAATACCTGCTGCTGGGCAAGATCGAATAAGTGAGGGGTGAGGGGTGAGGCGTGAGGGGGAAACCCGGATTCGCCACACGCCTCACCCCTCTTTCCTCACGGAGAAACAAATGAGTAACGTCAACAAAGTCGTGCTCGCCTATTCCGGCGGGCTGGATACCTCGGTGATCCTGAAGTGGTTGCAGGACACCTATCAATGCGAAATCGTCACTTTCACCGCCGACATCGGCCAGGGCGAGGAACTCGAACCTGCGCGTGAAAAGGCCAAGAAATTCGGCGTCAAGGAAATCTACATCGACGACCTCAAGGAAGAGTTCGTACGCGATTTCGTCTTCCCCATGTTCCGCGCCAACACGGTTTACGAGGGTGAATACCTGCTCGGCACCTCAATCGCCCGCCCCCTCATCGCCAAGCGCCTGATCGAGATCGCCAGGGAAACCGGCGGCGACGCCATTTCGCACGGTGCGACCGGCAAAGGCAACGACCAGGTGCGCTTCGAACTGGGCGCCTATGCACTGAACCCCGAGATCAAGATCATCGCCCCATGGCGCGAATGGGACCTGCTGTCGCGCGAAAAGCTGCTGGCCTACGCCGAGCAGCACGGCATCCCGGTTGAAATGAAGCACAAGCAGGGCGGCAGTCCTTACAGCATGGACGCCAACCTGCTGCATATCAGCTACGAAGGCCGCCACCTGGAGAATCCAGCTGCCGAGGCGGAAGAAGATATGTGGCGCTGGACGGTGTCGCCGGAGAAGGCGCCCGACCAGGCCGAATACCTTGATATCGAATACGCCAACGGCGACCCGGTGGCCCTCAACGGCAAGCCCATGAAGGCAGCCGAATTGCTGGCCGAACTCAATCGCCTCGGCGGCAAGCACGGCATCGGCCGCCTCGACCTGGTGGAAAACCGCTACGTCGGCATGAAATCGCGCGGCTGCTACGAGACGCCCGGCGGCACCATCATGCTCAAGGTTCATCGCGCCATCGAATCCATTACCTTGGACCGTGAAGTGGCGCACCTCAAGGACGACCTGATGCCGCGTTATGCCAGCCTGATTTACAACGGCTACTGGTGGAGTCCGGAGCGCAAGGCGCTGCAGGTGCTGATCGACCATACCCAGGCACACGTCAACGGCTGGGTGCGGATGAAGCTCTACAAGGGCAACGTGATCGTGGTGGGCCGGGACTCCAGGACCGATTCCCTGTTCGACGCCAACATCGCCACCTTCGAGGATGACGCGGGCGCCTACAACCAGGCCGACGCGGGCGGCTTCATCAAGCTCAATGCGCTCAGAATGCGCATCGCGGCAAAACTGCACAATCGCTAACGGCAATAATTTAAGGATTAAATCGTGTCCCAGTTCGACAATGTCTCCGTGATCAAGAAGGCCAACGTCTATTTCGACGGCAAGTGCGTTTCGCATACCGTGCAGTTTCCCGACGGCAGCAAGAAAACCGTCGGCGTGATTTTCCCCTCCAGCCTGGTGTTCAATACCGGCGCGCCGGAAATCATGGAAATCAACGGCGGCGTGTGCAAGGTGCGCCTCAAGGGCGAGAGCGAGTGGAAAACCTACGGCGCCGGCGAGAAGTTCAGCGTGCCCGGCAACAGCAGCTTCGACATCGAAACCGTGGAACTGCTGGATTACGTCTGCCACTTTGCCTAGGAGTGCAACATGCCCTCATTCGATATCGTTTCCGACGTAGACAAGCAGGATTTGCGCAACGCGGTCGACCAGGCCAACAAGGTAGTCAGCGGCCGCTTCGACTTCAAGGGTTCCGATTCGCGTATCGAGCAGGCTGAATACGTGCTAACGCTGTTCGCCGACGACGATTTCAAGCTCGACCAGGTCTTCGACATCCTCAACCAGGTGCTGGGCAAGCGCAGCATCGACGTGAGTTGCCTGGACAAGGGCAAGATCGAGAAAATCAGCGGCAACAAGGTCAAGCAGACCATCACCGTGAAAACCGGCGTAGAAACCGAGCTGGCGAAAAAGATCGTCAAGCTGATCAAGGACAGCAAGCTCAAGGTGCAGGCCAGCATCCAGGGCGAGGCCGTGCGCGTGACCGGCGCCAAGCGCGACCTGCTTCAGGACACGATCGCGCTGGTCAAGAAATCCATTACCGATTTTCCGCTGCAGTACCAGAACTTCCGCGATTAAAGCTACAAACCAGCCACGGCGGTCACAGAAGAGTTGCGTGTTTTCCTGTGATCTCTGTGGCTGAATCATCTGGAGGCAAACCATGCCCAAAGTCCTCGTCCCGCTCGCCGAAGGCTGCGAAGAAATCGAAGCCGTCACCATCATCGACCTGCTGCGCCGCGCGGCGATCGATGTCGTCGTGGCGGGGCTGCAACCCGGCATCGTCAAGGCGAGCCGGGGCACGTTGCTGGTGCCGGATTGCACGCTGGACGTGGCGCTGCATGAAAGCTACGACATGGTGGTGCTGCCCGGCGGCATGCCGGGCATGACGCATCTCCGGGACGACCCGCGCATCATTCCCCTGCTGCAGAAAATGGCGCGGGATGGCAAATACACCTGCGCCATCTGCGCCGCACCAGCCGTGCTTGCAGAGGCGGGTTTGCTCAGCGGCAAGACGGCGACCAGCTATCCCGGTTTCGTGGATCGCATGGACTTGCCGGATACCACTTTCAGCAACAATGCGGTGGTGAAAGATGGCAAGGTGATTACCTCGCGCGGTCCGGGCACGGCCATGGATTTCGCCCTGGAATTGATCGAGACGCTGCTCGGCCGCGCCAGGCGCGAAGAAGTCGAAACCGGTCTGCAACGCCCCGGAAAATACTGAAAAGCAACCCATGTACATCACCGTCGTCGACAACGCCCGCTTCCCCGACACCGTCGAGTTCCCCATGCTCAAGGCGGCCAAATACGGCTGGCAGGAGTATCCGCAGCTGTCGCCGGAACAGATCGGCGAGAATTGCTGGCGCACGCACATCATCATCACGCTCGGCACCGAACTGCCTGCCGAAGTGCTGGCCAAATTGCCTATGCTGAAGCTGGTGATCGAAGGCCGCGCCGGTCTGGTGGACCTGGATACGGCCGTCGAGCGCGGCATCGCCGTCAGCCGCATGCCGGAAGGTCTGAGTTGCAGCCATTTCTGCAAGGAAGCGGTCGAAACCATCGACGACTTCATGGTCGGCAAGATCCGTCACCGCCTGGTGTGAACTTTCAGCGCAGCTTTTCCCGGCTGCGTTCGTGTCTGCCGCCCCGCTCCGGGCTACAATAAGCCATTAAAGCCAAGCCCGGGTGCGTTGCAATGAAAATCCAATTCCATGGTGCCAGTCGTGAAGTGACAGGTTCCTGCTATGTGCTGGAAGCGCACGGTGTGCGTTTTCTGGTGGACTGCGGCATGTTTCAGGGCGGGCGGGAGGCGCACGACAAAAACTATGCCGCCTTCGAATTCGACCCGCACGGCATCGATTTCGTGCTGCTCACCCATGCGCACATCGACCACTCCGGCATGTTGCCGCGGCTGGTCGCCGAGGGCTTCAGCGGGCCGATTTATACCACGTACGCCACGGCCGAACTGCTTCAAATCATGCTGCGCGATTCCGCCCACATTCAGGAAAAAGAGGCGGAATGGGCGCAGTATGCAAAAGACCGTAATTCGCGCCAGTCGCAGCGCACGGAGATCGAGCCGCTGTATACCGTGGCCGAGGCGGACGCCTGCCTCACGCACCTGCATGCGGTGTCATACGACACCGATTTGTCGCCCCATGCGGCAGTGCGCTGCAAATTCCGCGACGCCGGGCATATTCTCGGTTCGGCGATCATCGAAGTCTGGGTGGACGATGCGGGGCAGACGCAGAAACTGGTGTTCTCCGGCGATATCGGCAACAACGGGCAGCCCATACTGCAGGACCCTGCCATCATCGAATCCGCCGATGTGCTGCTGATCGAATCCACTTACGGCGACCGCCTGCACAAGACCCTGGACCAGACCATGGACGAACTTGTCCATGCGATCACCGATACCCTCAAGCGCAAGGGCGGCAATGTCATCATCCCTGCCTTCACAGTGGGGCGCACCCAGGAAATCCTCTATTTGCTCTATGACCTGACGCGGCAGGGGCGTCTGCATGACCTCAACATCTACGTCGATTCGCCCATGGCGACCAGCGCGACTGAAATCACCATGAAGCACATCGAGCTCATGGATAGCGAAGCGCGCGGCATGATGCAGTGGCTGAGGCGTGGGCAGAACGTGCCGCACGTGCAGTTTACCGAGAGCGTGGAAGAGTCGATGGCGCTCAACCAGGTCAAAAACGGCGCCATCATCATCTCGGCAAGCGGCATGTGCGACGCCGGGCGCATCAAGCATCACCTGCGCTACAACCTGGGGCGGCCCGAATGCTCTGTGCTGATCACCGGCTTCCAGGCGGGAGGCACCCTGGGGCGGCGCCTGGTGGACGGGGCGAAGATCGTGCGGATTTTCGGCCAGGACATCCCGGTGCGCGCCGATCTTTATACCATCAACGGCTTGTCCGCCCATGCCGATCAGGCTGGCCTGCTGTCCTGGCTGGGGCATTTCAAGAGGCCGCCCAAGCACACTTTCGTGGTGCACGGGGAGGAGAACGTCGCCTTCGCCTTTGCCGATCTGGTGCGTCACAACTGGCACTGGAACGTCGCTGTGCCGGGCTACCGCGACGTGTTCGAGCTTTAGGGTGAGGAGTGAGGAGTGAGGAGTGAGGAGATTTCCGGAATAGGCGCAAAGCTGTTGGCGCTGTTTGTTTTTTGCGCTTCGGTCGTGGCAGATGCCGCTACCTTGCCGGCATCGGTCAGGGCTGCGCTCAAGGAGGCCGGACTGCCGGAATCCAGCCTCGGCGTCTGGGTGCAAGAGGACAGGGCGCGGAAGCCGCTGCTCGCGCTCGGCGCGGACCGGGCGATGAACCCCGCCTCAACCATGAAGTTGGTGACGACTTACTCTGCGCTGGAGCTTCTCGGTTCGTCCTATAGCTGGAAAACGGAAGCCTACAGCAGCGGTACACTGACAGGCGAAACGCTCGATGGCGCTTTGATCCTCAAGGGCTATGGCGACCCCAAGCTGACCCTGGAAAACTTCTGGCTGTTGCTGCGCGATCTGCGCCAGCGCGGGGTGCGCGACATCCGTGGCGGCGTGGTGGTGGACCAGAGCTATTTCGAGCACGTGGCTCACGACCCGGGTGCGTTCGATCACGAGCCGTTGCGTGCATACAATGCCGCACCCCAGGCGCTGCTGGTGAATTTCAACGCCATCCGGATGCGCCTGTTGCCGCAACCGGATGGTGCCGTCAAAGTCATTGCAGATCCGGCACCCGCCTCTCTCAAGGTAGTCAGCGCCATCCAGCCGGATAACGCACCCTGCGGCGATTGGCGCGAAGACATCGTAACCGATTTCTCTGCTGCGGGCGGGGAGCGAGTGCTAACTTTGCGCGGACGCTTCCCCACGTCATGCGGCGAGAAAAGCTTCAACCTGATCGCGCTCCCCAACGGCAACTATGTGGATGGCGTTTTCCGCCTGCTGTGGAACGAACTGGGCGGCACGCTGAGCGGACCTTTTACGACCGGCGAACTACCCTCCGGCTCGCGCCTGCTTTCGCGTTTCGATTCTCCGCCTTTGGCCGATGTGATTCGCGATATCAACAAGTTCAGCAACAACGTGATGGCACGCCAGTTGTTCCTCACGCTCGGGGCGGAACAGGCCGGGCCGCCGGCCACGCCGGCAAAAAGTGCAGCGGCAATCGAGTCCTGGCTTGTGGGCAAGGGTCTGGATTTCCCCGAGCTGGTGCTGGAAAACGGCGCCGGCCTGTCGCGCGTCGAGCGCATCAGCCCCTGTCATCTCGGCGAGTTGCTGCTGGCAGCCAGCCACAGCCCGATCTTTGCAGAATTTGAATCCTCGCTCCCCATCGTCGCGGTCGATGGCACCATGAAAAAACGCCTGAATGGCAGTTCGATTGCCGGGCATGCCCACGTCAAAAGCGGTTCGCTCGAAGGCGTACGCACTGTCGCCGGGTATGTGTTCGATGAGCAGGGGAGACGCATGGTCGTGGTGGCGATGGTCAACCATCCACGCGCCGCCGCCGCGAAACCGGTGCTCGATGCCGTGCTGCAGTGGGTCCATAGCCGATGAAAGGCTTGTTCGGCTGGTTGTGGCAGAGCTTCAGCGCGATGTCGGCGCACACTTTCGCGGCATCATCCGCGGCGCTGGCGCTGCAATTCTGAAGAAGCGCCGCATATGGCTTCTGCCTGGCTCAGGAATGCTTGCCAACGACAAGCACGGGTCCGGGACGTCCGACATGATAGCCCTGCGCAAAATCGATGCCGAACCGCCCGACCTCATCCATGATTGACTGGTCTTCGACATATTCCGCAATCGTCTTGATCTGCAGCTCCTGGGCGAGCGTGACGATGCTCTTGGTGAAAGCCCGGTACTCGTTGTCGGCGAGAATATTCCTGATGAATTCGCCTTCGATCTTGATGTAATCGACCGGGAAGCGCTTGATGTAGTGGAACGAGGAAAAGCCCGAGCCGAAGTCGTCGATGGCGAAGCTGAAGCCCCGGGATTTCAGGTCCTGCACGAATTTTTCCAGCAGGCTCAGATTGCTGACGGTTTCCCGTTCGGTGATCTCGAACACGATGCGGCTTGGGTCGATCGCGTATTCGATTGCCAGCTTGTGGATGCGATTCATGAATTCGCCTACGATCAGGGCCTTGGGCGACAGGTTGACGAACAGCATGCCGTGGTAACCCTGTTCCTTGACCTGGGCAAAGGCTTTCTCGATCAACTGATAGTCCATCTTGTGCGCCAGGCCCATGGCCTCGGCTTCCTCGATGAACTCGTTGGCGGCGACGATGCTGTCGCCGACCTGGATGCGCATCAGCAGTTCGTGAATGATCGCTTCGCCGCTGGCCATGTTGATGATGGGCTGGAAGTAGGGAATGATGCGGTGCTCCTCGAGCGCCTTGATAATCATCATGCCCTTGTCGCTGGCCTTCTTGAACACTTCCGCCATCTCGTCTTCGCTGGGGAAGGCAATGCAGTTCTTTCCGGCCTTCTTCGCCTTGTACATCATGTTGTCGGCTACCAGGAACAGGTCGCGCGGATTGTTGCCGTGCGCCGGGCAGATGGCGATGCCGATGGAAGTCGTGGCCTTGATCCTGGCGCCGTCAGGGGCGTCCAGGGTGAATTTTTCGAGCAGCTCTGCAATGCGCTCGGCAACCTCGTACACCTGCGATTCGCCCGCTTCCGGCAGGATGATGGCGAATTCGTCGCCGCCGTAGCGCACGATCATGTCGCCCTGGCGCACCGCCTCGTGCAACAATTTGGCGAAAGCCTGCAGGAACGCATCGCCGAACGTGTGGCCGTAGCGGTCGTTGACGGTTTTGAAATTGTCCATGTCCAGCACCATCACGCCGAATTCCTGGTGGTGGCGTTCCGCCCGGCCGACTTCGTAGCCCAGCAGTTCCCAGAACATGCGCTGATTGTAGAGATCGGTCAGCGGGTCGCGCGTGGCGTAGTACTCCAGGTCCTTGGTGTATTTGTAAATCGCTTTCACCGATCCGACCAGGTTGAGCAGCGAGGTCAGGATGCTGCCGATTACGATGTGGCGTACCGGGTCCTGCGCAAGCGTGGACTGAACCCCGATGCCGACGATGCCGCCGATTTTCGGCGTCTCGAGCAGCAGGGACTTGGTTTGCAGCTCGATGTCGCGGCGCGAAAGCTCCGGCAATGCCTTGCTGGCGTCGGAAATCTGGTGGTTGATGTTGATGATGCTGGTGCCCTGGAAATGCGGATTCGTTTCCAGCTGCGCGCGCACGATGCGCTCGAAAAGCTCGATGGTGGCGGCCGATGGCGTATTGCGCCAGAACACTTCCCACTCGTAGCCCTCGTCCTCGATGCGGAATATCGTGAGCAGGGCATAGGCATCGATGATCGAATTGATTTCCAGCAGCAGTTCCTTGATGAATTCGCGCCAGTCGCGCATCACGTTGGAGGTGATGATGAACTTTTCCAGCAGCTTGACCTCGAATTCGAGGATGTCCTTGTCGACCGCGACGTTTTTGAGCCGGTCGACAAGTTGGCTGATGTGATGGAATATCTCATCGAATTCCGCGAAGCCTAGATTGGTCTGGCTGATGTCGAGCTGGTTCAGGTCCTTGACCGAGCCGACTGCTTCGATCTTTTCCCGGAACAGATCCACCGAACCCTTGATGCGTTTCATGGCGAAAAAGTAGACTCCGCCGCCGGCCAGCAGCACGATGCAGCCCATGACCAGGAATAGGCTGATGAAATAGACTCTTACCCTGATCGAGATCGGTTGCAGCGTGTGTTCGATGGCGACGACTCCCAGAACATCTCCCGCGTGGACGTTTTTATGGCATTGAACACATTCAGTCCCCGCCGTTAGCGGATAAACGTAGCGTACCTCCTGCTGTGTTTGACTGGTCACCGTCTTCCCGCTGGAAAAGACATTTTTGACATCTTCAGGCTCAGGCGTGGGCGTCGGTCTGCCGCCATATAGTTTCTCGATGGAAGCAGCGGGAAATGCGGTTATCCGATGTTGGGCATCGGGGAATGCCGCCATGTCGGCGGCAATGGCCTCGTCAAGTTGCTGGCGCGAGCCGCCGCTGCGCAAGGTGTGGTAAAGGGAATTGAAAGTTTGTTGTGCGATGCCCTGCGACATGTCCACCGTCCGCTGCGCAATCAACTTTTCGTAAAGCAGTGACGAAGTCAGGGATGAGCCGAGGAAAACCAGCAAGGCGGTGGTTACCGATGCGACAAGGAAGAAGCCTTTCAGGGTCTTCATCTGGCGGGACAATGCGACAAGAAGTTTTTTCATTATTTTATGTTCGTCGGTATACAGTCGGATCGGTTTGAAAATGAGCAACCTGCCATGCTTCATTGCGCTCGTCAGCATTCTTATGTTGCAGGATTGTAAGCGCTATAAGTGGTCGAGGTCACTTGATTAACATCAATTCGGGCCGAATTTTCTATAGCCGCATGGCATTATAATAAATGCCCGCTTTAAACTTCCTTTTATGGAAAATCTTTCGTGAGAATTCTAATTGTCGAGGACGATGCGTTGCTGGCCGACAGCCTGGTTACGTCCCTGAAACAGGCCGGCTATGCCGTGGATTGCGCCAAGAACGGCGAAGAGGGCGACTATATCCTGTCCCACCAGGATTACGACCTGACAGTGCTGGATCTTGGGCTGCCCAAGATGGACGGATTCCAGTTGCTCAAACGCTTGCGCGAGCGCAAGCCGCTGGCCCCGGTTCTGATTCTGACAGCGCGTGACGCCCTGGAAGACCGGGTCAAGGGGCTCGATCTGGGCGCGGACGACTACATGACCAAGCCGTTCGACCTGCCGGAACTCGAGGCCCGTATTCGCGCTCTCCTGCGCCGCGCCATCTGGGGCGGCAACGAGCTGGTCAGCTTCGGCGGGCTGTCCTTCGATGCTTCCGGACGCAGGGTCTATTGCGCCGACCGCCCGGTCGATTTGTCGGCCCGTGAAATGGGTATCTTCGAGTTGCTGCTGATGCGCGCCGGCAAGGTGGTGAGCAAGGAGCACCTGCTGGAATCGCTCTATGGCTGGGAAGGCGAGACCGGCGACAACGCGATCGAGGTCTACATCCATCGCCTGCGCAAGAAACTCGAAGGCTGCGGCGTCAACATCGCGACCGTGCGCGGCCTCGGATACCTGCTGGACACGGCGAAATAGTGCTCGGTTTCCGGCGTGCCCGGTCCAGCTCGTTGCGCAGCAAGCTACTGGTGTGGCTGTCGTTGCCGCTGCTGTCCTTGTGGCTGGCGGGAGCGGTGGTGGCCTTCTTCATGGCGATCAATTTCACCAACGTGGCCTATGACCGCGCGCTGTTCGATTCCGCCCGGTCGCTAGCGGAACAGGTCAGGGTAGTGGACGGCCGCACCGTGCTCGGGCTGCCCAGCAGCGTGGTGCGGCTGCTGCTTTCCGACGAGTCAGATATCGTCTATTTCCAGGTGGTGGGCCGGGACGGGCGACTCGTCTCCGGCGAAGCCGACCTGCCGCGACCTCCGGCGGGCGGCAAGATAGGCAAGCCGATCCTGCACGACGGCAAGTTGCGCGGGGAGAAACTGCGCATTGCCTCGCTTTACGTGATACCGCTCGGCGGGGCGAACGGCAGCGCGGTGCTGGTGCAGGTGGCCGAAACGCTCAACAAGCGCCACGTCCTGGCGGAAGAGATTCTGACCGGGATGCTGGCGCCCCAGCTGGCGCTGATCGCACTGGCGCTGCTCATCGTGTGGTTCGGCGTGGGCCGGGGGCTGGGGCCGCTGCAGAAGGTGCGGCACGAAATCGCCAGCCGTTCCCACCGTGACCTCAGCCCTTTGGCCGAGTCGAATTCGCCCGAGGAAGTTCAGACTTTGATCCACGCCATCAACGAGTTGATGGGACGTCTCGACCAGGCGCTAGGGGCGCAGCAGCGTTTCATCGCCGACGCCGCGCACCAGTTCCGTACCCCGCTCGCCGGCCTCAAGGCGCAAACGGATCTAGCCCTGCGGCAGACCGACCCGGCACGGCAGCGTCATGCCCTGGAACAGCTCTCCACCAGCGCCGGACGCACGGTGCGCCTGATCAACCAGATGCTCGCCCTGGCACGAGTGGAACCGGGCGCAGATAAATCGCTGGAACTGCAGGAGCTCGACCTGGACGCCCTGGCGCGGGAAGCCGCCATGGAATGGGTGCCACAGGCCTTGAAGAAAGAGATCGACCTAGGCTACGAGGAGTCGGGCGGGGCAGTATCGATCAGGGGTGAGGCGCTGCGCCTCAGGATGCTGCTCGATAACCTGATCGACAATGCCTTGCGCTATTGTCCCAGTGGCAGCAGCGTTACCGTCAAGGTCGGATTGGAATCCGGCGGTGCGGTGTTGGCGGTGGAAGACAGCGGACCTGGCATCCCGCCGGAAGAACAGGACAAAGTGTTCCAGCGCTTTTACCGCGTGCTGGGGAACGAAGCGGAAGGCAGCGGCCTGGGTTTGGCGATCGTGCAGGAAATCGTTCACCTGCACGGCGCACAGGTGGAAATAACTACGCCTGCGGCAGGGTGGGGAACCGAGGTGAGGGTGAGGTTTCCCGGGTTCTGAGCTCGTCTCAGCCCGGTTCCTGATACATGCCATCCAGCCTGCGCTTGGTAGCAGGGAAATTCGATGGGTCAAGCTGCAAGGTCAGTTTGCCGCGCCGGTAAATGCGCAGTTCTCCCGGCGCGAAGCTGATCCAGTCAGCGTTCGGGATCAAAGGCTCGGTGGCGATCATGACGCTGTCGAAAATGTCGTCCGTCCGCTCCAGGTAATGGAGACGGTCGTGCCCATAGGCGATCAGGTGCTCGCCGTCCGACATGAGAAAGTTGAATTTTCCGTGCGAGGCGACCAGTTCGCTTGCTGCTGCCAGCGTTGCAAATGAAATCTGGATATCGGCGTCGTGGCTATTGAAGTCGCGCGCAAGATGGCTCAGCAGGTGGCAAAAGGCGAATTCTGAATCCGTTTCGCCCGTCGGCCGGCACACCGCGTGACGGTTCTCCTGCTCCATTCCGACGATTTCCGGCACCAGCCCGTTGTGGGCAAACACCCATTCCTTGTCGCAGCACTCGCGTCGGAACGGGTGAGTATTGTTCAGGGTGTTGATGGGCGGAAAATTTGCCTTGCGCACGTGAGCAATGACCAGGCTGGAGTGCAGCGTTGCGCCAAGGTCCTCAAGAAGGGTGCTGCGGAATGCGGGAAGGGGCTCCTTTGCAAGCCGGAAATTTCCCTGCTCCAGCCAAGCCAGACCCCAGCCATCGGGGTTGTCTGCCGACAGGCCGCCGCGCAGGCGGAACTCCTCCAGTTCCCGCCGGGCGGTGATGGGCTGATTGGCCGACAAGCCGAAAAGTTCGCACATGACCGTAGGCGCTCAGCTCAGCGCCTGTTCCAGATCGGCGATCAGGTCGGCGGCGTCCTCCAGGCCGACGGAAAGCCGGATCATGGTGTCGGAGATGCCGCGCCGCGCCCGCTCTGCCGGAACCAGCCCGTGATGGGTGGTGGTCACCGGCATGGTGGCGAGGCTCTCCACCCCGCCCAGGCTGGGGGCGATGGCGAACAGCTTGAGCCGGTCGACGACATGCACCGCGTCCGCGTAGCAGTCGTTCACTTCCAGCGTCAGCATGCCGCCGTAGCCCTTCATCTGTTTTCGTGCCACCTCGTGGCCGGGGAAGTCGGGCAGGCCGGGATAGAGCACGCGCGCCACCTTGGGATGCTTTGCCATAGCTTCGGCCAGCACCTGCGCCGTGGCGTTCTGGCGCGCCACCCGCACCGTCAGGCTGCGAATGCTGCGCATCAGCAATGACGCGATTTCCGGAGCGATGGTGGTGCCCAGGTTCTTGCGCCATGGCCACACCGGCGTCAGCAGATGGGTCGATCCCATCAGGGCGCCGGCGGTGAGGTCGCTATGGCCGCCGAGATACTTGGTGG
>JBDKRR010000335.1:0-8489 GCA_039683315.1 Sulfuricella sp.
AGGCACTGACCAGGTCGTTAGGGGCCACGATCAGCTTGTTGGCCACCTTGGTGAGCAGGTCGTCGTCCACCGGATTCACTAGGTTCAACTCGGCACCCGCCTTGACTGCCTGACGCAGGCGTTGTGCGAGTAAAGGGTGATCCTTGCGCAGCGTGCTGACGATGACCAGCGCGCTCTTCACTTCCGCCAGCTCAGCAATGCTCTGACCGAGCCATGGCGCGCCGTGCAGAGCGCCATCGAGACGAAAATCGGACTGGCGCGTGCGGTGATCCACGTTGCCGCTGCCGATTCCGCGCATGAATTTCTGCAGCAGATAAAGCTCTTCCAGCGTGCTGTGCGGCGTCGCAAGCGCGCCAATCTGGGCTGCGCCATGGTCGTCGCGAATGCGTTTCAGGCCATTCGCCACATACTCCAGCGCGGCCTGCCAGCTGCATTCCTGCCATTCACCATGACGTTTCATCATCGGCTGCGTGAGGCGCTGGGCAGAGTTCAGTCCTTCGTAGGAAAAACGGTCCTTGTCGGACAGCCAGCACTCGTTGACGGCTTCGTTCTCGCGCGGCACGACGCGGTAGACGCGGTTGCCCTTCACCTGCACCGCCAGATTGGCGCCGAGGCTGTCGTGCGGGCTGACCGAAGCGCGCCGGGTCAACTCCCAGGAGCGTGCGGAATAGCGGAACGGCTTGCTGGTCAGCGCCCCTACCGGGCACAGATCGATCATGTTGCCGGACAACTCGGAATTAACCGTGCGTTCGACGAACGGCATGATTTCGGAATGCTCGCCGCGTCCCGCCTGGCCCAGTTCCATGATGCCGGCGATTTCCTGGCCAAAGCGCACGCAGCGGGTACAGTGGATGCAGCGCGTCATGTCGGTTGAAATCAGCGGACCCAGTTCCTTGTTGCTGACGACCCTTTTTTCTTCCTGATAACGCGATGCCACTTCGCCGTAGCCGACGGCCAGATCCTGCAACTGGCACTCGCCGCCCTGATCGCAAATCGGGCAATCCAGCGGGTGGTTGATGAGCAGAAACTCCATCACGCCCTTCTGTGCACGGATAGCGGACTCTGAACGGGTGAACACTTTCATGCCGTCGGTCACCGGCGTCGCGCAGGCAGGCAAGGGCTTGGGGGCCTTCTCCACCTGCACCAGGCACATGCGGCAATTGGCGGCGATGGACAGTTTCTTGTGATAGCAGAAGTGCGGAATGTAAATTCCCGCCTGACGTGCGGCATCCATTACGGTGCTGCCGTCTTTTACTTCTACCTGTCTGCCGTCGATTTCGATGTGGGCCATATAATTTTTATCTATGTCGGTGAGTTTTCAGCGACTCACACCATGCACTTCTTGTGCTCGATGTGATACTCGAATTCATTGCGATAGTGCTTCAGCATGCCCTGTACCGGCATCGCTGCCGCATCGCCCAGCGCACAGATGGTGCGCCCGGAAATGTTGTTGGTCACGCTGGCCAGCAGGTCGATGTCTTCCGCACGCCCCTGCCCATGTTCGATGCGGTGAATCACGCGATACAGCCAGCCGGTGCCTTCGCGGCACGGCGTGCACTGCCCGCAGGATTCTTCGAAATAGAAATACGACAGGCGTTCCAGCGCCTTCACCATGCATACCGTCTCGTCCATCACGATCACCGAACCTGCGCCGAGGTAGGAACCAGCCTTAGCCAGGGAATCGTAGTCCATGGTGCAATCCATGATGATTTCGGCAGGCAGCACCGGCACGGAAGAGCCGCCGGGAATCACTGCTTTCAGTTTGTGCCCGCTACGAACTCCGCCGGCCATTTCCAGGAGTTCGGCGAATGGGGTTCCCATCGCGATCTCGAAGTTGCCTGGTTTGTTGACATGCCCGGACACGGAAAATATCTTGGTGCCACCGTTGTTAGGCTTGCCCAACTCGAGAAACTTCTGCCCGCCGTGCCGGATGATGTAAGGGATGCTGGCAAACGTTTCGGTATTGTTGATAGTGGTGGGCTTGCCATAGAGACCGAAACTCGCCGGAAAAGGCGGCTTGAAGCGCGGCTGACCCTTTTTACCTTCAATCGATTCCAGCAACGCGGTTTCTTCGCCGCACACATAAGCACCGTAGCCCTGGTGAGCGTGCAGGTTGAAACAGAAGTCGGTACCGAACAGGTTATCGCCCAGGAAGCCGGCGGCACGCGCTTCTTCCAGCGCTTCTTCGAAGCGCTCGTAGGCTTCCCAGATTTCACCGTGGATATAATTGTAGCCAACTTTCACGCCCATGGTGTAGGCGGCGATGGCCATGCCTTCGATAACCTGGTGCGGGTTGAAGCGGATGATGTCGCGATCCTTGAAGGTACCCGGTTCGCCTTCGTCGGTGTTGCAGACGATATACTTGTCGCCCTCGAAATGGCGCGGCATGAAGCTCCACTTCAGGCCAGTGGGGAAGCCCGCACCACCACGGCCACGCAAAGCGGAAGTCTTGATCTGACTGATGATTTCTTCCGCTGGGATTTTTTCCGTTACGACCTTTTTCAGCGCCTCGTAACCGCCGCCCGCCTGGTAATTGGACAATTTCCAGCATTCCGGCTGATGGATGGAGTGGAAGATGACTTCATTCGCCATTATTCGAGCTCCGCCAGAACCTGATCGACTTTCTCGCTGGTGAGAAAGCCGCACATGCGTTTATTGTTGATGAGGAACAACGGGCCGTCGCCGCAGGCGCCCATGCACTCGCCTTCCTTCAGGGTAAAGCGCCCGTCGCCGGTGGTCTCGCCAAAGCCGATGCCGAGCTTGGTCTTCAGGTGCGCGGCAATGGTTTCGGCACCCATCAACGTGCAGGACAGGTTGGTGCAGACCGTGATCTTGTATTTGCCGACCGGGGCCAGTTCGTACATGTTGTAGAAGCTTGCCACTTCGTAAACCGCGACCGGTGCCATGCCGAGATAGCCGGCAACGAAGTCCATGGTTTCTGTAGCCAGCCAGCCGAACTCGTCCTGTGCGATGCGCAAGGCCGCCATTACCGCCGATTGCTTCTGGTCGGCGGGATATTTCGTAATTTCCTTGTCGATTCTCGCTAGAGATGCGGGCGATAACATTATCGGTCGATCTCCCCAAATACGATGTCCATCGTGCCCATCAAAGCCACCACGTCGGCGATCATGTGACCGCGCGCCATTTCGTCCATGGCCTGCATGTGGGCAAAGCCCGGGGCACGTATTTTCAGGCGGTAGGGTTTATTGGCACCATCGGAAACCAGATAAATGCCGAATTCCCCTTTTGGATGCTCGACCGCGCAGTAAGCCTCGCCCGCGGGAACATGCATGCCCTCGCTGAACAGCTTGAAGTGATGGATCAATTCTTCCATGTTGGACTTCATTGCTTCGCGATTGGGCGGCGCCACCTTGTGATTGTCTGTAATCACCGGGCCGGGATTCTTGCGCAGCCAATCCACGCATTGCTTCATGATGCGGTTCGACTGGCGCATTTCTTCCATGCGCACCAGATAGCGGTCGTAGCAGTCGCCATTGGTGCCCACCGGGATGTCGAAGTCCATGCGGTTGTACACTTCGTATGGCTGCTGCTTGCGAATGTCCCACGCCAGGCCGGATCCGCGCAGCATTGGGCCGGTCAGTCCCTTGGCCAAGGCGCGCTCGGGCGTGATGATGCCAATATCTACTGTGCGCTGCTTCCAGATACGGTTATCCGTGAGCAGAGTTTCGTATTCGTCGACATAGGCCGGGAAGCGCTGCGTGAAGTCTTCGATGAAATCCAGCATCGAACCATGCCGGTTTTCATTCATGAACTTGATGTCGCTTTCGCTATGGCGCGGCATCTTGGCTGTCTGGTACTGCGGCATGCTGTCAGGGAGATCGCGGTAGACGCCGCCGGGACGGTAATACGCGGCATGCAGACGCGCACCGGACACCGCCTCGTAACAATCCATCAGGTCTTCACGCTCGCGGAAGGCATAGAGAAACATGGTCATCGCGCCGACGTCCAGCGCATGGGCGCCGATCCACAACAAATGGTTGAGGATGCGGGTGATTTCGTCGAACATCACGCGGATGTACTGCGCCCGGATCGGCACTTCGAGCTGGAGTAGCTTTTCGATCGCCATGACGTAGGCGTGCTCGTTGCTCATCATGGACACGTAATCAAGACGATCCATGTAGGGGACCGACTGGAGGAAGGTCTTGTATTCAGCAAGCTTTTCTGTGCCGCGGTGCAACAGGCCGATATGCGGGTCGGCGCGCATGACGACTTCGCCATCCAGTTCCAGAACCATGCGCAACACGCCATGGGCGGCCGGATGCTGGGGTCCAAAATTCAACGTGTAGTTTCGGATTTCAGGCACTGTAACTGTCCTCGCGGATGGTGCGCGGCACCAGTTCACGCTCGTCGATGGTGACGGGCTGGTAAATCACGCGGCGCTGGTCCGGGTCATAGCGCATTTCCACGTTACCGGAAAGCGGGAAGTCTTTCCTGAACGGGTGGCCAATAAAGCCGTAGTCGGTCAGGATGCGGCGCAGGTCGTTGTGACCTTCGAACACGATGCCGTAAAGATCGAACGCCTCGCGCTCGTACCAGTCCGCACTGGGCCAGACCTGCGTAACCGAATGCACGACCGGAAATTCGTCATCGGGAGCAAAAACCCTTACCCGCAAACGCTGATTGAGACTGACCGACAGAAGGTGATAAACCGCGGCGAAACGTCGGCCCTGCCATGTTCCCTCGCCATAACTGCTGTAATCCATACCGCAGGCGTCAGACAACTGCTCGAAGCGCAACTCCGGGTGATCGCGCAGAATTTCAGCCACCGCTACCCAGTCAGCATCCGGCACTACCAGCGTCAACTCGTCGAGACGCTCGCTAAGGACAAAGGGTTTTCCGCTCAGCGCATTATTCAGCGAGTTGGCAAGACCTTGGAGAAATGCATTCATGTGAGGATTCGGCTCTCTAGCGGGCAATGGTGTTGGTGCGCTTGATTTTGTTCTGCAACTGGATCAGCCCATACAGCAACGCCTCTGCCGTTGGCGGGCAACCGGGAACGTAAACATCCACCGGAACAATGCGGTCGCAGCCACGCACCACCGAATACGAATAGTGGTAATAACCGCCGCCGTTGGCGCAGGACCCCATGGACACGACCCAGCGCGGTTCCGCCATCTGATCGTATACCTTGCGCAAGGCCGGTGCCATTTTGTTGGTCAGCGTCCCGGCCACGATCATCACATCGGACTGGCGCGGACTGGGACGAAAGACGATACCGAAACGATCGAGGTCGTAGCGGGAGGCGCCCGCCTGCATCATCTCCACCGCGCAGCAAGCGAGACCGAAAGTCATGGGCCACAAGGAACCGGTACGGGTATAGTTGATAACCGTATCGACGGTTGTCGTAATGAAGCCCTTCTCAAAGACGCCTTCTATTCCCACTCCAAGGCCCCCTTCTTCCATTCGTACACAAAGCCGACCACCAGGATGGCGAGGAATATAACCATCGCGACATAGCCAAACAGGCCGATTTCACCGAGCACCACGGCCCAGGGGAAAAGAAAGGCAATTTCCAGGTCAAAAAGGATAAAGAGAATGGCGATGAGGTAGTAACGCACGTCAAATTTCATACGTGCATCTTCGAACGCCTCAAACCCGCACTCATAAGGAGAGAGTTTTTCTGTGTCAGGACGGTGAGGGGCGAGAACGAAACCAGCCACCATTGGTCCCACACCAACCATGAGACCTACTGCAATGAACACCAAGATTGGAAAATAGTTTTCCAACATTTCGCAGCTCCGCGAATAGTCTGTCAAATTAGAAGGAAGCTTAGGCGCGACAGGCCTTGTGTGTCAAGCTCGGACGTTACTTTTTATTTTTATTTTTCAACATGTTATAGAATATTGTTATAAAACTATAACATTATCTTATTTATGGTGCCGATGAGCAGACTCGAACTGCTACGGCTTTCGCCACTACCCCCTCAAGATAGCGTGTCTACCAATTTCACCACATCGGCTTTGAAACTTAATGACGCGCTTAATACAGCACGTCATGCAAAAATTTAGTTCGGAACTTCCTTGGCTTTCGATACCGGAGCGCCTAACGGGCTGGCGGGCACTACAGGCTGCGATGCCGGCAACACCTGCTTCTGGCTTTCCATCAAGCCTGCCGATTTTGTCTTGGTGCCGGAAAAATACGCCAGGGTCAGGCTGGTAATGAAAAACACCGTCGCCAGAATCCCCGTGGCACGACTCAGAAAATTGGCCGAACCCGAAGAACCGAACAGACTGCCCGACGCGCCGCTACCAAAAGCCGCGCCCATGTCGGCGCCTTTGCCATGCTGCATCAGAACCAGGCCGACAACACTCAGCGCAGCCAACACATGAATAATCCAGACTACTGTTTCCATTTAAACAACAACCTTCAAAAAAACTTTCGCCCTATTGGGCGGCGCGGCAAATCGCCACAAACTCTTCGGCGCTGAGGGCAGCGCCGCCGATCAAGCCACCATCGATATCCGGCATAGAGAACAATTGTGCCGCATTCGCGGCTTTTACGCTACCCCCATACTGAATAACCAGGCCTGCAGCCACGTCAGCGCTCGCCTCGGCGACCTTCGAACGAATAAAGGCGTGCACGGCCTGAGCCTGTTCAGGAGTAGCCGTTTTACCGGTTCCAATTGCCCACACCGGCTCATACGCCACGATGCTTTTCGCAAGTCCTGCAACACCGGCAACTTCCAACACGGCGTCCAACTGGCGCGCAACAACCTGCTCGGTGATATTACCTTCGCGCTCTGCCAGAGTTTCACCCACGCACAGAATCGGGGTCAGACCGGCTTTCTGTGCCGCAACGAACTTCGCCGCCACTGTGGCGTCATCCTCGCCATACAGGGCACGACGCTCGGAGTGACCGACAAGGACGTACTTGCAGCCAAAATCCACCAGCATCGAAGCGGAGACTTCACCGGTAAACGCGCCTTTGTCGTGCTGGCTCAGGTTCTGCGCGCCCCAGGCCACATTCGTGCCCTGCAGGGCTTGCTGCGCCTGAAACAAGTAAGGATATGGAACGCACACCGCGCAGGAAGCCCCCTTCAGGCTCGCCAGCTGAGGCACCAGGGCATCCAGCAACGCCTTGTTCTCGGCAAGACTGCCGTGCATTTTCCAGTTTCCCGCGACCAGTTTTTCGCGCATCCCAAATCCCCTTGTTCGCAAAATGGGGGCATGGTACCGTTTCACGCTTAAGCGGTCAAATTACCGACTCAAGCAACCAGCCAGAATCTGCCAGCCCATGGACCAGACAAAAATTCATCAATGTGTCGAAACGCTGAGCCTAAAAGGCTGCGAGGAAGTAACGAAGATCATCGCCGCTCTGGAGCGGGGCGAACCGGTTGCCGATACGCTGGAATTAACTACCGAAGAACGTCTGGCAACACTCGATGAACTCAAGTCCATCATGGCCGTTTACCAGGCGCGGAAGTAAAAGACTAACGTCTGCGACGGGCCTCATACGCCGAGATGGCCTTGACCACATCAAGATAGGGCACATCCTGCATGCTACCGAAACGCTGCTGAATATCCCCGATCAGGCCATGGATATTCGAGACCACGGAGGCTTCTGGCTCGAATAGCTGCTGCGTCCCAAGCAATCCGCCACACTGTATTTTGAGTTCCTTGGCATGTGGCAGAGGTTCGCCGGGATGTGTAAGCTTGAGGGTAAAAGCCGCATTCTGATGCAGCAGCGCATGCAGCGTGAGGCAATTTTCCCGCGCTACCGGCGCTTTACATGCCGTCGCCTCGCGCTCGGCGATATTGAAACTGTGCGCCTGATCGCAGCCGGCGCAGCGACTCAGAATGGCCTTCTCGAAGGGGCAGGAAAGCCGCACCGCGCCATCGTAAGCATCCTGGTATGCGCCCTCGTTCAACACCGGTTAGTAATCCTCACCCGTCATCGGCTGCGGCTCGCGTTCCTGATTCAGGATATCTTCAGCCTGCAATTGATTCTCGCCGAACATGACTTTCACCACGACCTTGTCATCGGACACAACAGTCTTGCGCAACTCCTTGGCGTGCGCACTTGCTTCCTTGAAGGCGTCGAACTGTGCAGCCAGCTCGAATTGCTTGAATGGGAAGGTCGTGACTTTATAAACAAAATAGGGCATGAGTTTCTCCGAAAAATAGATTCAGGTATGCCAGTTAGGGGCGAATTTGCCATAAATCAAGCCCATGACAGCATCCATGGCAAAACAAATTAGACAGGTTCCAAATGTTTGGATAGAATTTTCCACATGAGAACCTGTGACTACACCCGCGACAACATGGCCGATCTGCTGCGGCAGCACGGAATCAATCCCACCCACCAGCGCATCGAGATCGCATACGCCCTGTTCTCGCACCAGGAGCATCTGTGCGCCGATCAGGTGATGGCCATCGTCAATGCCAAGCACAGCGAAACATCTAAAGCCACGGTATACAACACGCTCAACCTGTTCCAGGAAAAGAAAATGATCCGCGAAGTGATCGTGG
>JBDKRR010000336.1:0-8578 GCA_039683315.1 Sulfuricella sp.
CGGTTTGCCGCCAACAGATCCGCAACAAAGGCAATCAACAGGGCCTGGAATCCCATGCCCAGCAACAGCGCGGCCAGGATGAGCGACTGGACATAGCCTTCGCCCTCGCCGCCAAGGAATTTCCAGAGGAAGCGCAGACCGATCAGAAAGCCCGCGCCAAACAGCACCGCGCCGATGGTACCGAAGAAGCGGAACGGTCGGTAGATGATAAAAATTCGTATGATGGTGACGATGCTGCGCTTGATATACGTCGGAATGCTTTTCACCAGGCGGGAGGGACGCAGGTCTTCGTTGACCCGGATGGGCACCGAGATAATGGCCATGTTTTTCTGGCCGGCCTGAATGATGGTTTCCAGCGTGTAGGTATAATCGTTGAATACCATCAGGCGCTGTGCGGCGGCGCGACTCATGGCGCGGAAGCCGCTTGGAGCGTCGGGGATGTCAGTATTGCTGGCCACCCGTACCACCCAACTGCCCAGTTTCTGCAGCAGCTTCTTTACCGGCGAAAAATGCTCGATGGCAGTGATGGGTCGCGCACCCACCACGACATCGGCGCGGTGTTCAAGGATTGGAGCAACGAGCGCCGGGATGTCGTCGGCATTGTATTGGTTGTCGGCGTCGGTGTTGACGATCACATCCGCCCCCAGACGCAGACAGGCATCTAGCCCGGTCATGAATCCACGCGCCAGGCCCTGGTTATGGGTGTGGCGGACAACGTGATCGACGCCGTTCACTCGGGCGATGCGTACCGTGTCGTCCTTGCTACCGTCGTCGATGATGAGCCATTCGACGGCATCGAAACCGGGGACGTGACGCGGCAGCGCGGCGAGCGCAATGGCCAACGTTCCGACTTCGTTGTAGCAGGGGATCTGGATGATAAGTTTCATGGCTTCACACAATGTAAGAATTGAATGTAGCCTTTGGCGACATCATCGGTAATCTGATCACCAAACATAAAATCCTCGTAGCAAAATTCACCCGTTTCGCATGTATTTGGCATATCACAAATTCCATACGCATGCCTGATTTCGAAACCAGCTTTTAGAAGCATCTGTTTCAATTCTTCCGGGCGATATTCAATACAATGCTCGGGGTGGATAAACTCTACACCCGCTCCCCTTACATGGATTTCTGTCAGCCTGCGATTGGGCGTGTCGAGACAGAATGCCCCCCCCTTCTTGAGGACACGGAAGGCGGCCTGGCACATCCTCTCTCCAGCCTCAGGTGAAACGTGTTCAATGCTTTGACCGGACCAGACGAAATCCACGCTTTCATCTGGAAAGCCCCCCAATTCCGTCATATCACCATACTTAATTACCACCTCGCCACCGTCGCAGTTGGGATCAATTACAATCTCTTTATACATATCATGACGTGCTTCGGGTGGCAGGTCGATCAGGTATAGCTTCTTGAAGCGATGCGGATAACCCAATTTGTAGAGAGGGCAGTTTGCCCCTCCCAGATCCAAGATAATGTCCCCAGGAGGCAGCAAATTACTGGCCATATTTACACGTGCACCATGGATGAGTTTCAGGTGGTCATCCATAGCCTTCTTGCGAATAGAAGAAGGAACGAGCCGCCGGTGCCAATTTCCGCCAATCACGGCAGCCATTAGTGATCCGGCACTCTCCTTCCAGGTTTTTGATTTAAAGCCCGGAACGGATTGATCCCGATTGTTTTTAAATGCCATGAGCCACTCCTTTACAGCCTCCGCCAGATCAGCCGGTTCGCTGCCTTTGAAATAAGATACGAATTCGCCCGCCACTTCGCGGAACACATGAATATTGCGGGCGATGATAGGTAAGCCGTGTTGCGCCGCCTCAATTAGCGGCAAACCAAAACCCTCCCCTTCGCTGGCCGCTATCAAACAGCTTGCGGCGGCGTAAACCTTTTCTAAATATTCGTCGCTGACGCCTTCCAGCCAGAAGAGTCGTTTGCTTAGCTCAGGGTGGCGTCGCAACCGCTTTACGATTTCGGGGATGGTACGCCGCATCTCATCCGGCAGGGCTTTCCACCCCTCTTTACCGACGATGACGAGGTTGATATCGTGGCCTTCCTGCCATAGCTGCGTAAACGCTTCCAGGGTTTGCAGATAGCCTTTGCGCGGCTCGATAGTGCCGACCATGAGAAAACTTGGACGAGCACTGATCTGTGCTAACGTTTTCCCTGCATTCTTTGGCAAGCCGTAGGTCGGAGCGGAGTTTTCCACATCGGCACCAAGATGAAACCAACCAATCCTGAACTCACGCTCTCGCTGTGGACCGTTGGGTTTGAGCCATGCACTAAAGTCATCAGCCACCGCCCGTGAGATACAAGCAGCTCCGTCGAACTTGGCAATAGCTTGCAGCCATTTTGCATGGTTTGCATCCGCCTCTGGAGGGAAGAATTGGGGCATCTGTACCGGCAACAGGTCGTAAACAATGAAATGGACCGCTACCCCCGCATTTCGGTAGTCAGTGAATAATCCTGCCGCCTCCGCCTCGATCAACATCTGACCAGATAGGTCTAGCCCCAGCAACACATCACCGTTCCTCGGGTCCACCACCTCGTCGAGGATCGCGTCGGGCGGGCATTCGAGCAACCCCAACGTATAGCGGCTAGCGTACCTATAACGCCAGACACCGCCCTCGTTGCTCAAATAAACGGGCTCGACGCGGTAGCCTGACGGCGGTGATTCCAACATGGCCATGACCAGAGCGCGCGCCACGCGCTCGATCCCTGTTTTCAAATCGCTACGACACGTAGCGGATATATCCAGCAAGAGTTGTCTTACGGGCTGCTTGGCAGGCAGCGACTGTGCGATGGTTTGCGCAAGAATTCTGCATTCCGCGTCTGTGGGTTGGTGACCATCGAACGTGGCGATAGCTTTGAGCAAAGCGGGGGTACTACTTTGCGTCGCATCGTGGAACTGTTCGATGGCTTCGGCATATTGCTCGGCGCAGGCGCACGGGGCATGGCGGGTCTGGACAAGTTCTTGTGCTCGCTGACCCAGTGCAGCCCGTCTTTCGTGGTCTTGCCACAAAGTCTCAAGTGCCTCGACAAGCTGGCAGTCGTCGAATGCATCCGGCAGCAGCCAAACCGCATCGGACGGAAAATCGGCCATGGAACCGTTGGCGTTAACGATGGTAGGTAAGGCATTGTTCATGCAGTCCAGCACTGCTGCGGATGTTTCCCCGCGCGAAAGAGTACGACACTGTACGGCGATGTCTGCAGCGGCAAGGTGGTTCCGATATGTCGGCATATCGACCCAGCCCGTAATGCAAATATTCTTGTCCAGACCACTCGCGCGCATAGTTCCAAGCAATTGGGCGCCATATTCGCCACCGTGGTTCTCACCCACGAACATCAGCATGCAACGCGGGTCTTGTGCAAGATTAGAATTCAGCCAGGCGTCCAGCAGGCGGTGGTTAAGCTTAGCCGGGTCCAAGAAGCCAAAGCTGCAAACCACGAAATCATCGGTCTTTAGACCGAGCTTTGCACGGCTCTGGGCACGATCGAGACCTGCGCTGGGTATCCGCTGGAGTGGGATCACCTTCCAATCATTGGAAAAATTTTCCCCATACCACTCGCTAGCCAATCTGCGTGAATACTCGGAGTGGACAATCACCCCCCGAGCATTCTGCAAAATCCGCAGATTAACCGGATATTTCATCTTTACGGCAGCTCCATCACTGGCGTGATAGCGCTCCCGCACTGCCGAATATCCATGTGCGTGATACAACGCGCGAACCCAGGCATGTTGAACAATACCGTAGTCTTCCAAGTAGGCCAGCAGACCGCTCAGGAAGAAATCATGCAGCATCACGGTGCCCGGTACTTCTTCAACCAGAGTGAGCATGTGCTGGTGAAAAGGGGAATTGCCAAACTGGTAAAGCACGCGATCCATCCGGTGCGCGTTGGCCCGTAGCCATTGGGAATCACGGATTGGGCAGTTAGCCTGCGCCCAGGCATCGGCAATATGCTCTTGAGCCACCACAACCTCAATATCGTAGTACTTGGCAAGCTCCGGCAACAGTTCGGCGCTATAGTCGGCTATTCCCGTACGCTCAGGAGGTAGCGGAGAAACAAAGGCCATCTTTCGGCGACCATATACCGGGGGCTTGGGTAATTCCCTTTCGGCGTGAAGCTTCTCAAATATGGCAACGGCACGCCGCGCGCTTTTTTCCCACGAAAAATTCCGGGCTTGTTCGAGGCCGTGCGCCGCCAACTCGCACCTGAATGCCTTATCACCAAGCGCCTGAGCCAGCTTCTGGCTGATGGCCGTTTCGTCATAAGGGTCGAACAGGGCGTCCTGACGGCCAATGACTTCAGGCAGGCTGGATGTGTTGGCACCAATGACCACTGCACCGCAGGACATGGCCTCGAGCGCGGGCAGGCCAAACCCTTCGTGCAATGACGGGAACACGAAGACCGTGCACAAGTTGTAGAACTGCGCCAATTCTTCGTCGGTGATGTAGCCGGTGAATAAGAGATGGCCTTGGGGGACGCCGGCCGATTCCGCGCTGCGCTTGAATTCGGCTACGTTGTCCTCGGGAATTTTGCCCACCAGTACCAGTTGGTGCGCATCCCGCAGCGGTTTGGGCAGGCGCACGTAGGCACGAATCAAGCGATGCACATTTTTTCGAGCATCGGCGCCACCGGAATAGAGAATGAATGGCTGGGTGATGCCGAATCGTGCCAGGAGATGCTGTATTTCATGCTCCTGGATCTTCATGGGCCGGAATACGTCATCGCAAGCGGTGGAAATATTGATCACGGCGTCCGCCGGGAGGACCAACGTGTCTCGCCCTTCCCGTGCAGCCGATTCGGAAATGGCCAACCACTGGTTTGCACGCTTCAGGCATTCAATTTTGCGCTGGTAATACCGTGCATACCTTGGGTTGGGCGTGAGATAGGTGTCCGGATTGAGCAGGGGTATGAGGTCGTAGAGGGTTACGACGGTGGGAATTTGCGGAGCGAAGGCGGCAATGCTCGTCACCGCGTCATCCACATACCCTTCGAACAGGCTGGATACATACACCACATCTGGCCGCAGACTAGCGAGGAAGCTCTCGCGGATGCGCTCGGCGACTTCGCGGCGCCAGTCGTTTCCCGGCTCCCACTCCCGCACCGGGCCGGGAGCATACCAAACACGGATGTTTTCCTGCGGCAACAGGCCATCGAATGCGGCACGGATGGACTCTATGGTGTCAGGGAAAAGGCCGCTAAGGGCGAGGATGATTTCATGCTCGCCCCGATTGCGTGCAATGGCTTGGGCCAGCGACAGGGTATAGCGACCGATTCCACGATAGCGGCTCTCGGTCTGCGCGCCTTGCATGTCAATAACGACCCGCATCAGCCATTCTCCTTCTGGCGGCATTCGATGGCTGCCTTCAGATTGGAGTAGGTCTGGCGGGCGCGGGGGGTAAGTTGGGCCAGGTCGGCGGGTACGTCCTTCATGGTAACCGGCTGCGGGGCAGCGCCAATAACGATACGCGCAACGCGATTTTTCAGGCGCGGAAAGCGGTTAAGCACGGCCAAGGCGGCGTTGCGTAGTTTTGGTCGGATCAGGACGTAACGAGTGGCATGTTGAAACAGCAATTTAATGTGCGCTTTGTAATTGCTTGGGGCCAGTTTGTGCAAGAGGTTGAGCGACGCACGCAGGGGGGCAGTAACGCGCCAAGAGTAACTGTGGAGGATGGCCTCGATTTGCTGCGCGCTGGCTTCGGCTAGCTGCCAATGATGATGGTTGGATGCGTGCACTGCATCGAGATCAATCTTTAACTGGTTTGCGCGGGTCTCGGCCTCAGTGGCACGGGCTTCGGCCTGGGCTACTTTCGTGGCCCCCTCTTGCGAGGTTTTTGCCACTTTGGTCTCGTAGCGTCTTGCCAAACTACGCGCTCGGGTTGCTTGCTCCGCCAAATCGTGTGGGTTCAACGTTTCAATTGGTTCTCGCCAACTGGCCGGCTGATATTGTTGGCGGAGGCCCTGCACTTTGTTGAGATCATCCTCTGTCCATCCTCCCGCCCTCAGCCAATCGTGAACCCTTTCTTCAAGGGCAGCAAAAAAACCGCTATCCTGATCAATATAAAAGCCTTGCGGAACATGGCAATCTGAAAAATCGATTCCGCTAATTCCCGCATCTGCCAGTTGTTTTTTCGTCACGTCTCGGTAGCTTGATGAGTCACTGAGCCCATCGATGTTCAGCATCAGATGCGCATGCTTCCAACCCTGTTGCAGTCCCAGGCACCAAAGCATGTAAAAAACGAGGTAGCTTTCTTCTGAGCTGAGTGGTTTCTCCGAGAAATGCGCGAACGCCTCGGCTATACCTGCATGCGAGCAATCCTCAATACCTAAGTCACTGCGTAGTGCCTGCACTGCTGCTGGCGAGTTGGGCGCATTGATGATGAGTTGATTCGCCACATCAAAGTACTCGGTAACCTTGTAAGACCACCACTGATCCCAAGGATTTCGCCACAAGCTGATGTGATAGCCGCCAAACTGCTCCCTGATCGCCGCAATGCGTGAGGCGGTACGACATTCCTGAAAAACCGGCCGACCTTTGGCTGCATCAACGAGCGCGCGCCAGTATGGAATTCCAATGTCCGCATTGCTGGGGGCAAAGTAGCCGTCATACACGGACGATTCATTTAAGACATCTTTCCAAGCCGGCCATGTCGCGTGCAATTCTTGAAAGTAAGGCGTATCCATCTGCGGGTGGCGATTCAAACGCATTTCTTTTTCGCCAAACCCCCTTAGTAATTGCGCAGGTTCGCTGCGCGCTAACACGGCCATCTCATGTAGCGGCTCTTGATAGCACCAATACCCTTCCTCAGAACGACGGAAGACGTTGAACAGATAGGTGCTACCAGCGCGAAACAGTGAGTGAATGAAAATCGGAGGTTTGTTCATTCGCTATATGCTCACAACGGCTGCCCGGCTGCAGCCCAATTTTGCACTCATCTCGACTAAACCCGCTGCTACGGTTGATGATGGCCCGGCCGTCACGCGCAAGATGGCGGAATCAACACGACGGGAGAGAAATTCGCCGCCGTTGGCGGAATGAATGCGGACACCACAGTCCAGGTAATAAACGCCTGGCGCTAGGGGGTTGGACAGAGAAAACTGGATATCGACGGCATCGCCAGCGCGACTTGGCTCAATTTCCATGTCCAACTGCATTGAGTCGACGCCGTAAAGCGCAACGCCCTCGCGGGTTTTCAGCATCATGGCGAAAATGGGTTTGGCTATATCTTCATTGAATCTGACGCGATAGCACCAGCGAAACGATGTGCCAGCCTCGATGACGTTGATGCGCCGCCCAGCAGCATCCTCCAGCCAGCACGCCTCGATGTCCGCCTTGCCGTTGCCATAGTTCATCTCACAGCTCGCCGCCAATGAGGGGTCGAACCTGGCGGCCTCCGTATCTGGTGCCGATGTGGTATCCGTAGAAATAGTCGTGCGCCCGCGCCGGTCGCCGAAGAGATATTTTGCGTATTCGTCACATACCAGCTTGGCCACGCCAAAGTGAGCTAGATGGCCTTCCCTGATAAACAGTGCGCGATCACAAAGTTTCTTGACAGTCTCGATGTCGTGACTGACGAACAGTAAGGTCGTGCCTGCAGACCGATAGCTCTCAATGCGCTGGAAACACTTGCGCTGAAATGCGGCATCACCCACAGACAGCGCCTCATCGATGATCAACACTTCTGGGCAACTTGCAGTGGCAACGGCAAACGCCAGTCGCACCTGCATACCGCTGGAATACACCCGCACCGGCTGGTCGATGTAGTCACCGATTTCGGCGAAAGCTTCGATTTCAGGCATGAGGCGGGTGATGTCCTCTACGCTATAGCCGAGCAGTTGTCCGGCCATAAGTACGTTCTGCCGGCCTGTGAAGTCGGGGTGAAAGCCCATGCCCAATTCCAGCAGGGCCGCAACCCGCCCAGTGATATGCACGCTGCCGGTGGTGGGCTGGGTCGTGCCGGTGATCATCTTGAGGAGGGTGCTTTTGCCCGCGCCGTTGATGCCGATGATGCCCACGGCCTCGCCGGGGCTAACGGTGAAGTTGATATCTTGCAGCACCCAATGAAGGCTGTGGCGCGAGGTGTTGCCGGGCAACAACCATTCAGCCAAGCGCGACCAGCGGGCGGGGTATTGCTTGTAGGCCTTGCCCAAATTGGTGACGGTGATTGAGCCCATTACAGTTCATCCACCATTTCACCGGCACGCTTTCGAAACAGCCGCATGCCAAAAACACACAGCACAAGGGCCAGTAGCGTGGCTGGCCATAGATCATGCCATTCCGGCCATTGCCCGCTCACCAGTATGCCTTGGTAGGCGGCCATGAGGCTGGCCATGGGGTTGAGTTCCATGTAGGGGCGCAGCACCTCTGGCAGGATGCTGGCTGGATAGACAACTGGAGTGAGCCAGAACCAGAATTGCAGAAAAATCCCGAAGAATTGACCCACATCGCGGAAAAATACGTTGAGCACGCCCAGTGTAATACCAAGGCCGATGGCAAAAGCGACTTGAATAGCGAGCACGGGTACCAAAGCGAGGTATACCCAGCCGGGGAAGTTGCCGGATATCAGCAGGA
>JBDKRR010000337.1:0-5180 GCA_039683315.1 Sulfuricella sp.
CCGGGTCAACCCGCCCTTCCACGCCGGGTTCGATTCACTCGGTGAAACAGCTGGTCCTTCCAGAGGGGCGGGGTTAGCGGGTCGAACGGGCGCGTTTTTCCGTTAGGTTTTTGCAACAAACATAGGATAAACAATCGCTTACTTCGAGCCATTAAGATTGAATCGAGAATATGAGCGCGCGCGAGACACCTTGCGGATGGTTAATTTCCGCGCTACGCTCAAGCAATCAACGGGGAGGATCGGGTATGGATGACAGGTGCGAGAAGTTTCTTCTGGTGATGGCAATCTGCATTGCCGTTTATGGCGTGCTGGAATTCGTGATTTTCCTGTTTGGAGGAAGTTGAGCGATTGCATTAATTTCAATAACTTGGCGAACACTTAGGAGAAATCGGATGAAGTATCACTGTATGGCCGGAGCCATGGCCCTCCCGTTCACAGCCTCGGCCGCACTGGTCGAGATGGACGATTCCGCCATGGCAGAGGTATCCGGGCAGGCGTGGGTGATTGAGTTTGAGCACGCCGAGATCCGCCTCGACGATCTGACCGAACTGAATTTCTCCATCGGCCCGCTCAACGTCAGCGGCCTGCTTGGCAAGCTGGAGTCACGCTTCCCAGGCCCGCTTGAAAGCCTGCGCGGCCGGTTCCTGAACAGCCTGGAGTTTTCCGTATCCCTGAGCGCTGGCGTACTGCGCACAGTCGTTCCCGTCCTGGGCCGCCTGCCTGACGCCAACGTGCGATTCGAGACCACACCTTGAAGCTCATCGCCAAATGGGTCGGCCGGGATGATCCGCAGGACCCGACCGGCACCGGGGTGTTCGAGGCGGGGACGGAACGCGTGGAGATCGAATTCCAGCGATTCGCCGACTACCACTCCGTTTACCAGATCATGGTCGGAGCGTACGAAGACGGGCGCCGATCAATGGCCGACGGCCTGGAACATGCCGTGGTGCGCACGATACGGGAGGCACGCTGATGGCCGATGATGCTGATATTTCACAGCAGGCGGTTGATGCCGAGATCGATGCCGCACAACGTCGCACCGCATCGGCAATATCAAAGCGCGGGACACAGGTTTGCCTGGGCTGTGGCGAGGAGATTGATCCTCGCCGCCGAAAGGCGGCCCCATGGTCAACCCGCTGCCTGCCGTGCCAGATGATAGATGAATTGAGGCGCCGTGGCTAAGTATATGAATCAGAAGGAGTACGCCGCCTATCGTGGCGTCTCCTCCCCGTACATTTTCAAGCTCAAGACATCCGGCCGGCTGGTATTCAACGCCGATGGCAAGGTCGATGTCGCCGCCAGCGACGCCCTGATCGCCAAGACCGGAGGCAGCCGCCCACACATCGCCGAGATGAACGCACGCCGGCGCGAGGAGATCGCCGCCTCGAAGCCGGCAAAGCCACCCAAGGAGGTCGTCGTCGAGCGGATGCCCGACCTTGAGCACGGCGAGAAAGGGGCGGCCGCGTCGGATCTGCGCCGCCAGCGCGAGGAAGCCAAGCGGCAGATGAAGCTGATCGAGCTGGGCATCATGCGCGGCGCCCTGCTTGAACGTGCCGATGTCGATCATGTCGCGACCGATCTGGGCGTCACCCTGCGCGCCACCCTGGATGCAGCCGTCGAACGACTGACCCCACGACTGGCCAGCGCTTCAAGTTCCGGTGAGATTGCGGACCTCGCCAGAGACGAGCTTACCCGCGAATGGCGGCGGATCAACCGGGCGCTGGTCCGAGCCGCGCGGTATCTAAAAACACCAGGAGATTTGAATGTCTGATCTTGCTATCGAATACCTGCCAATCGGATCCCTGACTCCGTATGCGCGCAATGCCAGGACTCACAGCTCGGAACAGGTGGAGCAACTTGTCGCCAGCATCACCGAGTTCGGGTGGACCAATCCGGTGCTGATCGACGAGGCAGGCGGCATCATCGCCGGGCACGGGCGCGTCATGGCCGCCCAGCAGATGGGCATGGACCAGGTGCCATGCATCCGCCTCCCGCATCTGACCGGCGCCCAGCGCCGCGCCTACGTGCTGGCCGACAACCGCCTGGCCCTGAACGCCGGCTGGGATGACGCGCTGCTGGCGCAGGAACTTGCGGACCTGCAGGGGATGGACTTCGACCTGAGCCTGCTGGGGTTCGATGCTGGCGAACTGACCGACCTGCTGGAAGGCCCGCCGGTCACAACCGCCGGCCTGACGGACGAGGACGCCGCCCCGGAGGTGCAGCCGGACCCGGTGAGCCGGCCGGGGGATGTGTGGGTCTGCGGAAAGCACCGGGTGATGTGCGGCGACTCGACCAGCCAGGACGCGCTGGATTCACTCATGGCTGGCGGGCGAGCCGACATGGTGTTCACCGACCCTCCCTACAACATCGACTACCAGGGGGTGAAGGACAAGCGGGAGAAGATCAAGAACGACAAGATGTCCGACCCCGACTTCGTGGACTTCTTGACGCAGTCGCTGGTGGGCTGCGAGACGATGTATGTCTGCTGCTCGTGGCAGTACGCCCACCTGTTCCGGCAGGCGATGGAGGCGATTGGCCGCAAGCCCAAAGCCATGATCGTATGGGACAAGGTGAACCCCGCCCAGCACCTGGACAAGTATTTCAAGCAGCACGAGATCATCTTCTACTACGGCGACTTCGGCGGCCACAAGACCGTCCGCGGCGACGTCTGGTCCCTGAAGTGCCAGCGGAATACGGTCCACCCGACCATGAAGCCGGTGGAACTGATCGAGCTGGCGCTGCAGGACCAGCCCGACAAAAAAGTGGTGGTCGACTCCTTCGGCGGGTCCGGCTCCACGATGATCGCGTGCGAAAAGCAGGGCCGGCACGCCCGCCTGATGGAGTTGGACGGGCGCTTTGTCGACGTGATCGTCAAGCGCTGGCAGGACTTCACCGGCAAGACGGCCACGCTGGACGGGGATGGCCGCAGCTTCGCCGAGGTCGATGCCGCGCGGGCGCCGCAGGCCGCCTGATGCGCGCCGCGGCCGGCATCGGGCTGGTGTTCACCGGTATCTCGCTGGTGCGTGCGTATGTGCTGCGCCGCGTGTTCAATTGCCGAGCGGGGCGCCGTCCATGAACGACGCCTCCACACCATCCCTATCCGAGGCCGTCCACGCCACACAGCGCGTCCAGCTCGCCATTGACCTCGCCAAGCTCAAGGCGCGCCAGGCTCAGGTCGTGCAGGCAAAGCGCGTCTGGGCGGACGGCCAGCGCCTGCGCCGGATGACACGGGCGGCCCTGGACCGTCTGCAGGCCGTGATTGCCGAGACGATCGAGCCGGGGATGGTGGAGACCCAGGTTCATGCCCGCCTATCGGATGCCGTGTTCCAGATCCTGACCGACATGGCCAACGAAACTGCCGGCAAGGGCCACGCCGCCGCATTTTCAAAAGGCGTTCGCCCCCGTCGAACCCTGACCGTATCGCAATGGGCAGACGCACACCGTGAGATCAAGACTGGGACGGCCAACCCGGGCCCTTGGCGGACCGACCTGGTGCCATACCTGCGCGAGATCATGGACAGTCTGTCCGCTCATGATCCATGCCAGGAGGTCGTCATCATGAAATCCGCCCAGGGTGGCGGCACCGAAGTCCTGCTCAACTGGGTAGGCTACGTCGCCAGCCACGCCCCGGCCGAGATGCTGATGGTGATGCCGACGCTGGAACTGCGCGATCGGTTCGTCAAGCGCCGCCTGCGGAACCTGGTACGCGAGACCGCGCCGGTCGCCGATGCGTTGGGAGGATTGCGCAGCCGGGACGCCGAGACCTCGATGGGTGTCATCCGCTTTCCGGGCGGCGGACTGATCCTCGCCGGCGCCAATGCGGCCAACAGCCTGCGATCCGATGCCGTGCGCTACGTTGCCTGCGACGAGGTCGATGGATTCGAGTGGCAGGTCGGCGGGGAAGGCGATCCCCTGGAGCTTATCGAGAACCGCCAGCGGACCTACTCACGCCGCAAGCTGCTGTTGGTATCGACCCCGACAAAGCGCGGAGGCTCCCGAATCGAGCAGCGCTATCAGCAGACTGATCAACGGCGATATTTCATGCCCTGCCCACACTGCGGGACGTTCCAGGTCCTGACCTGGCAGCACATGCACTGGGACACCCGCACCGTACATGCCGCCCCCGGGGCCGCCGAGCGCCGGGAGGTAACCAGCGCCTGGTACGCATGCACCGATTGCGGGGGCAGTATCGAGGAGACGCACAAGCCGGTCATGCTCGCAGCCGGTGAGTGGCGACCGACCGTCACCGACGCGCCAAAGCTCAAGCGCGGCTATCACTGGTCATCGATCATGGCCCCGATCGGCATGGGGCCAAGATGGATCGAACTCGCGCAGCGCTGGCTCGATGCCCAGGGCGATCCATCCCGCCTGCAGGTGTTCGTGAATACCTACCTCGGCGAGACGTGGGAAGATCCGGGACGCAACAAGGCGGACTCGCGCGACATTGCCATGCGGGCCGAGCCCTACGCCGTCCGCACCGCCCCGACAGACTGCCTGATGGTCACGGTAGGAATTGATACCCAGGACAATCGGCTATCCGTGTTGTGGTTGGGCCATGGCCCAGGGCGCCAGTGGTGGGTCCTCGATTGGGTCGAGCCCATCGGTGACCCGTCCCTCGACGCCGTCTGGGACCAGGCGCTCGATCTGATCCGCGAGACGATCCCGCATGCGTCTGGCGGGGTCCTGCGCGTTGCTGCTGGCGGCGTGGATATCGGTGGTCACCATACCGCCGAGGCAAAGGCGTTCGCGGCCCGCGCATCGGCAGCACTGTCTATTCCATTCATGGCGATGCAGGGGTCCCGGCACAGGGCCGCGTCTGTCCTCCCGCGGCGGCCGATGCACACCGAACTCACTGCAAGAGGCAAGCGCGCGCCAAGCGGAATCCCCGTCTGGCAGGTCGGGACCGAGATAGCGAAAGATAGGCTTTACAACGATTTAGCAGCAGATGCTGATCTATCGCCTGAGGATAGGCGCGGACATTTCTCGCAGGACCTGCCGGCCGAGTTCTACGCCCAGCTCACGAGCGAGACCTACAACCCGATCAAAAACAGGTATGAGATCCGCAAGGGCCGCCACAATGAGGCGCTCGACACATGGTGCTATGCCTACGCAGCCGCTCATCATCCACTGATCCGCGTCGACAAGCTTTCCGACCGCCACTGGGACGACCTGGCCATCAT
>JBDKRR010000338.1:0-8797 GCA_039683315.1 Sulfuricella sp.
CGCCCGGGCAATGGGGCTGAAAGAAGAAGTCATCGAAGGACTGTATTTCGGCGCCATGATCCACGATATCGGAAAAATATCCGTGCCGGCGGAAATCCTGTCCAAACCCGGGGCACTCACCAAAACCGAGTACCAGTTGATCCAGTGCCACCCCGAGACCGGCTTCGGCATCGTGCAGGGCATCGAATTCCCCTGGCCGGTGGCGGAAATGATCGCACAACACCACGAGCGCCTGGACGGCAGCGGCTACCCCAAGGGCTGCAAAGGCGAAACGATCATCATCGAAGCACGCATCATCGCGGTGGCCGATGTGGTCGAGGCCATGACAACGCACCGCCCCTACCGGCCCGCACTGGGCCTAACAGCAGCGCTGGAGGAAATCTCGCAGGGCAAGGGCATCCGCTACGACCCGACCGTGGTGGAAGCCTGCATCCGGGTAATCCGGACGAACGACATGCAATTGCCGCAGTTAGGCAGTTGAAATTTCACGGCACTCAGCCATTGAACCGTTGCACTTTCATGCACCACTCCAGTGTACCGTTTCACGCTAAATGGCATAGCTATGAATCAGCCCCACCAGGGCGCATGCGCCGATGATTCTCATGATGTCCTGCTTGAATTTCCATAGTGCGAAGAAGACGGCCACGGACATCAGGGCGAAGAACCATTCGAACGGACCGTCGAAGCCTTTCGGCCACAGCACGTGGTAGCCGAAAAACAGCGCCAGGTTGAGAATGACGCCCACCACTGCCGCCGTGATGCCGGTCAGCGGCGCGGTGAAACTGAGGTCGCCGTGTGTCGCTTCCACCAGCGGGCCGCCGGCCAGGATGAACAGGTAGCCCGGCAGGAAGGTGAAGAAGGTGGCGACACAGGCACCGGCGAACCCCGCCAGCAGAAGACTCTCCGGGCCGAAGATTTCCTTGGTCCAGCCGCCGATGAAGCCGACGAAAGCCACCACCATGATGAGCGGGCCGGGCGTGGTTTCGCCCAGCGCCAGGCCGTCGATCATCTGTGGGCCGGTAAGCCACTGGTAGTGTTCGACGCCGCCCTGGTAGACGTAGGGCAGCACGGCGTAAGCGCCGCCGAAGGTGACCAGCGCGGCCTTGGTGAAGAATTCGCCCATGTCCAGCAGCACCGGTCTCCCCATCAGCAGCCACATCGCCGCAGCCCAGATGACGAGGAAGGCGGCTGTCATGAAGATCAGGCGCGACAGTTTGAATTTCGCGTGTTCGGGTGTCGGCGTGTCGTCGTCGATCACGGCCGGGCCGTATTGCTTGCTGGGTGCGCCGTGGCCGCCGCCGACCTTGAACTTGTCGGGCGCAACCTTGCTGCCGATGAATCCCAGCACGCCCGCCGCGAGCACGATGGCTGGGAAGGGAACATCCAGCGCAAAGATGGCAATGAAGGAAGCCGCCGCCATGGCCCACAACAACTTGTTCTTCAAGGCCCGTGAGCCAATGCGCCAGGCAGCGAACACCACGATCGCCACCACCGCCGGCTTGATGCCGGCAAACACGCCCTGGACCCATTGCAGCTTGCCGAAAGTCAGATAAACATAGGTCAGCGCCGAGAGGATGAACAGCGAGGGCAGCAGGAACAGCGTGCCGGCGACTATGCCGCCCCAAGTGCGGTGCATCAGCCAGCCGATGTAGATGGCGAGCTGTTGCGCCTCCGGCCCCGGCAGCACCATGGCGTAATTGAGCGCGTGCAGGAAGCGACGTTCGGAAATCCAGCGCCTGTTCTCCACCAGATCCTGGTGCATCATGGAAATCTGCCCGGCGGGGCCGCCGAAGCTGAGGAAACCCAGCTTGAGCCAGTAGGCAAAAGCTTCCCAGAAGGTGGGTTGAGCGGGGCGCACCATATTGTTTGTCTCGCTCATGCCGATTCTCCTGATTTGAAATTCATGTAAATCCCGTCGAAAACGCTGCCTGCCGCAACGAGGAGCGCATCGTCATCGGGATGGCAGGCACGCAACCCGCCCAGCACCGTCTCCACCCCTGCCGCTTCCGCCACCGCTGAGCCGCCGACGTCGAGACAATGCACCAGCGCCGCCAGCTTCATCAGCGCCGGGTCGGATTCCAGCCCGAAGCTGGCCAGCAACACCTCGAAAGTCACGCGCCTGCCGACATGGGTAAACTCTGCGCCATCAAAGTCGAACCCCATCGCACCGAAAGGGCAGTCTTCCGGCTTTTACAGCCACAGGAAATTAGCGTCGGGATCGATGAAATGCAGGATCAGCCAGGCACTTGCCACGCGATCCACCCATAAATGCTTGCGCGTAGCCCAGAGCCGGCCGCGATAGTCCGCACTAGCTCGCAGGGCGATGCTGCCCTCCACAGTGCGCGGTTCGCCCGGCGTCACGCGGGCGAAAAACTCGGACTCGGCCTCGACGAGCATGGCACTGGTTTCGTGCTTCTTGCTGCCGGGAAAATAATCGAGCGCGACCAGCGCCTCGAAATCGCGCCGCAGCACCTTGAGCTGACGCCGCCCGGCAGTGGCTTCATACGTGCCGATCGCCGATCTGAACTCGGCGATTCTGCCCATGAGCAGCGAATATTCCTCGCTGCGGTCGAACAGACTTTGGAAATCGCTGTTTTCCTCAGCCTGCAGGTTGGCGATATCGAGCAAATAGGCGCTTCCACCTCCCTGCCTGATTTCTCCTGCATGCATGCGCAGCGTCCGGCTCTGGCTCTGCCCGACCGGCAGCAGATAAACACCTTCGCGCAGAGTCGCGCAACCCAGTGCCTTCATGGCACGCCACAAACGCATGCGCATGCTGGCATTGCTTGCCGGCAGACTGACTACCAGGACCAGCCATTTATCGGCAGCGAAAAAAACTTCCATTATCTCTCATCAAAAGACTAACTGTTCATATCGTAACACTTATTAGTTATGTTATGAACGTTTTTATGATTACCGCGAAATAATTAGACGGGCACGCAACAGGCCCCTGATGGAATGTCTGGAATGGTGTAAAAAACTGGAAACGGGAGAACGAAAAAGCAGGGAGCAGGCGGTGAAGCCTGCATGACGAACGCGACCCGGCGCAAGCATTTGGCTTGCCCGGGAAACCGACTGAACTGAGAATGGCGCTAGGTAGGCCGAAGCCAGGATGGAACGCCGCAGCTTAAATATGCGACGACGACAGAAGAAGGGCGCGAGGCTCCCCCCATCCGATCACATCGCGGGAAGAGCCGACTGACCGTCGCTAATTTCCTCGCCGGCCTTATCTTCCGCAACTGCGGAATGATTGTATTGCGTCTGAAGGATTTGCTTGACAGCGTCCAGATCGCCAGCCTCGGCGTATGCAATGGCGTTGAGCATGTTCCTGAATCTGGTTAAAAAGTTGCTCATGATAGTCCCCGCTTCAAATAAGATTTTATAAATTCTGTCTTGTACAAAGCACTATCCATGCCATAGCAAAGATATATCCTAGCTATATGTTTTCGTTGCACTTAAATCCATCCTCATTGGCAAAGTTAAAAACCGCACTGTTGCAGTTTGCAATGCGCTTGCAAGCCGTCCGCGCGAGGTTCGGGACACAGCCCTTCGTGCGAGTAATCGGCCCCTGAATCCCCACTGTTACAGCGCAGTCCTCTATTGTTGCGTAATGCAACATTTTGTAGCAGCATTACGAACATGAAGCTCCAGTCCTCGCTCCGCCAGAAGATCACGCTCGGCTACCTGGGCTATTACGTCATGGCCCTGCTGATCGTCGCCCTTTCCTTGTTCACCTTCCTCGAACTGCGCGTGATCGACAACCGTGTCGTCCTCGGCGAGCGCATTACGGCGCTGTTCGACGCCACGCTGGAAATCCGGCGCTTCGAAAAGAACTACTTCCTCTACCACCAGGATGCCGACCTGCAGGAGAGCAAGCGCTATGCCGCAAAGGTCATCGACCTGATCGAACACAACACCGCGGATTTCGCCAAGCTCGCTTCGGCGCCGCGGATCTCGGCGCTGCAGAACGAAGTCCGGGCCTACCGCGAACTGATGGCGGAATACGCCAGGACCAGCGCCGCCGACACGACGCAAAGCGAACTGCTCGAAGCGCAGATCAGGAAAGCCGGCAAGGGGGTCGTCACCATCGCCGAAGAGATGGCCGGCACGGAAAGGCGCAGGATCCGCGCCTCCCTGGACCGCTTCCGCTCCGTCCTCGTGGCTTCTATCGTCATGCTCTCGCTGCTGATGATCGCGGTCGGCTGGGCGCTGTCGCGCATGGTGGTGCGCCCGCTCAAGCACATGGACAGCTGCGTGGAGGCGGTTTCCGGCGGCAGGCTGGACATACTTGTAACGCCCTCCCAAGACCGCGAGATCATCGCCATCACCCAGGCCTTCAATCACATGCTGGGCGAGCTCGAATTGCGCCAGAAAATGCTGCTGCGCTCCGAGAAGCTCGCCTCACTCGGCACCATGCTGGCGGGTGTGGCGCACGAACTGAACAATCCGCTCTCGAACATCTCCCTCTCGGCTCAGATCCTGCTGGAGGAAGTCGAGGAAAACGATCCCGCGCGACACCAGGAACTGCTGCAACAAATCGAGGAACAGACCGAACGGGCGCGCAACATCGTGCGCGCACTGCTGGATTTCGCTCGCGACAGGCCGGTCCAACGCGACAATGTGCCGCTGGCGCTGCTGTTCGACGAGGTCATCCTGTTTCTCAAGGGGGAAACGCCCTCTGACGTGCGCATCACCACCCAGATCGCCGCCGACATCGTGCTCCCGGCTGACCGGCAACGGCTCGAACAGGCCTTTCTCAACCTGATCAAGAATGCGCTGGAGGAAATGCACGGCACGGGCGAAATCCGCATCAGCGCCACGCGGCGCCATTTGAGCCGCGAAGCTGCCGTCTCGCTGCTCGACGAGGGCGCCAAATCGCTCGGCAAGTGCTTCCACGGCGGCGACGCGGTGGATATCGAAATCCGCGACAACGGGCCGGGGATTCCCGCCGATATCCTGCCGCGCATTTTCGACCCGTTCTTCACCACCAAGGACGTCGGGCGCGGCATGGGTCTCGGCCTGTTCATCGTGTACGAGATCATCGAGGAACATAACGGCTGCATTTCCGTGGAAAGCGAAGCCGGGCACGGAACCGTGTTCCATATCCGCCTCCCGCTGGAAAAAATCGACGAAGAAAACAGGTAAAGACACGCATGCAAAGCAAGGGAAAACTGCTGATCGTCGAGGACGAAAAAATCGCCCTGAAGAACCTCGTCCACGTCATGACCAAGGAAGGCTACGATGTGGCCGGAACGCAGAGCGGCGCAACCGCGCTGGGCTGGATCGAAAACCAGTCGTTCGACGTGGTGCTGACTGACCTCAGGATGGAGAAGGTGGACGGCATGCAGGTGCTGAGAAAGTGCCGCGAGCGTAGCCCGGACACCGAGGTGATCATGATCACCGGCCATGCAACGCCGGAATCGGCGGTGGAAGCCATGAAGAGCGGCGCCTTTTTTTATATCGCCAAGCCCTTCCGCCTGGACGACGTGCGCAAGGTGGTCAGGGAAGCGCTGGAAAAGAATCTGCTGAAGCGCGAAAACCGCCAGTTGCGCGAACAGATAGAAGGCTACGAAGGCAAGGTCAGGATCATCACCCAGGACCCGGCCATGCTGAAGCTGCTGGAAATGGCCCGGCAGGTGGCGCCGACCGACTGCAATGTGCTGATCACCGGCGAATCCGGGACCGGCAAGGAATTGTTCGCGCGTTATCTGCACTACAACAGCGGCCGCGCGGATGGCCCGTTCGTGGCGGTAAACTGCGGCGCGTTCGGCGAGGAACTGCTGTCCAACGAACTGTTCGGCCACGAGAAAGGCGCTTTCACCGGCGCGCTAACGCTGAAGAAGGGGCTGATCGAATCGGCGCAGGGCGGCACGCTGTTTCTCGACGAGATTACCGAGATGTCGCCGGCGATGCAGGTCAAATTGCTGCGCGTGATCCAGGAACGCGAAGTGCTGCGCCTGGGCGGCACCGCGCCGGTCAAGACCGATGCACGCTATATCGCCGCCACCAACCGCGATATCGAGGCCGTCATCAAGGACGGCTCGTTGCGCCAGGACCTGTTCTTCCGTCTCAATGTCGTGAACCTCCACATTCCGCCCCTGTGCGCACGCAAGGGCGACGTGGCCCCGCTCAGCTATTACTTCCTCAAGAAGTTTTCCGTGCTGATGAAAAAGGAAGTCAACGACATTTCGCCGGAAGCGATCTCGGTGCTCGAAAACCACGACTTTCCCGGTAACGTGCGCGAACTGGAAAACATCATCGAGCGCGGAGTAGCGATCAACACCGGCGAAACCATCGAACTCGCGCACCTGCCCGAAAAATTGCGCGAAGCCAGCGTGCAGATGTTCAGAAAAAAAGAGGGGCGGATCCCCTCCCTCGAAGCGCAGGAAAAAGCCTATATACGCTGGGTGCTCAACGAGGCTGGAGGAAACCAGACCGTCGCCGCGCAGATGCTGGGGATCAACCGCGTTTCGCTGTGGCGCAAGCTGAAAAGCTATGAAATGGACGACGGGACGCTCCTTGATGGCACCCCGTGAATTCTGTAGTATGTGCTGCATAGTAAAACAGGATAGTTTCAAATTGAAACATGTCTGAAAATTCGCTGAAAAGCGCGCTCGCCTGCAATCTCTGGCTCCATAAAATATTCCCCTTCCTGCGCTGGTGGCCCATGCTGGACAAGCACACCACGCGCGCCGACATGATCGCCGGACTGACCGGCGCCATCATCGTGCTACCCCAGGGTGTGGCATTCGCCACCATCGCCGGCCTGCCGCCGGAATACGGCCTGTATGCCGCAATGGTGCCGGCCATCATCGCCGCCCTGTTCGGATCCAGCTGGCACCTGGTTTCGGGCCCGACCACCGCCATTTCCATCGTCGTGTTCTCCACAGTCAGCCCGCTCGCCGAGCCGGGCAGCGCGCAGTTCATCAGCCTGGTGCTGACCCTGACCTTCCTCACCGGAGTGTTCCAGCTCATCATGGGCCTGGCGCGCATGGGCGTGCTGGTCAACTTCATTTCGCACACGGTGGTGATCGGCTTTACCGCCGGCGCGGCGGTGCTGATCGCCGCCAGCCAGATCAAGAACTTCTTCGGCATCAACATCCCGCGCGGCTCCCATTTCTACGAGATCATCCACCAGCTGGTGCTGCAGATCGGCGAGATCAACCTTTACGTCACCTCGGTCGCGCTGGTCACGCTGCTGTCGGGCATCCTGGTGAAGAAGTTCTGGCCGTGGATTCCCTACATGATCGCCGCCATGCTGATCGGCAGCCTGTTCGCCCTCGGTCTGAACGGCCATTTCGGCAACGACATCACCCACATCCGCACCGTCGGTGCCCTGCCCGCGCATCTGCCGCCATTCTCCCTGCCCGACCTGTCGCTGGAAACGATCAAGAAGATGGCGCCCAGCGCCCTGGCCGTGACCATGCTGGCCCTCACCGAGGCGGTTTCGATCGCCCGCGCCGTGGCGGTGCGCTCGGAACAGCGCATCGACGGCAACCAGGAATTCATCGGCCAAGGCCTGTCGAACATCTTCGGCAGCCTGTTCTCCGGCTATGCTTCAAGCGGCTCCTTCAACCGCAGCGGCCTGAACTATGCCGCGGGAGCGCGCACCCCGCTGGCGGCGGTGTTCTCCGCCCTGTTCCTCGCCGCCACCCTGCTCCTGGTGGCACCGCTCGCCGCCTACCTGCCGATCCCCGCCATGGCGGCGATCCTGTTCCTGGTGGCGTGGGGGCTGATCGACTTCCACCACATCCACTCCATTTTCCACACCAGCCGGGCGGAAACCGCGGTGCTGGTCACCACGCTGCTCTCGACCCTGTTCGTCGAGCTGGAATTCGCCATCTACGTCGGCGTAATGCTGTCGCTCATGCTCTACCTCGCCCGCACATCCCAGCCCGCCATCGTGCCGGTGGTACCCTCCGGCGAGGAAGGCGCCTACCATTTCGAAGACCTCAAGGGACGCACGGAATGCCCGCAGTTCCGCATGGTGCGCATCAACGGCTCGATCTTCTTCGGCGCGGTCGACCACGTACAGCGCAACCTGCAACAGATCGACGAAATCAATCCGCAGCAGAAAACAGTTCTGGTGGTCGGCAGCGGCGTCAATTTCGTCGACGTGGCGGGCGCGGAAATGCTGGCGCAAGAGGCCAAGCGCCGGCGCAAAATGGGCGGCGGACTGTATTTCTACCGTCTCAAGGAGCCGGTATACAACTTCCTCAAGCAGGGACACTACCTGAAGGACATCGGCGAGAGCAGCTTCTTCCCGGCCAAGTCGAACGTGATCCCGGTGGTCTACGAAACCCTCGACCCGGAGATCTGCCGCACCTGCACGGCCAGGATATTCCCGGAATGCCAGGAAATTCTGCCGGGCGGAGAAAGGCGCTAAATGCGCCGACAGGCCCGCTTCTTATTCGCCGGCCGCATACATCGAATCGAAAACCCCCATCGCCTGCGCCAGCAGGGCATCGTCATCGCCGCACTGGCGGCGCAAACCGGACAGCACCATTTCCACGCCCGGCGCCTCGGCGACTGCGGCGCCGCCCGCATCCAGGAAATGCACGACGGCGGCGATCCGCCCCAGCAACGGATCCTTGTCCAGCCCGAACGCGGCGAGCAGCACCTCGAACGTGACATGCTTGCCCACATGGGTGAATTCGGCACTGTCGAAGTCGAAACCGACGGCGTCGGGGGGGCAGTTCGCGGGATTTTCCAGCCAGATGAAACGCGCCTCCGCATCGACGAAACGGCGCACCAGCCAGGCGCTCGCCAAGCGGTCGACCCACACATGCCGGCGCGT
>JBDKRR010000339.1:0-9958 GCA_039683315.1 Sulfuricella sp.
GCATCGTGCAACTGGGCTTGCGCCGTCTTCACGGCGCTTCCCGCGCGGGCCGTCGCAGCAGCAGTAGAAGTCACGCGTGCATCGAGGTCCACCGGGTCCATTTCCGCCAGCAACTGGCCTGCTTTCACGCTGTCTCCCACATCCGCCAGCACGCTTCTCACCCGTCCGGCCGCGGTCGGCCCGATGAGATAGGCGCGCCGCGCCTCGACCGTGCCGATGCCGAACAGGGCGGGCGCCACTTCCCCCCTGGCAACCTTGGTCACGGTCACCTTGATCGGCGCGAGCGGCCCGCTGGTCGTGACCACCCAGCCCAGGGCCAGCAGCAGCGCAATGGCAAAGACAGCAAACCAGGCCTGTCGTGGCAGGGTAAAGGGGATTTTCATCGTTGCTCCCAAGATTCAGCCCAAGTGTGAAACATCCGGGTTGAATCATTTTCCGCTAATTTTCCGGTGCGCATCAATATATGACTCAAGCTCAGCGCCCCCGCCCCATGCCACCCCCACCTTGCATGCCGCCGCCCTGCATGCGCTGTCCACCTCCCTGGCCTCTATTTTGTTCGCGCATTTGATTGCGCGCTGCTTCTTTTTCCGTCGCGCTCATGCTCACTGAGCGCTTCTGCATTTCCGCCCGAAAAGCATTGCGGTCTTCGTCACCCATTTCGCCGGGTTTCAGTTGCATCAAATCCGCCGTGTTCAGCGCGGAGAAATCCTGCGCAGCGAAGGCGTTCAGGCTAACGAGACTCAAAGCCAGTGTGGCCGCCCGCATCAATTTTTTGCCATACATATTCAGTACTCCTTTTGATTTTTGCTTGAATTTAACCAGCCTTCAGAACCAAACCGGCAGGTCTTGGCTGCGCAGCGTATTTAACCGCGGTGGTGTAAACGGCGTATGTCAAAACCAGCCATTTTTGTAACTTATTGTGACAAGCCCCGCTATTTCAGCAGCAGGCTGACCTGCTGCAAATCTTCCTCACTCAGGGAACCGCTAGCCTGCTTGAGTTTCAGCCGGCTGAGCAGGTAATCGTAAACCGCCTTGTTCAGGTCGCGGCAGGTGCTGAAGACCTGTTGCTGCGCGTTGAGCACATCGACGAAGGTGCGTACACCCACTTCCATGCCCAGCCTGGAGGAGTCCAGTGAACTCTGGCTGGAAATACGGGCCTGTTTGTACGCCTTGACCTGCGCCATGCCGCTGGCGACGCCGAGAAAAGCTTCTCGCGTGGCGTAATCGGCCTGGCGCAACGTTTGTTCCAGATCGTGGTTGGCCTTTTCCTGATTGGCGACGGCTTCCCTGACCCTGGAATTGACGCTGCCGCCCTGATAGAGAGGGAAGTTCAACTGGATCCCGATGGCGGAGGTTCGGGTGTCGCTGCCGACGCCGTAGAGACTGCCGCTGGCCGACCCATCCGAATAGCTTGCGACCAGATCGAGGGTGGGTTGGTGGCCTGCCCGATTGCGCTCCACCTCCCGCCTGGCGATTTCGGTCGTTGCACGCTGAATCTGCACGGGCAGGCTTTGCTGCTCCGCGGTTTTCACCCATTGGTTCATGTCGTTGGGTTCGGGCAGCAGGAGCGGGAAATTTTCTTCCACGCCGGCGAGCGGGCCGGGCGCCTTGCCGATGATTCTTTCCAGCGCTCGTTTTTTCACTTCCAGTTCGTTGCTGGCGGCAATTTCCGTGGCTTCCGCCAGGTCATGCCTGGCCTGGGCTTCGTGGGTATCTGTAATGGTCGCGGTGCCGACCTCGAAGTTGAGCCTGGCCTGGGCCAGTTGCTCCACGAACGCCTGCTTTTGAGCAACCGCAAGAGTGGCATTGGCCTGGGCCAGCAATACGTCGAAGTAGGCTTGTGCGACGCGCAGCATCAAATCCTGTTGAGCAAGGGCAAGCTGCATTTCCGCCTGCCCAACCTGGACTTTTGCAATTTCATATTGTTTCCAGTTCTGGATGCGGTAAAGGGGCTGATTCAGGGAAAGGGTATACGCGTTGGAGTTGTAGTCCCGTTTTCCGCCAGGCAACGTGGTTGCACCCGAGTAGGAGACATCCAGCCTGTTCCACGTGGTGCCGGCACTCAAATTGACGTTGGGCAGCAGTTGCGCAATGCCTTGCGGCAGTTTTTCCCGGGCGGCTTGATAGGCCGCGCGGGCGGAGGCGAAGACGGCATCGCTGGCGAGTGCTTCGCGATAGACGCCCATCAGGTTGTTCATCTCGGCTGCCTGGCTTGTGGGGGCAAGGGTGCTGCCGATGAGGAAGGTCAGGATCACGCGTTTCATTCTGGCTCTCCTGGCAGCGGAATCTGGATCACTGGGCGGCATCTTTCTTGTCGTAGAAATGCTCCACAATCGGCTTGCGGAATTCGCTGTGGCAGTTGTAGCAACTGGTCTGGAGTTTCTGGAACCCGAGAATGACGCCCTGGCCGTCCCTGGCCCTGGCTGCCTTGCCGATGGTCAACGCCTGATCGTGCGTTTCGCCGTCATAAGCCTTGAACTTGCCCATGTTGCTGCCCATGAAGCCCATGATGCGCATTTTTTCAGACATCGGCGGCTGGGGATGATCGGCGATCAGGGGTGCTGTTTTCTCCACCAGTTCCCAGTCTTCGCGGGAAATGCCGTCGGTGATGGTCTGCATGTTCTTGCCCAGCTCCTTCATGACCTTCTGCAAGACGAGCGGCTCAGCCGCGTGCACGCCAGTCATGGCGAATAACAAACAGGCCGATGCGACAAAATTGAGGACAAGATTGTGGGGAGGTTTCATATCAGGGCATCCTTTGGTAAATGACTGTTTCTGGAAACGGAGCGCAAAATCCGCGACAAGCCGCTAGCGCATTTAACCGCCAGGGTGTAACTGGCATATGTCGGGGCAGGGCTTTTTTGTAACTTACTGTGACAAGATGCCGGGTCGTTACACTGCTTTACAATTTCCATGCATGGCTTTGGCTTAACAGGGTATAAACGCACCATGACGACACCTGAACACATTCTTATCGTGGACGACGATGCCGAAATCCGCAGCCTGCTGGGTGATTACCTGCAGAAAAACGGCTATCGGACCACCGCCGTGGCGGAAGGCAAGGGCATGCTGGCGGCGCTGGATAAGGGGCGGGTGGATTTGATCGTGCTCGACCTGATGCTGCCCGGAGACGACGGCCTGGTGCTGTGCCGCAATCTGCGGGCGCGCTCGGACATCCCGGTGATCATGCTCACCGCCCGGGGCGAGGACCTGGATCGCATCCTCGGCCTGGAAATGGGCGCCGACGATTACCTGCCCAAACCATTCAATCCGCGTGAACTGCTGGCGCGTATCAAGAGCATCCTGCGCCGGGCAAAGGCCTTGCCGGGAAACATGGAAACCGGCGATGCGGCCCGGGTTCGCTTTGGCGGATGGGAGCTGGACATCGTCTCGCGCCAACTGGTCTCGCCGCAAGGGGTGGTGGTTCCGCTGAGCGGTTCCGAATTCCGCCTGTTGCGGATATTCCTCAATCACCCCAACCGGGTTCTCAATCGGGATCAACTCATGGACATGATGCGGGGACGGGAAGCGGATCCTTTCGAAAGAAGCATCGATGTTCAGGTGAGCCGACTCCGCCACCGCCTGGCGGACGACGCCAAGGAACCCGCCCTCATCAAGACGGTGCGGGGCGAAGGCTACATCCTGGCAGTGCAGGTGGAAACGAGAAAATGATGCGACTGTTGCCACAATCCCTCTTCAGCCGCATGGTTCTGATCCTGCTCGGCGGACTGATTCTGGTGCAATCGGTCAACGTGTCTTTCCATTTGCGCGAGCGCGACCGTTTGCTGTTTCGCTCGAACAGCCTGGAAGCTGCACAACGGATTGCCGATGCCATCCGGCTGCTGAATGCACTGGCTCCCTCCGACCGGCAAAAGATTGTGGCAACGCTCAATTCTTCAACGCTATCGGTTTCCCTCGCCCCCCGCCCCCCCAGCCAACCCCAGAACCTCGACAACGCAACCCAGGCTGCCGGTTTCGCCGGGATGCTGCACGACCTGCTTGGGGAAAGCCCTTCAGTCGAAGTCACGGTTTCCGAAATGGATCAGCGTCTTCAACCACGGCAAAAAATCGCCTTCACAGTAGAGACGCACCTGCAAGATGGGACGCTTGTATCCATCGAAGCACGTCCAAGCGGTGAAGCCTTTCCCCTGCCACCCCATCTGGTTTTCAGTCTGCTGATCCTGTTCGCCGCAGTGATTCTTCTTTCGCTCATCGCGGTGCGCCTTGCCACACGCCCCCTTGACACCCTCGCCAGCGCCGCCGAAAAGCTGGGCAGGGACATCAACAGCCCGCCCGTGGCTGAAACCGGACCAACCGAAGTGCGTCGCGCAGCGCATGCCTTCAACACCATGCAATCACGCCTGGCCAGCTATATTCAGGAACGCACGCGGATTCTCGCAGCCATGTCGCACGACCTGAAAACCCCCATCACCCGCTTGCGGCTCCGGGCCGAACTGCTGGAGGACGACGATCTCAAATCAAAATTCGTCAAGGATCTGGAGGAAATGGAGTCCCTGGTTGCAGCCACCCTGGATTTCATGCGCGGCGTGGACAACCCGGAGCCGGTGCAACCCGTGGACATCATGGCCTTGCTTGAGAGTCTCCAGGCAGATGCGGCGGAAATTGGCCAGCAAGTCAGGCTGGAAGGCATCGCTGCCCAGCCCTATCCATGCAAGCCTGCAGCCCTGAAGCGATGCCTGGGAAACCTGATCGACAACGCCGTCAAATATGGGAAAAGCGCCACCGTCACCGTGAACGACCACGGCAAACAACTGCAAATCCACATTCAGGACCAAGGCCAGGGCATTCCGGAAGCTGAACTCGAACGGGTATTCGAACCCTTTTATCGCCGCGAAAGTTCACGCAGCCGCGATACCGGCGGCACCGGCCTGGGCCTCGGCATCGCGCGCAACATTGCACAGATGCACGGCGGCGACCTGTCGCTACACAACCATCCGGACGGCGGGCTTGAGGCGATCTTGACATTGCCACGCAGGTAAAAATCGCACCTACAACCCCTTTCAGAACAGGTAGAACCCGCCCAAACCGGCGAGAAGTACGCCCAGCGCCCCTTTCAGCACGCGTTGCGAAACATGCCTCTGACAAGCCGCGCCGAGGTACATCCCGGCCAGCCCACCCAAGCCGAACAGGCTGCCGAGCCACCAGTCGGGAGTAGCATACCCGCCGCCCGGCAGCGGCAGGAAGGTATAGACCGCCACGCCGACCAGCGAGGTAACGAAGGTTCCCGCCAGCGCCGCGCCTGCCACCGCATGCACCGGCAGGCGAAACACCGCGATGCAGAACGGCGCGATGATCGCCCCGCCGCCGATACCGTAGGTACCGCCGATGATGCCCACCGCGAAAGCCAGGGCCAGCATGGCGGGGGTGCTGAAACCCTGCTCCCGGCCCCGGAAGATGAAGCTCACGCGCTGACGTCCGACGTGCAGGATGCGCAGGCTCATGTCCGACGATGACGCAGGCGCGTCCACTTGCCGCTTTCCGGCCAGCCGCGGGACAAACCCCGCCAGCATGCGCCAGCTCAGGTACAGCAGCACCACGCCGACGAACAATTTGAAACGCGCGGCATCCGGCAAATACAGGACGCGCAGATAGAACCCCAGCACGATGCCGGGCAGCGTGCCCAGGGTAATGATCCCCGCCAGCGGCCAGAACATCCGTCCTTCGCGCACGTAGCGCCACACGCCGCCGGGCGTGGCGAACAGGTTGAACACCAGGTTGGTGGCGCTGGCGGCGGGACCGGCGAACCCCAGCACGCTCATCTGGAACGGCATCAGCAAAAACGCGCCGGAAATGCCGACCATGGAACAGAAAAATGACAGCACGAAGGCCACCAGGGGCGGCAGCCACAGCCAGGTGTGAACGCCAGAAACGGAGAAGGAAACGCTCAGCCAGTCCATATACATCGCCCGCCCCGGCTATTGAACCCGGAACGTGGCATGACAGGTCATGCATTGATTCATCAGCTTCCCGGTATCACGGGCAAGCATATCCATTTCGTCCGTCTCCGCGCGGACGGCCAGCTCCTCGAACATCATGTGGGTTGGGCCGCCGATTTCCTTGAAGGACTGCGGCAGCCTGGCGCGCACCGTATTCGGGGTGGCGCGCGCCATGCGATTGCCGGACAGGCGGGCGGACTCGGCAATCTTGCCGCGGTCGGATTCGCCAATCCCCTGCATGATGCCTTGAACACTGGCCAGCATTTGCCGCATTTCCTTCAGGAACTCGGCTCGTTCATCGGGCGCCAGTTTGAGATCGATCCTGGTATCGACGTGCGCCGTACCCTCCGCAAGTGCGGCACCGGCAGGCGGTGCAATCAGCATTGCGAATGCGAGGCTCCTGAGCACAATCCTGAACATTATTCGGCCTCGATTTCGAGATAGGCACGGTTGGCGTTGCCGCCGTGCAGCAATTCATAATTTTTCAGGTCGCGAAAACCGCTCTGGTCCAGCGTGTCGATCGCCGTCTGCAAGTCCTTTCCCTGCTCGATCGTCTGCTTCATGTGGGAGCGCAGTAGCCGCAAATAATCCCGGGTGTCGCGCTGCGCCTTGCCGAGGGTACAGATCGCCCCGTGGCCGGGCACGATCACTGCAGGGGCAAGTTTGTCGATTTCTTCGAACGAAGCCAGCCAGTCCCTGGTATTGCTGAAAGGCAATATACCCAGCAGCCGATCAACGAAAACCAGATCGCCACTGAACAGGGTACGCGACTTCGGCAGCCAGACCACGCTGTCTCCCGGCGTATGACCGCCGCCGAAATACAGGATTTGTATTTCTTCACCGCCCAGTTTCAGGGTTTCCGCCTGATCGAAGAGGCGTGAAGGGTAAACGGCCTCCGTTCCGGCAAGCTTTTCCTTCAAGGTCTGCCGCAGGGCTTCCAGTTCCATGCCGCCCCGCTCTTCCATGTCGGCACGCGCCTTGCGGCTGGCAATGATTTCCGCGCCGATTTGCTTGAAGTAGCCGTTACCCAGCCAGCGGTGGTCCTGCCCGCCGGTATTGATGACGAACTTCACCGGCTGGCGCGTCACCTTGCGGATTGCCTCGTGCATGGCCTTCGCCACCTGGTAGCTCGGTCCGCTGTCCACCACCACCACGCCGTCCGGCGTGACGATGAAGCCGGCATTGGCGTTCATGCCTTCGTTTTCGTAGCTGCGCATGCCGGTGTCGCCGATGAAGGCGTACACGTTCTTCGCCACCGGCGAGGCCGAGAACTGGAGTGCCCAGGCATTCCCGCCTGCCGTTATCCCGAATTGCGCCCACACCAGCAACACTATCCACATCATTTTCCGCATCGTTTCCTGCCCTTTCACTCTTGGATTGATTGGCCGCATGCTTCATCCGCGGCCCGGTTTAAACCCGGATAATCCATTAGGCGGCTCTTCGAGCCTACGCGAGCGCCGGCGGGCGATTTGCGGTCAGTTTTGCCGCTTGCTCGTCGTCCATGGAACGACCATGGCCTCCTTCCAAGCAACAAAACTGACTCGCAAATCGCCTCGCCATCATCTCGCGTCCTAATGGATTATCCGGGTTAAAAATAATAGCGCGCCATCAACTCCACCCTGCGCAGATTCTGTTTCTCGCCAAACTCCGTCTGGCTGCCACCGTTCAGCGCATACAGCCTGAATCTCAGCTCCAGGTTGGTTATCCCGGTGTACAACAACTCCGGGGTCAGAGAAAAGCTCCGGTCGTCCAGATTCACGATCGCGGTGACGGACGGGGTGAAATACAGGATGTCGAACGGTTCCTTCTGGCTGATTCTCGCGTAGAGGTAACGGCGCATGGCGTTGGGACGCCCGTAACTCCCCTGGGACAGGCTGAGCGCCCGCTGCAGAAGCGCGTCGCTGGCGGTGGACTGGAACTGGGCCACACCGTTGTCGACCAGATGGTAAAAGTCGTCCGCCTGGGCCTGGGTGTAGCCGGTGCCATTGCGGTAATACTCGATAATCGTGGTGGTGTCGTTTTCGCTCAGGTAGCGCAGTCCCAGCAGAGAACTGGTGACGCTGCCCTGTTGGGTAGTCACGTTGCCGGCAGCGCTCGTCACTTTCTGTTCGAAATCCTCGATGCGCGCCCATTCGCCGTGGATTTCCAGGTTGCTCGTCAGATTGCGCGAGAAATCCACGCCGACGCGTGGCGTCCGGCTGCCACGTGCCTGGTAGAGCAGGTCGATGTCGGTATCGCGGTAGAGGAAATAAAGCTTGGCGGCAAAATTGACGTAGCCCTGCTTGCCGAAGTCGCCGTTTACGTCTGAGCTGACCGGCAGCAGCAGCGGCGTGAAGGCCACCGCTTGCAGCGGCCCGTCGAAGTTGCGGATAAAATCGGCGGCCGCCACCGTGTAGCCCTCCCGCGACAGCTCGGGGTCATTCGGGTCTTTCGGGCGTTCCACGAAGCCGACCGGACTCCAGGCGTAACCCTTGCCCCAACGCAGGGTTTTCTTGCCAACATCGAGCGTAAAACCGGGGTCGGGCTTGAAGGATGCGTAGGCCTCGTAGACGCGACTCTCGTGCCCGGATTCCACGTTATCGTGCGCCGCGTCCGCGTGGCCGCGGAAGTTGAAGGTGGCGATGCCTCGGGTGTATTTCCCGGCCAGCTCGAGCGTGCCGGTCGTGCGGTCGAGCGTCTCTCGCTGGTCGAGGTTGTAGAAACCGAGTTTATAGAACGCGGCGTCGCGGTTGAGCTGGAAGCGGTCCTGCTTCAGTTCAAAATAGCCGCCCAGCTCGAATGGCTTCTTCTCGAATTCCGCTGCGTCGAAGGTAAAGTCTTCCGCCGACAGCATCCCGGCCTGGAGTGAAAGCAGCCCCAGCAATGCCCAGCGTTTGATCATTTGCGCAGGTCTTCGACAGCTCATTTGCGCAGGTCTTCGACCCGTGGCAGGTAATTCAGGGTGAACACCTCGTCCTTGAAATCACGCTTTTTGATCTGGGAATACAGCATTACCGACTTGTAGCCCTTGTAAAGCGGGCTGTCCGTCTCAAGCGTGGCGGGCCGCTTGATACCGCCGCCGAAATCCTTGGTGTCCCTGAAATGCAGCGTCTTGATCAGCAGCCCGCTGGCGGCGTAGCACTCGATGGTTACCGGCAGCAGGGCTTTCTTGTCCACCGACATCTTGAGGCGGTCGTAGGCGACCTCGCCGGTCTTGGCCTTGAGCGCTAGAAGATAGGTGTCCGTCCGCTCATCGGCGCTTTCCACGTTATATTCCTCGGTGTAATCGAGACGCAGGATGTCGGCGTTGTTGAACACCCCGCCCACCACCGATTGCAGGCTGGTGATGCGCATCGGCTTGCCCACTTCGGGGATGAAGAGCCACATGTTTTCGCCCAGGCGCAGCGTGGCGCGGCCCTTGTCGCTGGCGGGGGAAAGGAACAGCGCCACGATCTTGTCGCGGCCCTTTTTCACGGAATACAGCACATATTCCTTGCGCGTACCGTCCGGCTCGACGTTGATCAGCTTGCGCAGCATTTCGTACGATTCCGGCTCCAGGTTGCGGTCCACCTTTTGCAGTATCTGGGCGCCATCCAGTGCCAGTGCCGGCAGCGCCATCAAGCACAAAATCGCACATAGCAGTTTCTTCATGGCGTTTCCCTTTCAAACGTGGCGCAAGGCCGAGATGGGGTCCATGCGCGAGGCTTTCCACGCGGGCTGGAGGCTCGCCAGGATCGCGACGGCGACCACCATGCCGGCAATGGTCCCCACGTCGCCGCCATGGATGGTCGGTGTCAACAGCAGGCCTTTCTGAATGCCAAAGGAAAACGTAATTTTCCAGACGTTCAGGGCGTAAATCACGGCCAGGCTGACCAGGGTGCCCGCCACGGTTCCCGCCAGACCCAACAGCAGGCCCTCGCTCAGAAACAACGCCAGGATTCTGCGCGGCGGGGTGCCGATCGCGGAGATTGTGCCGATTTCGCGGATGCGCTCGTAGACCGCCATGATCATCACGTTCATGA
>JBDKRR010000340.1:0-5230 GCA_039683315.1 Sulfuricella sp.
CAAGGGCTCGACCAAGTCCTTGAGACGCGCGTAGTAAACCTGGCCGCTGATCTTTTTTCTCACCCGACCCTGCTTGTCGATCACGAATGAAGTCGGCAGCCTGCTTACCCCGCCAAACCCTGCCGCGACACCCGCCGGCTCCATAGCCACGGGAAAATGGTAAGCCTCCTTGGCCATAAACGCGGTCACCTTGCCGATATCGTCGTCCTGGCTCAAGGCAAGCATCTCGAAGCCCTTCCCCTGATAATCGCGGTAGAAAGACTCCATCGCTGGCATTTCGTGCCTGCAATAAGGACACCACGTCGCCCAGAAATTCACCAGCACCACCTTGCCGCGCAGCTGTTCCAGATCCACCCGGCGGCCGTCGAGCAGGGTTGCGTGCAGCCTGGGCGCAGCGCGGCTTTCCTCGCTGATCCAGGCCGGCGGGCGAAACCAGACATAGGCGATGGCGGCAACAAGCAACAGCGTCCACACGTCCGGGCGCCACTTTTTCCACGAAAACCATTCGCGCAAACGCTGCCGCAAAGCCATCACTTCAGTATGTCCTTTCAGAGTATTGCATCATGGCAATAAAGTACCGCGTATAATTCTCCGCCATCTTACCCCATGGTTATTCCGCCCCATGCTCTGGATCAAAGCCTTTCACATCATCTTCGTCGTCAGCTGGTTCGCCGGCCTGTTCTACCTGCCGCGCCTGTTCGTGAATCACGCCATGGTGGAGGACCCGGCTACGGTCGAACGCCTCAAGCTGATGGAGCGCAAGCTGTATCGCTTCATGACGCCGCTGGGTGTGCTGGCGCTGGTGTTCGGCGTATGGCTGTGGCTCGGTTACGGCTTCAGCGGCGGCTGGCTGCACGTCAAGCTGGTACTGGTCACGCTGCTTGCCGCCTACCACCTATACTGCGGCAGGATCGTGGCGGATTTCAGAAACGGCCGCAACCGTCATGGCCATGTGTTCTACCGCTGGATGAACGAACTGCCGGTGCTGATACTGGTAGCCGTGGTGATCCTGGTGGTGGTCAAGCCGTTCTAGCGGTAAAGCTCTTCAATCAACGCGCCGAAACGCGCCAGCACCGCCTCGCGCTTGACCTTCTGGGTTGGCGTAAGCAGCCCGTTCTCCACCGTCCACGGCTCGCTTAACGGAATCACGCGGCGCACCCGGATATAGCGCGGAAAAGACTTGAGTTGCGCATTGGCGCGCCGCACCAGCATCTTCTCGTCGGTTTCGGCGGTAACCGCCAGCAGTGAGAAAAAAGCCTTGCCTTCCCCTAGCAGCATCACCTGCTCGAACAACGGATCGTCGAGTATCGCGATTTCCACGTCCTGAGGCGGCGCTTTCTCGCCGCTGGACAAAATCAGAACGTCCTTGCTGCGGCCCTGAATGATGATCTTGCCATCCTTGAATGCGGCCAGATCGCCGGTATTGAGCCAGCCTTCGGCATCCAGCGCAGCAGCGCTGGCCTCCGGATTCTGCCAATACCCCAGCATCACGGAAGGACCGCGCACCAGCAGCTCCCCGGCTTCGTTGATGCGGGTTTCGACACCCTCGAGCGGCGCCCCGACGGTGACTGGGTCATTGTCCAACTCGCGGTTCGCGGCCACCACCGGCGCAGCCTCGGTCAGGCCATATCCCTGAATCAGGTTGAGACCAAGACCGATGAAGGTGCGCGCGATGCGCAACTCCACCTTGGCGCCGCCCACCACCGCGAGACATAAGCGACCGCCCAGCCGTTCGAGAATCGGCGTAGCCACCAGGCGCCGCAACAACCCGTAAAGCAAACGTTCCGCCAGCGTGGACTGCCGTTTGAAGCGCCGCCAACCAAGATGAACGGTGAGGCGGAACAGAACGCGTTTCAATGCATTCTGCGCCAGGTTTTTTTCCAGCCGGGCGAGAAAGCGTTCGAACACGCGCGGCACCGCGATCAGCACGGTCGGTCGGTGGAAGGCGAGATCCTCGGCGATTTGCTGGATACCCCGCGCATAGGCCACCTTGATCCCTGCCGCGAGCGGCAGATAATAGCCGCAAGTGCGCTCGAACATGTGTGAAAGGGGCAGCACCGAAAGCAGGCTGTCCGCGCCGTGCAAACGCACCACCTCGCTGGAAGCCGCCACATTGGCGAGGATGTTGCGGTGGGACAGCATCACGCCTTTAGGGCGGCCGGATGTGCCCGAGGTGTATACGATGGTAGCCAGCGTATCTGGCTCAAGCGGCCGCACCTCGAATGAAGCCGCTTCGGACGGCAGCCAGTCAGCCAGTTCGGTCGTGCCGGGCCCATCCTGCAGGCAAACGATGCGCGGCATGTCAGACGGTGATGACTGCATCGCGGCCTGCAACGCTGCACGCTGACGGGCGTTTTCCATCACCACCAGCCGGGCACCGGAATCCTTCAGACACCAGGCGATGTTTTCCGGATTATCGTCGACATACAGCGGCACCACTACCAGGCCAAGGCCCAGCGCCGCCATGTCGACAGCTACCCAGTTCACGCTGTTCCTGAGGCAAATTGCCACCCGCTCTCCCGCCTGCAGCCCTTCACGCCGCAAGGCCTGTTGCCAGCGCGAAGCCAGTTGGGCAACAGCATGTGCCGAAAAATCACGCCACACGCCATCCACGAACTGGCTATAGAGGATCCGGTCCGGAGCGGAAAGATGTTGCGCGAGCAGTTGAGCCAGATTGGTCATGGATAGCCTTCAGCAGTCAGCTAGTCAGCGGTCAGCCAGCCTTCAGTTAATAGCTGACGACTGACAGCTGATGGCTGACAGCTATCTAGTGTATATTTCCGCCTTTCTCTTCACCAGAAAGTCGCATCATGCCTGAAAATTTTTTCGCCCCTTGCCCGCGCGGCCTGGAAGCTGCACTTGCCGCCGAACTGCAGGCGCTCGGCGCAAGCACATTGCAAGCGACCGATGGCGGCGTCGGCTTCAGCGGGCCATTCGAACTGTGCTACCGCATCAACCTCGAAAGCCGCGTCGCCAGCCGCGTGCTGTGGCGCGTCGGCGGCGGCCGCTACCGCCGCGAGGAAGACATATACAAGGCGGCATATGCCCTGCCCTGGATCGAGTGGTTCGATGTCGGCCGCACCATCATGGTCAAGGTGAGCGCCAAGCGCTGTCCGCTGCAGAGCCTGGATTTCATTACGCTCAAGATCAAGGATGCGGTATGCGACAAGTTCCGCGACCTCGGCGGCGAGCGTCCCAGCGTCGACACGCATCTGCCGGACATCCGCATCCACGCCTTCCTCGAGCAGGACACCTTCGCGCTGTACCTCGACACCTCGGGCGAAGCGCTGTTCAAGCGCGGACTGCGCCGCGCGACGGTGGAAGCGCCGCTGCGTGAAAATCTCGCCGCAGGGATACTCCACCTTTCCGGCTGGAAGGCGGGAGAAACCCTGCTCGACCCGATGTGCGGCAGCGGCACTTTCCTCATGGAAGCCGCGCAAATGGCGCTCGACATCCCGCCAGGCCTGGGACGCGAATTTGCCTTCAGCAAACTGCTCAACTTCAAGAGCAAAAAATGGGAAGACCTGCGCGCAGCGGCCGCGGCACGGCGCAAGCCCATGCAATTCTGCAACATATACGGCAGCGACAAATACGGCGATTCGCTGAAAGTGGCGCGGGAGAACCTGGAAGCAGCCGGGCTGCTGGAAGCGGTGCAACTGAAACAGTGCAATGTGCTGGAAGTGCCCGCCCCCGCAAGCGAAGGCGTGCTGGTGACAAACCCGCCCTACGGCGTTCGGATCGGCGAACAGGAGGAACTGGCTGCGCTTTACCCCGAACTCGGCCACCTGCTCAAACAGAGATTCACCGGCTGGCGGGCTTATTTTTTCACCGGCGATTTCCGCCTGGCCAAATTGATCCGGCTTTCCGCCTCGCGGCGTATCCCGCTATTCAACGGGCCGCTGGAATGCCGTCTGTTCGAATACAAGATGGTGGCGGGCGGCATGCGACGCGAGAAGCCGGCGCCAGAAATCTGAGTTATCCTTAAAAACTTAATTAGCCACAGAGAACACGGAGTTCACAGAGTAAAATCAAGAGTTCGGCGGATAATTGCCCAACATCCCGTTTAGTAAGCGGGAATTGGCCGCAACCCATTGTTCTCTCCGTGTTCTCTGTGGCTCGAACTGAGTTTTTAGGGTTATTCGGGCAGCGAACCGATTTCCATGGAGAGGCGTGCCAGCTCGGCTTTCGCCTTGTTGGAGTACTTGGCATAACAGCCGCGGGTCAGAATTTCGACAGCCTTCTCCTGGTCGCCCTGATCGACGCTCTGGATCACCTGGGCCGCGCATTGATGAAAACCGGCGTGGGTTTCCCGAAGCCCCTGAAACAAAGGCAAGTCGCCGTATTTCGTGCCTCCCGGCCCATGTATCCACTTGCCCAGGGCACACTGGTCGTCGCGCCCCACCACTGCGGCATCCAGTTGTTCCTTGCTTTCGCCGTTGATGTAAGTTTCCAGCCTGACCTTCCAGCGGATATGCGCTTCGATGGCCGACATGAAGTCAAGATCGTCGGGAACGGTTTCTTGAATAACAGGTTTCTTGAACTTGTCGAACAGCCCCATATGAAAGCTCCCTAAATTTATACGATCCCGAGGTGATCGATGCCGGACATCAGATCCTTGTCCTTGGATTCCTGGCCGTGCAGCTTGATCTTGAGGCGCAGATCGTTGACAGAATCGGCGTTGCGCAACGCATCCTCGTAGGTGATCATGCCGGCCTCGTACAGATCGAATAGCGACTGGTCGAAGGTCTGCATCCCCAGTTCGCGCGACTTGGAAATGATTTCCTTGATCTCGTGTACCTCGCCCTTGAAGATCAGGTCTGAAATCAGCGGCGAGTTGAGCATGATCTCGATCGCTGCCGCCCGCCCCTTGCCTTCCTTCATGGGAATCAGGCGCTGCGAGACGAAGGCCTTGAGGTTGAGCGAAAGATCCATGAGCAGTTGCTGGCGCCGCTCCTCGGGGAAGAAGTTGATGATCCGGTCCAGCGCCTGGTTGGTGCTGTTGGCATGCAGCGTGGACAGGCACAGGTGGCCGGTTTCGGCGAAGGCGATGGCGTAGTCCATGGTTTCGCGGTCGCGGATCTCGCCGATCAGGATCACGTCCGGCGCCTGCCGCAACGCATTTTTCAGCGCAATGCCCCAACCTTCGGTATCGACCCCGACTTCGCGGTGCGTGATCAGGCAATTCTTGTTCGGATGCACGAATTCGACCGGATCCTCAACCGTGATGATG
>JBDKRR010000341.1:0-4745 GCA_039683315.1 Sulfuricella sp.
TTTCTCTGCCACTTGCAGCGCCATTTCGGCAGATGTATCCACCAGCACGATGACAAACTCCTCGCCGCCGTAGCGCACCAGCATGTCGGAACTGCGCACGCTTTTCTGCAGTATGTCCGCCAGCGCCTTGAGTACCTTGTCGCCGGCTTCGTGGCCGAACGTGTCGTTGACCTGCTTGAAGTAATCCAGGTCCAGCATCAGTATCGAAAAAACACTTTGCCGACGCTGGTTCGTGGCGACCAGGGGGGTGACATACTCTTCGAGAAAGCGCCGGTTATACAGCCCGGTCATGGCGTCGCGTAGCGAGCTTTCCTTCAGATGTTCCATCAAGCGCTTGCCTTCGAGCACTGGTGCGGTTTCCCGCAGGTATACGGCGATGTATGGCACCAGCAGTCGCGCGAGTTGCGCCTGGTCGGCGGGAATGACCATCTGCACCACGCAGCCCACCGTACCGGACTGGATGATCGGCAGGCAGATATGGGTGTGCTTTTCTTCCTTGCCGTCATCGCGGAACATGGTGCACAAGCCGGGAAAATCGACCGCGTTGACCTCGTGGCCGGTACGTTTTGCGCGGCAGGCGCCGGCATCGATCAGAATCTGCTGGTCGCACCAGCGGCACGGGGCGTTCATCTCGCCATCCACGACAATCGGCAGCATGCGGTTCTTGCTCGATGCTACCTCGTAGATGGAAAAAAGGCTGAAGTCGTATTTCTCGGACAACATGTTGCCGAGGCGCATGTAGACTTCATGCTTGTTCTGGTCTTCTTCGATCGCCTGCTTGAACTGTGAAGCCTCCACCAGGCTTTCCACCATTTCGGTGGTGGCGACGAGCTGGTTGCCGGCGCTCTGCTGATGTTGCCCCATCAGGTCCCCCACCCGCCGGCCGATGGTAGTGAGGTGTTCGTCCAGGAATTCCATCAGGCGATTGACATTGCCGGCAATTTCGCCCACCTCGTCGGAACTGTGCTGTTTGACGCGGCCGCTGAAACTTCCTCTTACCGCATCGTTAACGACATGGCTGACCGCGTCGGCGGTGTCCATCAGCGGCCGAAGCAGCCGCCCCAGCGCCAGCAGCATCAGCAGGGCGACCAGAAAAACCGACAGGCTGATGATGGCGGTGGCAAAAATGGCCTGCCGCTTGACTTCGCCTTGGGGGATGTCGATGGAAATCGCGCCCAGCACCGTGCCCTCGTTGACCGCGTGGCACTGCAGGCAGTGTGGCAAGCCTTGACTGGTGGCGGTGTAGGGAATGATGGCGCGAAACACTGGGCCGTTCTTTTTCTCAACCACGTTGAATATCGCCTCGCCGTGGGTGAGCACGCGGATATCCGATGCGTCGGCCGGGCGTTCGTTGGCGAAACCCGGGCCAAACTGCTGGGTCACCGCCGGTCCGCGCACCACGCGTACGCTCTCAACGCCGGGTACGGTCGCCAGCCGGTCGAGAAATTGCGGACGCTTGCCGATGGTGCCATTGACCATGCTCTCGGTCAGGCCGACTTTCACGGAATCCGCCACCGATCTGGCATGGCGTTCGGCGGTATAGAGGGAGAATCGCTGAAAGGAGTACAGGCTGATGGCGCCGAGAACCAGTACCAATGAACCCATCAAAATGGAGAAAAATACCAGGGTTTTGGTGTGAAGTCTCATGTATGCGCCGTAACAGGCTGTTTAGACGATGATATTGTCCTAGACTAACTCATTGGCGGGCGAGGGTCAATTTTGCTCCATCTTGGGGCGCTTGCCCACGTTGACTTGCAGCATCATATCAGCCTTGTTGCGCTGAATTTTGAGTGCGGCCATTTTGCCCGGTTGCAGGGCGGAAATCTGGTTGAGCATGGCGGCGGAGTCCTTTACCGGCGTGCCGTTGACCTCCTGCAGAATATCTCCCGGCTTGACCCCGGCCAAGTCCGCCGGGCCGCCGCGCAATACCCCGGCGATCATGGTGCCGCTGGAAAAAGGCAGTTTGAAGGATTCGGCCAGTTCGGGCGTGATGTCCTGGACTTCCACCCCGATCCAGCCGCGGGTCACGCCGCCGTTCTGAATGATCTGTTCCATGATCTGTTTCGCCAGGCTGACCGGTATGGCGAAGCCGATACCGAGCGAACCGCCAGTTCTGGAGAAGATGGCGCTGTTGATGCCGATCAGGTCGCCATTGCTGTCAACCAGTGCGCCGCCGGAGTTGCCGGGATTGATGGCGGCATCGGTCTGGATGAAATTTTCGTAGGTGTTGATGCCGAGATGGCTGCGGCCCAGCGCGCTGACGATGCCCATGGTGACGGTCTGGCCGACGCCGAAGGGGTTGCCGATGGCCAGCGCGACATCGCCCACCTGAACGTTTTCCGCGCGCCCGAAGGTAATGGCGGAAAGATCGGGAAGGTCGATTTTTACCACGGCAAGATCGGTTTCCGGATCGGTGCCGATGACCTTGGCCGAGGCAGTGCGGCCGTCGGCAAGGGCGACTTCGATTTCGTCTGCCGCTTCCACGACGTGGTGATTGGTCAGGATATAGCCCTCGCGGCTGACGATGACCCCCGAGCCCAGACTGGACTGGCGTTGTGGTTGTGCATCCGGGCGGTCGCCGAAGAAATGGCGAAAAATCGGGTCATCCAGCAGTTGCTGGCTGGGCGCGGGGATTTCCTTGCTGGTGAATACATTGACCACCGATGGCATGGCTTTCTTCGCTGCGATGTTGAGCGGTGTAAGTTTTGGCGTGCCGGTGCGCGGGGCGACTTCCTGAATCAGTACGCTGCCGTTGCCGGCGTTACGCCAGGGCAGGAGTTCAGGGCGCAACAGCGAAACGACGAACAGTACGCCGAGAGCGACTGTTGCGCTTTGCGCGAAGATAAGCCAAAGTCTACGCATGGGAGAACGCTTATGATATTGAAGGAACTGGAACGTTATATCGGGCAATTGCTGGACGTTTCCAGCTTTCACGATTATTGCCCAAACGGCTTGCAAGTGGAAGGCCGCGCCGAGGTCGGAAAAATTGTCAGCGGTGTAAGCGCCAGCCTGGATGTGCTACAGGCTGCAAGCGCAGCAGGGGCGGATGCGGTGCTGGTGCATCACGGCTATTTCTGGAAAAACGAAAGTCCGCAGATAACCGGCATCAAGCGCGCTCGCGTCGCATACCTGATCGAGCACGGCATGAGCCTGCTGGCCTACCATCTGCCTCTGGACGCCCATCCGACGCTGGGCAACAACGCACAACTGGCGCAATTGCTGGGTTTCCAGTTGGAGGAGCGTTTCGGCGACCAGAATATTGCCGCTGTGGGCCGTCTGGTTCAGCCCATGTCTTTGCAGCGCTTGTCCGGGTTGGTCGAGGAGAAGCTGCAGCGTCAACCGCTGGTGATCGGGGACGATGCCGCGATTGTTCGGCGCATCGCTTGGTGCAGCGGTGCAGCGCAGGATTATCTGGAGGCCGCCATCGACCTCGGCGTGGATGCCTTTTTGACCGGGGAAGTGTCCGAACGCACCGTCCATCTGGCACGCGAATCGGGCGTGGCGTTCATCGCCGCCGGGCACCACGCCACCGAACGCTACGGGGTGCAGGCGCTGGGAGCGCATCTGGCGCAGCAGCTCGGGCTGAAGCACCAGTTCATCGACATTGAAAATCCGGTGTAATAGTCGCCGGCGTTTTATGCGTTGTCATGTAAAATCAAAAAAACACAATTTATGAGCTTATGCAGCAAACCAAACCCAGCCTGTTGATCGTTGACGACGACCCCCTGATTACCGACACCCTGCATTTCGTGCTCGGCAAGAGTTTCGAGGTCTACGTGGCGGATTCCCGCGAACAGGCTGCCAGCCTGTTGCGTCAGTTGGACCAACCGCCCCAACTGGCACTGGTGGACCTCGGCTTGCCGCCTCTACCGCATCGTCCTGACGAAGGCTTCAAGCTGATCGGCGAACTACTGGCGCGCGCGCCGGAGATCAAGATCGTCGTGCTTTCCGGCCAGAACGACGATGCCAACGCCCGCCACGCCCGTACCCTGGGCGCGGTCGAATTCATCGCCAAGCCATGCGAGCCGCAGCGGATCGAGTCGCTCCTGCTCAACGCCTTGCGCATGCGCGATGCGGAACAGGAAAGCGCAGCGGAAACCGCGCGCGCCTGCGATATCCTCGGCAACAGCTTCAATGTCGAGAAACTGCGCCAGCAAATCAGCCAGTTTGCCGATGCGCCCTTCCCGGTGCTGATAGAGGGCGAGTCCGGCAGCGGCAAGGAACTGGTGGCGGGATGCCTGCACCGCCTCAGCGCACGCGTCAGGAAACCTTTCCTGGCGCTCAATTGCGCAGCCATTTCGCCGACCCTGGTAGAACCGACCTTGTTCGGCTACAGCAAAGGCGCGTTTACCGGCGCCGTCACCGCGCGCTCGGGCTATTTCGAGGATGCCAGCGACGGCACCCTGTTCCTCGACGAAATCGGCGAACTGCCGGTGGAGTTGCAGGCCAAGCTGCTGCGCGTGCTGGAAAACGGCGAGTTTCAACGCGTCGGCGAAACCCAGACGCGGCATAGCAACGCGCGCATCATCACTGCGACCAACCGCGATCTGCGCCAGGAAATCAAGGCCGGACACTTCCGCGCCGATCTTTATCACCGTCTCAGCGTATTCACTATCAGCGTTCCGCCGTTGCGTGACATGGCGGAAGACAAGGTGCTGCTGCTGGAGCATTTTCGCGATTTCTACATGCGGCAAAGCCGTACCGAGCCGTTTACGCTCACCCCGGCAGCGCAACAGATGTGGCAG
>JBDKRR010000342.1:0-7981 GCA_039683315.1 Sulfuricella sp.
GCCGACTGCATCGATCCGGCTTGATTCCCGTCAAGGGCTAATCCGCGTCCTTGCCCTACCCTGCAAGTATTAAATTGCAGTGTTCCCCAAATGGATTCTTCGTCGCCCCAGTCATTCAGCCTAGAACTCACCCCGCCGGAAGTGGAGGCGCGCTGCGCTGCCCTTTGGCAGCAGTTTCGCAGCCCAGGCCGGGTAGTCACCGCCCTGGTGGCGATGCAGTCGCTATTCGCCCTGGCTCCGGCCGGAACGCAGGAGACTGCGCCGTATCGCGAGATTCACGCGATCATGGCACGCCACGCAGAACATGCGCGCAACCAGCTGATCGCGGAAAGCGTGCAGCGCCTGCAGGCGGCACTGCAACACCGGGAAACGCGCGAAATCGGCCGCATACACGCCGACCTGTCGCGCAACGGTTTCTGGCAAGCGGCGTCGGCAGCGGGCCATGGCAGCGACGGGGCTGAACTGGTGGGCGACATCGCCTGGCTGGCGCAATGGTGCCAGGGTGCACGCGCTCGGGCCGAGGCCGCCAGCGGCTACCCGGACGCCCTTGATTTCCGTGCCGCGGGAATCGATGCGGAAGAATATACGGCGATGGACGAACTGCTTCGCTGCATGCGCAGCTTGTGAGGTTGCGAATTTCTAGGAAACTACCGCGAGCGCCGGTATGGAATCAGCGCCGTTCTGGAAGCGCTCGAACGCTTCCAGCGGCAGGGGACGGCTGAAGAAATATCCCTGGTAGGCATGACAGCCGTTGCGTTCGAGGAAGTCCCGCTGTTCCTCCGTTTCCACGCCCTCGGCGATGACATCCAGGCGCAGGCTCTGGGCCAGGGCCACGATGGTGCGCGCGATGGCGGCATCGTCGGGATCGGTGAGCACGTCCCGCACGAACGACTGGTCGATCTTCAGCTGGTCCAGGGGCAGGCGCTTGAGGTAGGAGAGCGAGGAATAGCCGGTGCCGAAATCGTCCAGCGAGAAGCCCACGCCATGGGCTTTGAGTGCGGTCATCTTGGCGATGATGTCTTCCACGTCGTCGAGCAGCAGGCTCTCGGTGAGCTCCAGCTTGAGTTTCTGCGGGTTGGCGCCGGTGTGGTCGAGTACCGCCAGCACCTGCTCGACGAAATCCGCATGGTGGAACTGGCGGGCGCTCACGTTTACCGCGAGGGTGAGGTGCGCCATTTCCGGGCGGCTTGCCCAGGCGAGCAACTGGTTGCAGGCGGTGCTCAGCACCCAGTGACCGATCGGCAGGATCAGCCCGGTTTCCTCTGCCAGGGGAATGAACTCGGCGGGCGGCACCAAGCCGCGCCGGGGATGGCTCCAGCGCAGCAGCGCTTCGGCGCCGGTCATGCGGCCATGAACATCCACTTGGGGCTGGTAGTGAAGAAAGAACTCGTTGCTCACTAACCCTTGCCGCAAATCCGCTTCCATGATAGCGCGGGCCGTAACTGCTGCCTGCATGTCCGGATCGAAGAAACGCAGGGTGTTGCGGCCGGCAGCCTTGGCCTGGTACATGGCGAGGTCGGCACGCTTCAGCAGTTCGTCCACGCTCTCCCGCTGCCCGGCGAAGAGCGCGACGCCGATGCTCGGCGTGCTGCGGTGTTCGTGCCCGGCCAGGTGGTACGTATGGCCGAGTGCTGCCAGGATTTTTTCGCCCACGCTTTCGGCCAGGGTAGCTGCTTCCTCGGCGTTGGCGTTCAGGTCTTCGAGCATCACCACGAACTCGTCGCCCCCCAGGCGTGACACGGTATCGCCTTCACGCACGGCAGCGGCAAGCCGTTCTGCGACCTTTTTCAGCAGCAGGTCGCCGATATCGTGCCCGAGCGTGTCGTTCAGTGTCTTGAAATTGTCCAGGTCGATGAACAGCAGCGCCCCGCTGAGCCCGCTGCGGGAACTGCTTACCAATGCCTGCTGCAGACGGTCTATCAGGAGCCGCCGATTGGGCAGGTGGGTTAGCGGATCGTAGAAGGCCAGCAACTCGATTTTTTCCTCCGCAGCCTTGCGCGCCGTGATATCGGTCAACGTGCCGACGTAGTGAGTGATATTCCCGTCACTCCCCACCACTGCCGTGATGGTCAGCCATCCGGGAAATATCTCGCCGTTCTTGCGCCGGTTCCAGATTTCCCCCTGCCACGAGCCGACGAGCTGGATGCTGTCCCACATGGCGGTATAAAAAGCCGGGCTGTGACGCCCTGATTTGAGCAGGCTCATCTTCCTGCCGATGGCGTCCTCGGGCAAATAGCCGGTGATGTCGGTAAAGGCCCGATTAATCCGCAGAATCACGTGCTCCGGATCGGTGATGACCATGCACTCCTGCGCCTCGAAGGCGGTTGCGGCGACGCGCAGATCGGCTTCGGCCCGCTGCGATTCGCGCAGGTAAAACACGACGGCCGAAACGGCAACGATCAGCATGCCGCCAGCGCCCGAAAGCAGGATGAAGAGCCAGAATTTTTCAGTTTCGAGGCGCAGCAGTTCACCCAATGAGCGGGGAACGTAAATGGTTATGGCGTCCTCCGGCAGGTTACGGGAGCCCAGTACCAGGGGCAATTTGCTGTCCCCTATCAGCAGTGCGGACGGGTAACGCCCTTTCGCCCAGGGCCTGATTAAAAAAGGCTCGAGCTCGCTCCGTTTGTACTGATTTACGCGCGTCTCCTCGGACAGTTTTTCGACTGTGGCATCGGGCAGGGTGCGGAATTCGAATCGCCTGTCCGGTGCCAGGACAATGACGCCGTTTGCATCGGCGATGAATGCGTTTGCCTGATTGGTCTGGCTGGCGAAATTGGTGATGTCGCGTTTGACCACCACAACACCGAGAAAACGTCCTTTTTCGAATACCGGTGAGGAGTAGAACAGGCCGGGAATGTTGGTGGTCCGCCCCACGGCATATTGATGGCCTGGCTGCCCTGCTCGCGCCTTGCGGAAATACTCTCTGTCGGCGTAATTCGTGCCAACAAAGCTTTCCGGCTTACCGGCATTGCTGCTGGAAATGCAATCACCCGCCGCATTCAAGACCCACAATACGTCAGACTTGAGATTGGATGCGGCGATGTCCAGAGAGCGATTCAACTCGTGGAGCGCATCGTCGTTGGTCCAGCGTTGTTTGCGCTCTTCATAGGCCAAAGTGGAAGCCGTCGCATCCGCACCGAAACGGCGCAACACCATGCGCGCATCTTCATCGCGCGAGAAAACCAGCGGAACGCCTTTGAGCAGTTGCAGGCTTTCGTCGATGTTATTGGCCACATTCTCCGCCTGTTGCCCGGCAAGCTGCAGTTCCTGCTGGTACAGGTTACTGGTGAGGCGGTTGTAGTAATAATCCGCACTCATCCAGGCGATGGCTGACCAGCCGAGGATCAGCAGGCCGATCAATTTGTAGGATCGCCCGAAAGTCAGCAGATTGGGCCTCCCGACATAGGTGGCCGCAATAGTCACGACGATAATCACGCACGTCAAGGCCAGCACGACCGCCGCAAGAAATGTCGGCGACATGCCGGGATCGACGATACTGGAGGCATCGCCGCGAATGAAGTAGGCCGCCGCCATCGCCGTGTAGTGCATGCCGGATACGGCCAGGCCCAGCACCACTGCGCTGATGATCGTCACCAGCGTATTCCATCGGGCCTGCAAGGACTGCAGGCGGAACCTGATCCACAGTGCCAGCATGGCCAGCACGATGGCGACCACGATGGACAGAAAAAACAGCTTGATGTCGTAGCGGATCAAGCCATTCAGCCGCATTGCCGCCATGCCCGAATAGTGCATGGCGCCGATGCCGGCTCCGATCAGCAGCCCGCCCGTGGCGAGCCGCAGATGGGAGATTTCGCGACGGCTGATGATTTTTATGGCAAGCGTGCTGGCAAGAATGCCTGGGACGGTCGACAGGAAAGTGATGGTGGCATCGTAGCTGCTTGCACAAGGCAGGCTAAAGGCCAGCATTCCGACGAAATGCATGGCCCAGATGCCGATGCCCAGGCACTGGCCGCCGACGACGACCCACAGGCGCCTGGTCGTATCTGTCGTGGTGGTCGAAACGTATTGCGAGACCAGCAGTGAAGCATAGGACGCGAAGATCGCAACAGCGATGGAAAGGCCGACCAGTACGGGGTCGTAGTTCCCGGTATAAAGCACGCTGCTTTCGGGTGGGGTTAGTACCAGGTGTAAGAAATTCAGCACGGGAATGGCTGCGTCAGAGAAATTGCAGCAAAAGAAGGAAGGAGCGCGCTCACGTCCCTAGCATTGGCTGAATTACCAGTTGTTGGCAGCTTGCCCAATCCCCTGTCCCTTTTATCGTCTGCTCGCCTTTGAGCATGATGCTCCCTAAGGAACCTCTGATTAAGCCAAACGCGGATCGCGTTACATCGAAAACGGGCTTGAGCACACTCGCAAGGGGCGTCCCCGCCGAGAGCGGCGGCAAAGCCGCTCGCACTGGCGAGAAGGCGCGCGACGAAGGTCGTAGCCGGGCCTACGACGCCGAGGAGCGCAACGCGGCGCAAGCCTGTTTTCGATGTAACCCGAAGGGACGTGGTTTTGCGGACGCCATGCGGCGTCGCGAGGCGCTTGTGCAGAATGACTGCACGGCGCACCTCACTTCTTGCCCGGCACCCGCAAAACCACGTCGCGACCGCGTTTGACTTAATCAGAGGTTCCCTACCCGAATATTATCCTAATCGTCCTGATTTGGGAGACTGAAAGTGGCATGGACCAACACACTAGCGAGAGACGAGATCACGGCAGGGCTGAACGCAGGGTTACGCAATGCAGTCCCGCCGCTTGTGCCGTCTGCAGCAGGATTGGCAGCACCTTGAGGATCACCGCATCGCCCCCCGCCGGACGGGCTGCGTTCCCGTCATGCAGCAGGAGAATATCTCCTCCGCCGAGACCGTGCAAAAGCTTGGCTGCCACGGAATCTGGATCCGGGTCCCGGGTATCGAAACCGCGACGGGTCCAACTGGCCAGATGCAAGCCAAGGCGCGAGAGTACCGGCTCCAGCAGCGGGCTGCGCAATCCGGCGGTAGGTCGAAAAAAACGCGGCCATTCCCCGGTAATTCCGGCCAGCACGTCCTGGGCTGCCTGCAGCTCGCGCTCTATCCCCCGTGGACCGAGCAGCGAAAAATGGTGCAGATGATTCTGGCTGTGGTTCTCCACGGCATGTCCACGCGTCACGATTTCCCGACACAACTCGGGGTAACGCTCTGCGCGCGCGCCGATGCAGAAGAAGCTCGCCTGCGCACCGTGTGCGTCGAGGATATCCAGAACGCGCGGCGTCACTTCCGGATCGGGCCCATCGTCGATGGTAATGGCGATATCGCGCCTGGAGACCGGCCCGGGCAGGCAAGTCCAGTTCGGTCCCAGCAGGGAGCTGCGCGGCCACATGCCGGCAGCAGTCAACAGACCCTGATCGGCCGCGATAGCGGCAACCGCCCAAGGCCAAAATTCGGGTTGCAGGATCGCTCCCACCACCGCACAGGCGTGCAGGGCCAGAGACCCGTTGATGAGGGGAGAGGGTTTCCAGCGACGGGGTTGTGGCACTGCAGTCATGACGTACGAGTTTCCGCTTCTAGAGTCGATTCCGGGCAATTTGTATTGCCGCTACCAGCAGCATATAATACACGCCCTTTTGTCCCTGTTTTGAGGGGGAGCTTCATGCAACGAACCATGCTCAAATCGAAACTGCATCGCGTCACGGTCACCCATTCCGAGCTCCACTACGAGGGTTCCTGCGCGATCGACGAGACCTTGCTGGAAGCCGCGGATATCCGCGAATACCAGCAGATCGATATTTACAACATCACCAACGGCGAGCGCTTCACCACCTACGCGATTCGCGCCCAGCGCGATTCCGGGGTGATTTCGATCAACGGCGCCGCCGCTCACAAGGCCAACCCCGGCGACCTGATCATCGTCGCCACCTTCGCCACATACAACGAGCTGGAACTGCAGAAATTCCAGCCCGACCTGGTCTACGTGGACGCACACAACCGCATCGTGGACAAACGCAAGGAAATTCCCGTGCAGGCGGCCTGAAAAATGGCCGGGAAGCATAAAGGGCAGACTGGAAACAGGCTGCCCTTTTTTATTTGCAGCAGAAGCCGCCTCCGTCATGCGCCGGGAGTTTTTCTTTTCGCAGCCTTGTGCTGGGGTGCCGTTTCTTCGGGCTCGGGCGTTTCCCGCTTCATCCGTTTGCTGTGGCGGGTCAGGCTACCGCTCAGTTGCCCGATGATTTCTGTGGCAGCGTTGATTATCTGGCTGGAGCCGAAACCGGCGCGCGTCATTTCCTTGTAAAACGATTTCGCCAGGATCTTGGCTACCTGGTCCGGGTTCTCCACGACGCTCGTCAGCGTGCTCTCCAGGTCTTTTTCCGCCACCTGCACCAGGGCCAGCTGGGCGAAGCGTGAATTCAGAATGTTCTGCAATTGCACGACCTGAATGGCTTTGCCGATAAACAGCGCGACCACGTCGAGCAGGCTCAGGTCTTCCATGTTGAAGTCGCGCCCCTGCAGGTGCCCGCTTACGTTGACGACACCGATGATGCGGCCGTTGATGGTGATCGGCGAAGAAATCAGGCTTTTGCGCGGGTCGTTGACGCGGCGGGCCCATTGGGCGAATTCAGACTGGTGGATATCGTCGATCAGTAGCCCTTTGCCGGTCGCTACCACCCGTCCCGCGATGCCTTCCCCCTTGCCGATGGACTCCTTGTAGGCGGCGGCAGGCAGCGGGCCGTAGCTGGCGCAAACGCGCATGCGCAGGTTATCCATCTCACCTTCGTTGAGCAGCATGAGCGAGCAGTTTTCGGCATTGAGGATTTTTGCCGCCATCTCCGCGAGTTGCTGCATGTTGTCATCAAAGCTGCCCTTTTCCAGGAAACAGGCCAAGTCTTGCAGCTTGATCAGCGGATTTTCAATGTCGCCCATAATCACTCTCCCTGGAGATGGCCCGTTAATTTTATTATAGGCGGCCTAATTAAGGATAAAGAGGGAAATCTGGAATAAATTAACTAAGAAAATAATACATTATTCAGCAAAGCTGCATCCAACAAGTTTCCGACTTTAGATGCACCCAATATGCACCTGATCTGTTTCAGAAAAAACCATTGGCATTTTCGACATCACAAATAAAAATACAGTAAAACCCGCATAAATACTGCAGATATGGCTGCTTTATTAATCCCGTCAGTAGTGATATAAAGACTGAACTAATGCCAACTATCTAAATGTTGTTATGATCAGTTCAAATTAGATGTCTTGATCAGGACGCTAACGCCCCCCTCATAACTAGCAAGAGGTAATCCAAGTGAACACTCCGCAAAACACCAATACCGCGAGATGGCTGGCTTGCTTTGCTTTCGCACTTTCCCTTCTGACCCTTGGCGGTTGCGCCAGCAACGCTTACCCGCCGCTTTCTTCGACGGACGGGCAACCTCCCACACATGACTACCTGATCGGACCTGGCGACAACGTGAATATCATCGTCTGGCGTAATCCCGAAGTTTCCATGACGGTTCCAGTAAGGCCGGATGGAAAAATCACCACCCCGCTGGTGGAAGACCTGCCTGCCAGCGGCAAAACTTCGAGCCACCTGGCGCGCGACATCGAGAAGGCGCTGGCCAAATACATCCAGGAGCCTATCGTAACGGTCATCGTGACCGGTTTTGTCGGCCCATATAGCGAGCAAATCCGGGTCATCGGCCAAGCCGCAAAACCTCAGGCCCTCCCGTACCGCGATGAAATGACGCTGATGGATGTTTTGATTGCAGTGGGGGGCACCACGGACTTCGCGGCCGGCAACAAGGCAAGTATCGTTCGCAACGTGGGCGGAAAACAACAACAGCTTGGCGTCCGGCTGGACGACCTGATCAAGGATGGCGACATGTCCGCCAATGTACCCATGCGACCGGGTGACATTTTGATCATACCTGAAAGTTTTTTCTGATTTTCCTTGCCGATTCCTCGCTCACTCCGGCTCCCGTCTCCCTATGGGACGGAGCAAAGTG
>JBDKRR010000343.1:0-2094 GCA_039683315.1 Sulfuricella sp.
CCGGAAAACTACCAGACCATTTACCACGAAATTGCAGGCACCAAGCCTGTCGTGCCTCACTCCGAGGGCGAGCGGGCCTTGTTGAAAGCCTTGCATGAACTGGCTAAACAGGTTCCCGGCATGGGGCCGCAATTCAAAGCGCTGGCGAATGCTCTCGGTGCGGGCGAACAAAAGGCGATCGAGACCGCGCTGGCCAGTCTGATGCCTAAGACGGCGCCGGGAAGCGAAGCTTCCTGGGGGGAATTGATTCGCGAGCTGATGCGCCAGTGGGACCTGAAGCAGAGCGGGATAACCGTGGCGCGCAAGAAGGACGGACTGGAGCGGGTTTTGAGCAATTTCTCCCGGGACTCGTCGGTGTTGTTCACCAAGGTCCAGGCTCTGGTTGCCTCCTGGGCGGAAAACCCAACGGCGCAAACCGGCGTGCCGGTCGAAGGCGGCGAAGCAGTCGCCGAGTTGCAGGGGAAAACGGCCGTCGCGCCCGGGGGCGGGGTGGCCGCGCTGGAAATTCCAACCAGCGACATCCCCAGCGCCCTGCGCGAAATGCTGGCGCAAACCATCCAGACCGGTGTCGCGCCTCGTCTTTCCCAGTTTCCCGATCTGCGCGATGAAGCGGTGCTGCTGGCGCAGCAGGCCCGAGAAGCGCGCGACCAGTCCTCTATCCAGGGGGTTGCGAAGAACCTCAAGCAGTTCTGGATCAAGCTCGAGCTGCGCAACGACTCGGATGCCCAGGTGCTGGATGGCCTGGTGCGCTTGCTGCGCTTGCTGGTGGACAATATCAGTGAATTGCTGCTGGACGACAAATGGTTGAGCGGACAGATTTCTGTGGTTCAGGACATCATCGCCAAGCCGCTCGACAGCCGTGTTCTGTACGATGCCGAGCGCAGTTTCAAGGAAGTGATCTTCAAGCAGGGGAACCTGAAACATAGCCTGCTGGAGGCCAAGGACACGATCAAGAACATGATGGCCACGTTCATCGACCGCATGTCTGAGATGACCGCCAGCACCGGCGAATATCACGCCAAGATCGAGAAGTACACCGAAGAGATCGGTCGTACCGAGGATATCAACAAGCTCAACCAGATTCTCGGCAACCTGATGAGGGACACCCGAGGCATGCAGCTCGATATGATGCGTTCGCATGACGAGCTGGAGCTGTCTCATCGCAAGGTCAAGGATGCGGAAGCGAAAATCCTCCAGCTGGAACAGGAACTGGACCACGTCAGCGAACTGGTGCACGAGGATCATTTGACCGGCACACTCAACCGGCGCGGCATGGATGACGCCTTCGTGCGTGAGCTGTCGCGCGCCGACCGGTTGAATGCGCCGCTGTGCGTGTCGCTGCTGGATATCGATCACTTCAAGCGGCTCAACGACACTTATGGCCACGACGCCGGTGATGAGGCGTTGATTCACCTGGTGCGCGTGGTGAAGGAAGCCTTGCGTCCAAGCGATGTTATCGCCCGTTTCGGCGGCGAGGAATTCGTGATCATCCTCCCTGAAGCCGGTATCGACGAGGCCGTCATGGTGATGACGCGCGTACAGCGCCATCTCACCAAGAATTTCTTCATGCACGACAACCAGCGTCTGCTCATTACCTTCAGTGCCGGGGTGGCGCTCCGCGGGGCGGGCGAAGGTGCCGAGTCGATGATCAGCCGTGCCGACAAGGCGCTCTATCAGGCGAAGGAGGCTGGCCGTAACCGCGTGGTAGCCGCCGCCTGATCGTTTTGCCGCTTGCGGCAAATATTGCCGCCGGTTTTTTAGTCAATGTAGGGTGGGTTAGCGTTTTTTGCGTAACCCACGCAGGCTTGCGTAGCAACACATACTCATTTCAATGAGTGCCTGGCGGCGCACTTGGTGGGTTACGCGATAGGGCCGCTAACCCACCCTACATTGCTTTTCATGACCTTCCTGGCACGATGTGTGCTTCATAGATGCCATCATCAAGTTCTAAGGTTGGCGGCCATGATCGGCAGGATAGACGAAGAAATCGGCTTCATGAGCAAGGCGCTGAATCTGCATGCGCAACGTCAGCAACTGCTGGCGGGTAATATCGCCAACGCCGATACGCCCAACTACAAAGCAGTCGACATCGAT
>JBDKRR010000344.1:0-24338 GCA_039683315.1 Sulfuricella sp.
AGGGGGAAAGGACGTCTCGCTTAGCTGCGTCCATTGGCTTATCATCTTTATACACGGAAGAGAGGAGACTAATGCCATGATCAAGAACCCTCGTACTCGACGAATCTTATCGCTCAGCCTCCTGGTATTGGGCGGCCTGATGCTCTTTCTGGCCCCGCCGAACGAGTGGGCCGGCGCAGTGCTGGTAGCGCTGGCGGTCGCGCTCGAAATTGCCGGCGCAGTGCTCGGCCACCGCAAGTAAGGGCCTGGGCGTACCAACACGCCCTAATGTTCCCGGTGCCAGATCAACTGGCCGTCCTTGCAGACCGTCTTGACGCGATGGAAGGGCACCTCATGAGCGTAACCGTCCGGATCGCTGACCTGGAAGGAAAAATGATCCCCCGGCGCCAGGCGGACCCGGCCAAATGGCACTTCAATAATTTTCCGCTCGACCCGGTCGTAATAACCGATAACGAAGTCCCCTGCCGCGAACGCCTCGTCCCAGCGCATCCGGCTGAGCAGTTCATGGATGGGAATCATGGCTATCACGCTGCATCGAACGGCGGCGCCGAATAAGCCCCTCGCGCACCAGCGCCGTTTCGAAATCGGGGAAACTGTCTGCCGTCATGCCGCGTTCGGCCCATAGGCGCTGCAGCTGAAGCAGGGCTTCACGCTCGTCGCCCATGCTATCCGGCAGATAGCCTAAGGCCTGAGCTGCCATGAGCGCGAGAGGCGCAAGCGGGGGATCGGCTTTCGCCCACTTGCCGCGCATTTCGCGCAGGAAAATATCCGTGGTTACCCGACCGATGCCTTTGCCCAGCGCCATGATGCGCCGCTCCAGATCGGCGGCGTCCGTTGCCGCCGCATGTAGCGCAAGGAGACTACCGCCATAGCCGTCGAGCAGCGCCCGGCTGACATCGAGCAGCTTGGTAGCGGTCTTGTAGTCGTAGCGCACGTAGCCGCCACGATCGAGAATGGCGACCAGCCCGTCCCACCCGGCCTCGATCAGGTGTTGCGGCAACAGCACGCCATCGCGCTTGAACTCGCGCCAGGTACGGGTGGCGACGCTTTCCGGGATGCGCGCACCGTAAAGTTCGGCGGCAAGAAACCACTGGTGGACAGCATTCGGGCTCAAGCCGGCAAGGTCGATGCCGAGCATCGCCGCGTAACCGCCGCCCCTTTCCGCTATCAAAGCCAGAGGGGCGGGCGAGCGGATATCCGATTTTGCGCCATGCGCCATGACTGCGCCCCGGGCGAGACGCGCGTCAATGCGTCCAGTGGACGCGCAGCAGGTTTTCCTCGGGGTTGTAGTGAAACTCCAGTTCGCCCTGATAGGCGTGATGCACGGCCTCGCCGATGCCCCGGGCAAGGTGGATATCGGTCGTCGTCACCAGTGTTTCGCCATCTCGCTCTTCCACCGCCATGATGCGCTGCAGCGGATGTTCCGCGCGCTCGCGCTGTTCGTGGTTGTGCACCAGATGCATGATCTCCTCGCGATGGGCCTGGAAAAACGGCCCTGCCAGGGTGAGGAAGCCGGCCGGATATTGATCGTGCATGCGATGACAGGCGGGGCAGGTTTCCTGGTGCGCGCCAGCCGGCGCCGTGCCCCACTGCCAGCGGCCGTCGTGGTAGAACGCGCCGCACTGCGGGCAGACCGTAGGGTCGTGCAGCTTTCCCTTGCTCTTATAGGCGTCATGCACCTGCTCCTGCAACAGGCGATCGTGGCGGACAGGATGAAAACCGGGGGGAATTGATCTCGTACTCATGATGGACCTCCATTGAAATGCGGTACTTCGGGTTCGAAGAACACCGCGATTTTTAAGCTGGTGGATACCCTTGAAATCGGATCAGATCACTAATCATGCTACGCCATCCTTGCAAGTTGTCCAGCGCATCCTTCATGCCGGAAAACTATTTTTTTCATGGAAAATGCGTAGCCAAGGGACTAGACTAAACCTTGTCCCAAAGCTACGAATACAAAAGCCAGCCACAAGAGAGAAAGCAGCACAAGGCAGGCTTGCTGCGCTGATTTGCCTGTATCCGTACAAATAATAATTTGGCTCGGGAGTCATCATGGCTATCATCGGAATCGATCTCGGCACTTCCAACTCGGCGGCTGCGGTATTGCGCGGCGGCCGTCCCGTCATCATCCCCAGCGCCGAAGGCATCAGCGTCGGCGGCAAGGCGTTTCCCAGCTACGTCGCCCTCACCGCCGACGGACAGGTGCTGGTGGGCGAACCCGCGCGGCGCCAGGCAGCGGCGAACCCCGAGGGCACCGTCACCGCCTTCAAGCGCAGGATGGGCAAGCGCGAAACCATTGTGCTGAGGGGCCGGGACTACTCGCCCGAACAACTTTCCGCCTTCCTGCTGCAGAAAATCAAGCGCGATGCCGAGGCGTTCCTCGGCGAGCCGGTGGAAAAGGCGGTGGTCACCGTGCCGGCCTATTTCGACGACAACCAGCGCGCCGCGACCAAGGACGCCTGCCGCATCGCCGGACTGGAAGTGGTGCGCCTGGTTAACGAGCCCACCGCCGCCTCGCTGGCCTACGGCCTCGACCGGCTCGGGCAGGAATCGCGCATCGTGGTGATCGACCTGGGCGGCGGCACCCTCGACGTGACCATCATGGAATTCGGCAAGGGCGTGTTCGAAGTCAAGGCCACCAGCGGCGATACCCAGCTCGGCGGCACCGACATGAACCAGCGCGTTTTCGAGCACCTCGCGGAGCGCTTCCAGATGTCAACCGGCGTGGACGTGCGCGGCGACCAGAAAGCCGCCGCGCGCCTCATCGAAGCGGCGGAGACGGCCAAGATCGAGCTCAGCACAAGCGTCTCCACCCACCTCAGCCTGCCCTATCTCGCCGCGGTCAACGGCGAGCCGCGCCACCTCGAACTGGACCTCAACCGCACCGAGCTGGAACGCCTGGTGCGCCCAGTGATCGAGCGTTGCCGCGGGCCTGTGGAACAGGCGCTGCATGATGCAGGAATCAGCCCCAGGGATGTGGACCGCGTGGTGTTCGTCGGCGGGCCGACTCGCATGCCGGCGGTGCGCGCCTATTTCGAGGAGCTGTTCGGGCGCAAAGCCGAGATGGGCGTGGACCCGATGGAGTGCGTCGCGGCCGGCGCCGCGGTCCAGGCCGGCGTGCTGGCGGGTGAAGTGGGCGGCATCGTGCTGGTGGACGTCACGCCGCTGACCCTGGGCGTGGAAACCCTGGGCGGCATCGCCACGCCGCTGATCGGCCGCAACACCCCGATCCCGGTCAAGCGCACCGAGACCTTCACCACCGCCGCCGACATGCAGACCAGCGTCACCATCCACGTGTTCCAGGGCGAGCGCCCGATGGCCGGCGACAACACCAGCCTGGGCGAATTCAACCTGGACGGCCTGCCGCCGGCGCCGCGCGGCGTCCCCAAGATCGAGGTGACCTTCGACATCGACTCCAACGGCATCCTCAGCGTCGCGGCGCGCGACACGGCGAGCGGCAAGTCCCAGTCGATCAGCATCACCGGCTCCGCCCGGCTTACCGAAGACGCCAAGAAACGCATGGTGGAAGACGCCGAACGCTATGCCGATGCGGACAAGAAGCGCCGCGAGGATGCGGAAAAGCTCAACGCCGCGGACGCGACCTGCTACGAGGCGGAAAAAATGCTCGCCAACTTCGCCGACAAGCTCACCGACGACCTGAAAAAGCGCATCGAGAGCGCCTTGCGCGAAGCCAAGGAAGCGCTGCTCAGGAAAGAAGTCTCCCTCGCTGCGGAGCGCGCCGATGCGCTGAGGAAAATACTGCAGGAGGCTGGCGCGGTGCTCTACACCCAGTCAGGCCAGGCGCCGAAGGGCGGCCCCTACTCGGAGACCCGCTGGGAAGGCCCGGAGCCGGCGCCCAATGTCGGCCCGCCAGGCGGGGAAGCACGCCCGAGCGGGGCCGGACCGCGCGGCAAGGTGGTCGATGCCGAATATAAAGAGAACCGTTAGAAGCTGTGTGAGGCGGCAGTGCAACCATGTCTGAGACTGCGCAGCGCGATTACTACGAAGTGCTTGGCGTCGCCAAGGACGCCGACCAGAAGGCGGTCAAGGACGCTTTCCGCAACCTCGCGCTGAAATATCACCCCGACCGCAACAAGGAACCGGGTGCCGAGGCGCGCTTCAAGGAAATCGCCGAAGCTTACGCGGTCCTCTCTGATCCGAAGAAGCGTGCCGAATACGATGCGCGCGGCTTCGCCGGCGTGGCCGGCTTCAGCCAGCAGGACCTGTTCGGCGGCATCAATTTCGAAGATATTTTCGGCGGGCTCAATTTCGATTTTGGCGGCGGCAGCCCGTTCGAGGGGTTTTTCCATCGCCGCCGCGCCGGCCCGCAGCGCGGTGCAAATATTGAAGTTGAGCTGTTCGTCACGCTGGAGCGGATCGCGCGCGGCGGAGAGGAAAAAGTCCGCCTCACGCACCCGTCAACCTGCCCTGCCTGCCGCGGCACAGGCGCCGAGGGAGGAGCTGAACCACTCAAATGCAAGACGTGCGGCGGCACCGGGCGCCTGACGCACAGCAGGCGCGAGGAAAAGGAACATGTGCTGATCCAGCAGATCACCACCTGCCCGGCTTGCCATGGACGGGGCAGCGTCATCGAAAAGCCCTGCCCGAAATGCCGGGGCAGGGGCACAGTTGATCAGGAAGAAGCACTGACCGTAAAGGTTCCACAGGGCGCCGAGGAAGGCATGGCGCTGCGCATTCCCGGCAAGGGCATGCCGAGCCCCGAGCCCGGCGGCGTTGCCGGGGATTTGTTCGTGGTGGTGTATTCGCGGCGCGACCCGCGCTTCGAACGGGCCGGCGCCGACCTGCTGCGGGTGGAAACCATCCCGCTCACCGATGCAGTCCTGGGCACCACGCTGGAAGTACCGACCCTGGACGGATCCGCCAGCGTAACCGTACCGCCCGGCACCCAGCCCGACGCGGTGCTGCGCCTCAAGGGCAAAGGCTTGCCGCTGTTTGGCGGGGGAGGCTACGGCGACCTGTATTTGCGCATCGGGGTCCGGGTACCGCAGCAGCTTTCCCATGCGGAGCGCGAGTTGTACGAACGGCTACGCACTTTCGCCAAAAACGTCGGTTAATGAGCTAACCCGGATCTTTTTCCGTTTCTTGTGCCGGATCGCACTCAAGTTCCTGTGCCAGCAGCGCACGGAATTCCTCAAGGCGGGCGTGGAAATCTTCCGCCTCGCCGTAGTCCAGGAAATACGCATAACGCCGATGGGCGCTGAGTATTTTGCGCGCGTGCTTGATCGGGCAGAAATACTGCTCGGTGCGGGCCGTCACCTCGCGCGCGTAGGCCAGCACCCCGGTGGCGTACGAACAAAAGAGGCAATGAAACTTCTCGATGACGTTGAGGTATGCCAGGTGCTGATGGTCGAACACGATGTAATCGGCGCGCCGCGCCTTGGCTATGCCGTAAACCGGGAAACAAGTTAGCTGGTAAAAGGAGACGAACAAATCGATCGCGGCCAGCGGGACAGCCATGCCGTAGATGACGGGGGCGGTGAGATAGTTCTGCGGACGGACGGTCAGAAACCAGGCGAACAAGCCGCGCTTCAGCTTGAGATGCGCATCCTTGACGACATGTTCGAACTCGACGCGCTTCCCCTCGATCTGGTAGCGCAGGCGCCCTTCCTGCTCCTGCAGCGAGGCGCGCAACTCGTCTTCGAGGACGGTGATCTGGCTGAGTATGTGTCGGATTTTATCGTTCATGAGTCATTGTAACAGCCGCCCCGCGAGGAACGGCGAATGCGAGCCGGAACGCGGCGCAAGTAGGTATTTTACCTAGTCAGATACTGTATTTTACTTATATCCATCGCCAGAACATGGGAATAGCATTTATTTGCTGATCAAGCTCGGTGGCAAGCACGCAAAGCCAGCCTTCAGCCTTCAGCCTTCAGCCTTCAGCCTTCAGCCTTCAGCCTTCAGCACTATGATAGAGACAGAATTGTTTTTTGCATAATTAACAACAAGGAGCGCAATCATGGCCAAGAATGAGAAACCCGAAACGTCAGTGGCGAAAGCAGAAAGCAAAGAGCTGAAACAGGCCCAACCGTCCACCGTCCTCACCCCCGCGGCCGATATGGAGCGGGTGTTCGACCGCTTCAGGGATATGGAAAGAAGGATGCTCGATAATTTTTTCCGGCGCGACTGGATGTCGCCATTGCGTTGGGAAGAACCGCTGTTTCCGGAGTTCGGCGAACTGCTCAAGCACACCGGGCCCAAAGTCGATGTCATCGAGCGCGACGCCGAGGTTGTGGTGCGCGCCGAAGTGCCGGGCATTGCCAAGGACGATCTGGAGATTTCGCTTACCGACGACACCGTGACGCTGCGCGGCAAGACCCGACACGAGGAAAAGGAAGAGAAAGGTGACTACCGGCGCATGGAAATCAGCCGCGGCGAATTCTCGCGCTGCCTGTACCTGCCGGCAGGCGTCGACGCCGCGAAGGCTAGTGCGAAGTTCAAGGATGGCGTGCTCGAACTGACCCTGCCGAAACTCCGGAAATCCCAGCGTCACACGGTAAAAATCCAGGACGGCTGATCCTCCCGAAAATGCGAGGTTCCCCGTTGCGGGAGCCTCGCACAGTTGAACACTCATAGGACGTGGTGAACACATGTACAAGCGTATCCTGGTTGCAGTTGACGGAAGCCACACTTCAAATCTGGCGCTGGATGAGGCGATCAAGATTGCGAAGGAATCCCATGGTGAGTTGCACCTGGTGCATGTGCTCAACACGGTCACCCTCAATTCGGAAGGTGATTTTTATTCCTTGCCTGACTGGTTGAACGCGATGCAGCGCGGCGCTGAATCCGTTTTGAATAATGCAGCGGAGCGCGTAAAGCAGTCAGGTTTGACCTGCCAGGGAAAGCTGCTTGAAATCGACACCATCGGCTTCCGCATTCCGGAAATGATCGCAGAAGAAGCCAAGACCTGGTCTGCGGACATTATCGTGCTCGGCACCCACGGGCGCCACGGCATGCACCGCCTGCTGATGGGCAGCGTGGCCGAGGGCGTGGTGCGCACGGCAACCGTGCCGGTATTGCTGATACGCGGGAATGACGCCGTCGCCTGATCGCCGATTAGTCGGCCGGCGGAAATCTACAGGCCGGCCATGCAGACGTACTTGATCTCCAGATATTCGTCGATGCCGTAGTGCGAGCCCTCGCGCCCCAGTCCTGATTGCTTGACGCCGCCGAACGGCGCCACCTCGTTCGAGATCAGGCCGGTATTGACGCCCACCATGCCGTATTCGAGGGCTTCGGCGACGCGCCAGATCCTGCCGATGTCGCGGCTGTAGAAATACGAAGCCAGGCCGAACTCGGTGCGGTTGGCCAGTTCGATGACTTCGTCGTCGCTCTTGAAACGGAACAGCGGCGCCACCGGGCCGAAGGTTTCCTCGCGGAAGATCATGGAATCCGGGCTGACATCGGCCAGCACCGTCGGCTCGAAAAAAGTCCCGCCCAGCGCGTGGCGCTTGCCGCCGACGACAAGTTTCGCCCCCCTGGCCACGGCGTCCGCCACATGACTTTCCACCTTGGCCAGCGCCGCGCTGTCGATCAGCGGCCCCTGCGTCACGCCCGCGCCGAAGCCGTTGCCCACCTGCAAAGTCGCCACCTTGGCCGCCAGCTTTTGCGCAAAGGCATCGAACACGCCGTCCTGCACGAACAGGCGGTTGGCGCACACGCAGGTCTGCCCGGCGTTGCGGTATTTGCTGGCGATGGCGCCATCCACGGCGGCATCGAGATCGGCGTCGTCGAACACGATGAAAGGCGCGTTGCCGCCCAGTTCGAGCGACAGCTTCTTGACGGTATCGGCGCTCTGGCGCATCAGGATGCGTCCCGTTGCGGTGGAACCGGTGAACGACAGCTTGGCGACCACCGGGCTGGCGCACAGCGCCGCGCCGATTTCCCGCGCATCGCCGGTGATGACCTGGAACACGCCGCCCGGAATGCCCGCCTCCTGCGCCAGCACCGCCAGCGCAAGGGCCGACAGCGGCGTCTGCCCGGCGGGCTTGACGATCATCGTGCAGCCGGCCGCCAGCGCCGGGCCGACCTTGCGCGTGATCATGGCGTTGGGAAAATTCCACGGCGTGATCGCCGCCGTGACGCCGATCGGCTGCTTCAGCACCATCAGACGACGATCATTGAGCGGCGCGGGGATGACTTCGCCGTAAACCCGTTTGGCCTCCTCGGCGAACCACTCGATGAAGCTGGCGCCATAGGCAATTTCGCCGCGTGCCTCGCTCAGCGGCTTGCCCTGCTCGGCGGTGAGCAGGCGCGCCAGGTCTTCCTGATGCTGCATGATCAGCGCAAACCAGCGCTTGAGTGTCGCCGAGCGCGCCTTGGCGGTCAGCGCCCGCCACTGTTTCTGCGCCACGGCTGCAGCGGCGATGGCACGCTCCGTTTCGGCGCGCCCCATGCGCGGCACTTCGGCGAGCAATTCCCCGCTGGCGGGGTTGGTCACGGCGATTTTCGCCCCCGAATCTGCGCCCACCCATTCCCCGGCCAGCCAGGCCGATCCCTGCCTGAGAAGCGCCGGGTAACTCAGCTGAACGGTCATTGCAAGTCACCCCAAATCATGAAAGTCGCCATGACCGCTCCCCCTCCCCCGCCCTCCCCCGCTTGCGGGAGAGGGAGATAAAGGCTCGCTGCGTGAGTTTCGAGTAAACAGACATGAAACCTCCTGCTGTAATGCAAGACTCGCGTAGCGAGCCGTCATCCTCCCTCTCCCGCAAGCGGGGGAGGGCTGGGGTGGGGGAAACGGTCATGGCGAATTCATGATCGGCTTTGCCATGACCCTTGGTTAATTTTCTCTAAGCGGATGCTCGGCCACGTGGTGGGTCTGCGCCGCAGCATGGTGATGGAGCAGCATATGCTCGGGCTCCTCCGGCAAAGGCTTGCCTATCATGTTGGGCAGCAGCGAGCCGACCGCCATGCCGACTGCGCTGGCGATAAGTCCGGCCAACTGGGCGGGCACGAAGGGAGCGTCCGGACCGAAAATATGGATCGACAACCACACCGCAAGGCCGCAGAAGATCGCCACAAGCGCGCCCTGATTGCTGGCACGCTTCCAGTAGAGACCTGCCAGCAACGGAATAAAGGCCACCACCAGGGTGACCTGGTAAGCGTTCTCCACCATCTTGAAAATACTCGCTTTCGAATACGTGGCATACACGGTGACCAGCACGGTAAAGACCAGCGTCACCATCCGCATGGAGAACAGCAGCTTGCGATCGGACATTTTGCCCATCATCGGCTTGAGAATGTTTTCGGTGAAGGAGACCGACGGCGCCAGCAAGGTCGCCGAAGCGCAGCTCTTGATTGCCGAAAGCAGCGCGCCGAAGAACAGCACCTGCGCGATGAGCGGCGCCTTGTCGAGCACCAGCCGCGGCAGGATGAGTTGCGAATCGCTGTCGATGAGGCCGGCCACCATCTTGGGGTCGAGCAGGGTTGCCGAGTAGGCCAGGAACATCGGCACGAAAGCAAAACCGAAATACAGCACGCCGCCGAGCACCGATCCCCACACGGCGATTCTCTCCGTTTTCGCCGACTGCACGCGCTGGAAAACGTCTTGCTGCGGGATGGAGCCGAACATCATGGTGATCCAGGCGGCGGTGAAGCCGAGCATTTCCCTGGCGTCGAGCGCCGGCCAGAACTCGAACTTGCCGGCCTGCATGGCATGGTCGACCACCACGCCGACCCCGCCCACCATGCCGCTGATCTCGCCGCCGATATACAGCATGCCGATAACGATGATGATCATCTGGATGAAGTCGGTGACGGCGATCGCCCACATGCCGCCGAAAAAGGTGTAAATGAGGATGGTGACGGAGCCGATCCACATACCGGCGAGCTTGCTGATCTCGCCCGCGGACACCACGTTGAACACCAGCCCCAGGGCGGTGATCTGCGCGCCGACCCAGCCCAGATAGGAGAGCACGATGGCGATGGTGGTCAGCACTTCGACAGCGCGGCCGAAACGTTTCTTGTAGTAATCGCCGATGGTCAGCAGGTTCATGCGGTACAGCGGCGCAGCGAAGAACAGCCCCACCAGGATCAGGCACATGGCCGAGCCGAAGGGATCGGCCACCACGCCTTTCAGACCGTCATTGAGAAAGGAGGCGGGGATGCCGAGCACCGCCTCGGCACCGAACCAGGTGGCGAACACCGTCGCCGTGACCATGTAGAACGGCAGATGCCGGCCGGCGATGGCAAAATCCCGGGTGTTGTGGACGCGGGTAGAGACGAACAGGCCGATACTGACGGAAATGACCCAATAAGCGATGACGAACCAGAGCAGCATTGTTATCAGTCTTGCAAAAAAATTTGCCTGAACTTTATCAGATTGATTTTCTGGCTGCCAGCGACGACAGCACATGAATCTAAGCTCAGCTTTCCTCGCCCCCACGAACATGGCCATTTCCAAGCACGATGATCCACAAATGGCCGGCAGACTTGCCTTGTACCCAAAAAGGGTATTAACATGCCCGAAATGGGTACAAACAACATGACCAAATCACTCGAACCTCGTTCCGCCGTACGGCGCGCGCCCATTCCGCTACGCACGGGGCTCGCCGATGCGCTGTTTTCGGCGACACAGCAGCGCGTGCTGGCGCTGCTGTTTGGCCAGCCGGAACGCAGTTTCTTTACCAACGAGCTGATTAGCCTGATCGGCGCCGGATCGGGCGCAGTGCAACGCGAACTCCGGCGACTGGTGGAAAGCGGGCTGGTGACGGTCACGCGTATCGGCAGCCAGAAACATTACCAGGCCAACCCGGCGGCGCCGATTTTCGAGGAGTTGCGCGGCATCGTGACCAAGACCCTGGGCCCGGCGGAGGTGCTGCGCGCAGCGCTGGTGCCGCTTGGTGAGCAGGTGCGACTGGCGCTGGTTTACGGTTCTGTGGCAAAACACAGTGACACGGCCCATAGCGACATTGACCTGTTGATTGTGTCCGACGTGCTGACGCTGGAGCAGCTTTATACCGCGCTGACACCAATTGAGCAGCGACTCGGTCGCCGCGTCAGTCCGACCTTATATGGCTCGGCGGAGTTCCGCCGCCGCAGGACGGGCGGCAACGCATTTCTCGCCAAGGTACTGGCCGGCGAAACCATCCGGCTGACGGAAGATCGCGATGACCTCCTCGCCGTTGGATAACCTCGTCCGTGTCGGCAAGCTCAAGGCTGAGCTTCCGGCGCAGTCTGAATTCGATGGGCTGATCCGTTCTGGCATGGTGCGTCTGCGCGATGCGGAAAATGCTGCGCTTTCCCTGGAAAGCCGCTTCGATCTCGCCTACAACGCGGCGCATGCCTTGTCGCTGGCGGCGCTCCGCTGGCATGGTTACCGTTCCGAAAACCGTTACCTGGTATTCCAGACGCTGCCCCACACGCTTGGCCTCGAAGCCGCACAATGGCGTGTGCTCGATCAGGCACACAACAAGCGCAATCTGGCCGAATATGAAGGCGATCTGGATGTGGACGATGCGCTCGTGGCAGCGCTGGTCCGCATTGCGCGAGTTGTCGCCGAACGCGTCGCGACGCTTGGCCCGGTCGTACAAGGATAATCCAGGACCTCGCGAAGTCCTGCCATGGCGGCTTATCCGCTCATGGCGTAAAATGCGCGTTTTTCCCCAAGCTACCCATGACCATGGTCCGTACCCGTTTCGCTCCCAGCCCCACCGGCTACCTGCACCTCGGCGGTGCCCGCACCGCGCTGTATTCCTGGGCTTTCGCCCGCCGCCACAAGGGCACGTTCATCCTGCGCGTCGAGGACACCGACCTGGAGCGATCCACCCCGGAAAACACCCAGGTCATCCTGGACGCCATGGATTGGCTCGGGCTCGACTACGACGAAGGCCCGTTCTACCAGATGCAGCGCATGGAGCGTTACCGCGAAGTGCTCAAGCAGCTGATCGAGGAAGGCAAGGCGTACTATTGCTACGCCAGCAGGGAAGAACTGGAAACCATGCGCGAGGAGCAGATCGCGCGCGGCGAGAAGCCGCGCTACGACCGGCGCTGGCGCGATTCCGTGGCTACGCCGCCGGCCGGTGTTTCGCCCGTGGTGCGTTTCAAGACGCCGCTCGACGGCGCGGTGGTGATCGACGACCTGGTCAAGGGCCGCATCGTGGTCAACAACTGCGAGCTGGACGACCTCATCATCGCGCGTTCGGACGGCACGCCGACCTATAACTTCTGCGTCGTGGTGGACGACTGGGACATGCAGATCACCCACGTCATCCGCGGCGACGACCACATCAACAACACTCCGCGCCAGATCAACATCCTCAAGGCGCTCGGCGCGCCCTTGCCGCAGTACGCGCATCTTTCCATGATCCTGGGCGCGGACGGCGAGAAACTGTCCAAGCGGCATGCTTCCGTGTCCGTCCTGGACTACGAGAAAGCCGGTTTCCTGCCGGAAGCCCTGCTGAACTACCTGGCGCGCCTGGGCTGGGCCAGGGGAGATGAAGAACTCTTCAGCATGGCGCAGTTCGTGGAATGGTTCGACCTCGCCGGGGTATCGAAATCAGCCGCGCGTTTCGACGCCGAGAAGCTGGCCTGGGTCAGCGCACATCACATCAAGCAGACCGATGCCGGCCGCCTGGCCGAACTGGCCACGCCCTTCATGCTGCGCGACGGCTGCGACCCGGCGCACGGACCGGATTTCACCCAGGTGATAGAGCTACTCCGGGAGCGCGTCAAGACCGTGGAGGAACTGGCCGACGCGGCCGTGTATTTCTACCGCCCGCTCGATCCGGAACCCCAGTTCCTGGAGCAACACGTCACTACGGACATCCTGCCGGTGATGGCGGAACTCGCAGACAGCTTCGCAGCCATCGAATGGACACGCGAGGCGATCCACGACGTGATGAAAGCCACCGTCGCCGCGCATGGCCTCAAGTTTCCCAAGGTGGCGATGCCGCTGCGCGTGCTGGTCACGGGCGAGCCGCAAACCCCTGCCGTCGACGCCGTACTGGCGCTGATCGGCAAACAGGAAGTCGTGGCGCGCCTGCGCCATCAGCTGGCAAAACTCGCCAGCGGTTTTATCCCGGAATAAGGCTTAAGGAGTACAGGCCGGGGAAGCGTGTCGCGCTTTCCCCGGCTTGATACTCAGCCGTGCCGCTTTTTCATCAGTTCGTCGAGCATCGGCAGGAAGATGATTTCCATCGCCAGCATGGCCTTGCCGGCCGGCAGGACGATGGCGTTGGGGCGCGACATGAAGGAATCCTTGATCATGCGCTGCAGGTATGGGAAGTCCACGCCCTTGGGAGAGCGGAAGCGGATCACCATGAAGCTCTCGTCGAGATTCGGCACGTCCCGGGCGATGAAGGGGTTGGAGGTATCCACCACCGGCACGCGCTGGAAATTGATGTGAGTGCGCGAGAACTGCGGCGTAATGTAGTTCACGTAGTCGGGCATGCGCTCCAGGATGGAGTGCATGATCGCTTCGCGCGAATAGCCCCGCTCGCAGGCATCGCGATTGATTTTCTGTATCCACTCCAGGTTGACGATGGGCGTGACGCCGATCAGCAGATCCGCGTGCCGGGCGATGTCGAGTTCCGGCGAGACGAAGCCGCCATGCAAGCCCTGGTAAAACAGCAGGTCCGAATCCTTAGGGAAAGGCTTCCAGGGGGTGAAAGTGCCGGGCTCCTGCTGGCATTGGGCTGCATCCGACATGCAGTGCAGGTATTGTCGGTGCTCCCCCGTCCCATGTTCGCCGTATTCGCGAAACGTCGTTTCCAGCTTTTCCAGCAGATTTCCTTCCGGCCCGTAGTGGGTAAGCGCACGACCGCTGCTGGAGGCAAGCGCGACCGCCGCCTTCATCTCCTCGCGGTTGTATCGATGAAAACCATCCCCCTGGACCACGACAGGCTTGACCTTTTGACGCCAGAACAGGTGTGTGAAGGCGGACATGACCGGCTCCGCGCCAGCGCCTGAAGAACCAGTGACAGCGATGATCGGGTGTTTCTTGGACATTCAGCCCCCCACAGTGGTTACAGCCGGGACCAAGGAAAACTTCCATGCGGGGCTGTTGATGGAACATTTTTGCACGTTTGGCGGTCAGCGGGCAAATAGGCTCGCAATCCTGTAATCTGAATCTGCCATGAAACCGGCATGGAGTTCCGCTCTATAATCAAAAAACCGTGGCGCATTTAATTGACATGGCACCATGAAACTTGCCATGTCCGTTTCCCCCACCCCTGCCCTCCCCCTGCACCCGCGAGGGGCGTCCCCGCCGGGATTGGCAGCAAAGCTGCTCAATCCGGCGAGACGGGAGAGAGGGCCTGAGAGGCGATCATCAATGCAAACTCTGCCGCAAAAACCCTGGCACCATGTGCCGGGAGAAGAAGCCGCGACGCTGCTGGAGAGCGACGCAGACCTCGGCTTGTCGCAGGAAGAGGCTTCCGGGCGCCAGCAGCAGTTCGGTCCCAATTGCCTCACGCCCAAGCCCGGCCGGGGTCCGCTGCTCCGCTTCCTGCTGCAATTTCATCAGCCCCTGATCTACATTTTGCTGGCCTCCGCCGCCATCACTGCCGCCCTGCAGGAATGGGTTGATTCCAGCGTGATTTTCGGTGTGGTGCTGGTCAACGCAGTGATCGGCTTCATTCAGGAAAGCAAGGCGGAAAACGCCATCTCCGCCCTGACCCGGATCATCTCCACCAACACCATGGTATGGCGCGACGGACGCAGGCTCGGCATCCCCTCGGAACAACTGGTGCCGGGCGACATGGTGCTGCTGGCGGCGGGCGACAAGGTACCGGCCGACCTGCGCCTGCTTAAAACCCGCGAACTGACGGTCGACGAGTCCATGCTGACGGGTGAATCGCTGCCGGCGACGAAACACGCCGACGTATTGGACCTGGACACCCTGCTCGCCGACCGCGCCAACATGGCCTATGCCGGCGCGCTGGTCACCACCGGTCAGGGCAGCGGGATCGTGGTGGCGATCGGCGACACCACCGAAACCGGGCGCATCTCGCGCCTGATCGCGGCAGTGGACGTCCTTTCCACCCCGCTCACGCGCAAGATCGAGCGCTTCAGCAAAATCCTGCTCTATGCCATCCTCGGCCTGGCGGCATTTACCGTCGCGCTCGGCCTGGCGCGCGGCGAAACCGCATTCGACATGTTCATGGCAGCGGTAGCGCTGGCAGTGGGGGCGATCCCGGAAGGGCTGCCGGCGGCGGTGACGGTCACCCTGGCCATCGGCGTATCGCGCATGGCCCGCCGCCGCGCCATCATCCGCAAGCTGCCGGCGGTGGAAACCCTGGGCAGCACCACCGTAATCTGTTCCGACAAGACCGGTACCCTGACCCAGAACCAGATGACGGTGCAGCAAATTTTCGCCGGTGGAGAAGCGTTTGCGGTCAGCGGCGTGGGCTACGCGCCGCAAGGGGAAATCACGCGCGATGGCACGCCTGCCGAGATTGTGGGCGCATTGCGCGAATGCCTGCTGGCCGGCCTGTTGTGCAACGATGCCAGCCTGGAGCAAAAGGAAAGCGCCTGGCAGGTCGGCGGCGACCCTACCGAAGGCGCCTTGATCGTGGCGGCACTGAAAGCCGGGCTGGATGCGCAGGAAGAACATGCCCGGCGCATGCGCCGCGACGCCGTGCCGTTCGAAGCGCGCCATCAGTACATGGCCACGCTGCACAGCGATGGCACGATCTACCTCAAGGGTGCGGCGGAAAAAGTGCTGGAACGCTGCGTTGCCATGCTCGGCCCGCAAGGCCAGATTGTTCCGCTCGACACCGGTGCGATCGAGCTAAGTGCCGTCGGCATGGCCGAACAAGGGCTGCGCGTGCTGGCCCTGGCTTATAAAACCCCCGAAGCGCTGCAGGAAATCCTGGGACACGAGCACCTCGCCGAAAACATGGTATTCCTCGGCCTGCAGGGCATGATCGACCCGCCTCGCCCGGAAGCGGTGAGCGCGATAAAAGCCTGTCACCGTGCCGGAATCGCCGTGAAAATGATAACCGGCGACCATGCCATCACGGCCTCTGCCATCGCCCATGCCATCGCCCTCAACGACGGCAAGCCCATCGCCGTGCTGAGCGGGCGCGAACTGGAAAACATCGGCGATGCCGAACTGATCCGGGTCGCATGCGACACCCAGGTCTTCGCCCGCGTCGAGCCGGAGCAGAAACTACGCCTGGTGAAAGCGCTGCAGGCCGGCGGCCAGGTGGTGGCGATGACCGGCGATGGCGTCAACGATGCCCCGGCACTGAAACAGGCGGATATCGGCGTGGCGATGGGCATCACCGGCACCGAGGTGGCCAAGGAAGCCGCCGCCATGGTACTTACCGACGACAATTTCGCTTCCATCGAAGCCGCGGTGGAAGAAGGGCGCGGGGTTTTCGACAACCTTACCAAATTCATCGTCTGGACCCTGCCCACCAACTTCGGCGAGGGTCTGGTCATCACCGCCGCCATCGTGCTCGGCACCGCCCTGCCCATCCTGCCGGTGCAGATTTTGTGGATCAACATGACTACGGCCGTGCTGCTGGGGCTGACTCTGGCCTTCGAACCCATCGAAAAAGGCATCATGAACCGTCCGCCGCGTCCCCCTTCCCTGCCCCTCCTCACGCCGGCCATCATGTGGCGTATCGCTATCGTCAGCACGCTGCTCCTGGCCGGCTCTTTCGGGCTGTTCATGTGGGAGCTGAAGCATGGCCAATCGGTCGCCTATGCCCGCACCGTGGCGGCCAACGTGTTCGTGTTCGGCGAGATTTTTTACCTCTTCAACTGCCGTTCCATGAGCGTATCCATCTTTACCCTCGGCGTTTTTTCCAACCTGTGGGTGGTGGGTGGGGTGAGCGCGATGATCACGCTGCAGCTGCTGTTCACCTACCTGCCGGCGATGAACCAGTGGTTCGGCTCCGCACCCATCGACGGATGGGCCTGGGGGCGCATCATCGCTGCGAGCGCAGTGATCTACCTGACAATCGGAGTGGAAAAATGGCTGCGTAAAGCGGCAATATAAGTAGAATTGCATATCCTGCTATGCAATTCCCTGATGTAAACTGCTTCCGTGAATCCTGATCAAGTTAAACATGGCCGATAGCCAGACGCTCCTGATTGAAGTTTCCCGCTTGCGCGTGGGGCTGTATATCCATCTCGACCTGGGATGGATGGATCACCCTTTCTCCCTGAGCAGCTTCAAAATCACTTCCCAGGAGCAAATCGACACCATCCGTTCTCTTGGTCTCGAACGCATCCGCTATTCGCCGGACAAGAGCGAGCCCGATCTGGAGCCCTCGCCGGCAGCACCTGGCTCTGCCGCTCGCGCTGGGCACGCTGGGAACGCTGAACACCCCGATCACGTCGAACCAGCGGAATCGGCTGCCGCGACCGAGGAGTCGCTGGATCTGGCGGCAAAAATCCAGCGCCGCGAGCTCCTCGCCAGCCAGCGCGCGAGCCTGCAAATCTGCGAACGGCAATTTTCGCAGGCGACCCAAACCTACAAGCAGGTGATGGAATCCGTCTATTCCAAGCCTGAAGTATCGCGCGAACAGTCCGAGGCCATGATCAAGGGCTTCGTGGGAGAAATTCTCGGCGAGCAGGACGCCTGCATCCGCCTGCTGTCTGAAAAGGCGGGGGAAAAGACCTCGCTTCACTCGATCAACGTCACCATCATCTCCCTGCTGCTCGGCAAGGCCAGCGGCCTGGGCGAGGCGGACCTGCTCGATCTCGGCATGGGCGCGCTGCTGCACGACATCGGCAAAATCGACCTGCCCGACCGGCTGCGCTGGAACGACGAGCACTTCGTCGCGGCGGAGCGGCAGATCTACCAGGAACATGTCGCCCACGGCGTCGATCTGGCGCGCAAGATGCGCTTGACCAACGGGGCGATCCTGGCGATCGGACAGCACCACGAGTATGCCAACGGCAGCGGCTATCCGCGGCACATCAACGCGGAAAAGATGTCGGTTCCCGCACGCATCGTTTCGCTCGTCAACCATTACGACAACCTGTGCAACCCCGGCAATCCAGTGCTGGCAGTCACCCCGCACGAAGCGCTTTCGTTCATGTTCGCGCAGAAAAGGGCGCTCTTCCACTCCGCCACCATGTCGCTGTTCGTGCGCATGATGGGCGTATACCCGCCCGGCTCGGTGGTGCAGCTGACGGACGACCGCTTCGCCCTGGTGGTTTCGGTGAATTCGGCGCGGCCGCTCAAGCCGAGCGTGGTAGTACATGATCCCCACGTGCCGCCGGACGAGGCCCTGGTCATCGACCTCGAAAACGAGCCGGAAGTGGGGATACGTCGCAGCCTCAAGCCGCTGCAACTGACCAAGGCTGCATTCGACTATCTTTCGCCGCGCAAACGCATGTGCTATTTCTTCGAGCGGGCGCGCGAGACTGCCGCAGAGGACGCCGGACAATGAAGCAGCCGAACTGGCTGCCGCTCATCGAAGGCATGCTTGAAGCAGTATGGCTGGTCGACCCCATCGACTTGCGCATCGTGGCCGCGAACCGCTCCGCGGAAGCCCTCCTCGGCGTCGCGCCCGACTCCCTGGTCGGTACCCCGGTGGTCGATCTGGCAACCACGCCGGAAGACGTCTTTTTCTGGGAAGACGTCGCCGCCGGCCTGACCGACCATATATTTTCAGAAACCCTGCTGCTGCGCCAGGATGGCACGACCATCCAGGTCGACCGGCGTGTCACCCGCGTCCAGCTCGGACAGGACGGCCCGCTCTACATCGCCTCCATACGCGACAAGTCGGAACAGCGCCGTGTGGAAAACGAGCTGGAAGAGCTGATCGCCGAGTTGCGCGCCACCCTGGAATCCACTGCCGACGGGATTCTGGTGGCCAATATGGAAGGCGCGATCCGCGGCTACAACAACCGTTTTGCCGAGCTCTGGGACCTGCCCGACGGCTTGCTGACGCAGCGCGACGACCCCGCCGTCTATGCCTGGATGAACCAGCACACGCTCGACCCCGAGCACTATGCGGAACGGCTCGGCATGATCAACCGCACGCCCCTGCTCGAAGCGACCGACATTCTCGAGTTGCGCTCCGGGCGCGTGCTGGAGCGGGTTACCCTGCCGCAATACGCGCGCGGCCGTCCGATCGGTCGCGTTTTTTCCTATCGCGACATCACCCAGCTCCTAGCCGACGAGAACCGCCTGCAACTGGCGTCCAAGTTCTTCGAAGCCAGCCTGGATGCGATATTCGTTACCGATCCCGAATTTCGCATCATCTCCACCAACCCGAGTTGCGAGCGGCTGACCGGCTATGCGCAAAAGGAAGTGCTGGGACACTCGCCGGGGGACTTCATCTACGACCTCGGCAACAACGCCTTTCCCGAGCAGATGATGGAACATCTGGACAGGGAAGGCGTATGGGAAGGCGAGGTCTGGCACCGCTGCAAGGACGGCAAGTCCTATCCCTGCCTGGTTTCGATGGTGCGCGTGCAGGACGAGAACGGCAACACGCTGCACTACATCGGTTTTTTCAAGGACCTGACCGAGTCGCTCGCTGCCAAGCAGAAAATCGAGGAACTGGCCTACAACGACACCCTCACCGGCCTGCCGAACCGCCTCATGCTGGCGGAGCGGATGGAACTCGCGCTCGGTTACGCCAAGCGCGAAGGCAGCTCGTTCGCCGTATTGTTCCTCGACCTGGACCATTTCAAGCAGATCAACGACTCGCTCGGCCACATGTTCGGCGACCGCGTGCTGATCGAAGTGGCTGAGCGCCTGAAAAACTGCCTGCGCCAGGTGGACATGGCCTCGCGCCTGGGCGGCGACGAATTCGTCCTGCTGCTCACCCAGACCGATGCGCGCGGCGCCGAGACCACCGCACGGCGCGTGCTGGAAGATCTTGCCAAGCCGTTCACGCTGGACGATATCAACTTCACGGTGACCTGCAGCATCGGCATCGCCCTGTATCCGGACGACGGCGTCACCATCGACGACCTGATCAAGAATTCGGACAGCGCGATGTACCACGTCAAGGAACGCGGCCGCTCGGATTTCCGCTTCTACCAGCGCCAGATGAACATCGACCTGCTGTCGCGCATGAAGCTCGATCACGCCATGCGCCTTGCCCTGGAAAACGGCGATTTCAGGCTGCATTACCAGCCGCAGGTCGACCTTGCCAGCGGCGACATCATCGGCACGGAAGCCCTGATCCGCTGGCACGACAAGGACCTGGGGCAGATTTCCCCGGCACAGTTCATCCCCGTGGCCGAGGAAACCGGCGTGATCGTCGCGATCGGCAACTGGGTGCTGACGCATGCCGTGCAACAGGCGGCCCTGTGGCATGCGCAGGGCCGCCAACTGGTCATGGCCGTCAACGTCTCGGCGCTGCAGTTTCAGCAGGCGAATTTCGTCGCCAGCGTGGCAGAAGCTTTGAGCGCCGCCGGGTTGCCGCCGGACCGGCTGGAACTGGAACTGACCGAATCGATCCTGGTCCGCGATGCCGACGAGGCGCTCAAACGCCTGCGCGCGCTGGCCGAACTGGGGGTGAAACTGGCGATCGACGACTTCGGAACGGGATATTCCAGCCTCAGCTACCTGAAACGCTTCCCCATACACAGGCTAAAAATCGACCGCTCCTTCATCTCGGAACTGCCCGACAGCGACAGCGACGCCGCGATCGTCAGAGCCGTCATCAACCTGGCCCAGGCGCTCAAGCTGCGGGTGATTGCCGAAGGTGTTGAAACCGAAATGCAGCGCCATTTCCTGGTAACCGCCGGATGCGACGAATTCCAGGGATACCTGTGCACCCCGGCCCTATCGCATGAAGCCTTCGAACAGTTCATGGAAAAGGGCGACAAGCAGCCACAAACCAAACTGTTCTGAGCCTTGGAATGACGGCTATCCTGGGCGTCAGCCGAAGAAGAAATAGGCCGCGGCCACGGCTGCGACGAAACCGCCCAGATCTGCCAGCAGCCCGCAAGCGACGGCGTGGCGCACGCGCCGTATGCCAACGGAACCGAAATACACCGCCAGCACGTAGAACGTGGTTTCGGTGCTGCCCTGGATGATGGAAGCCAGGCGGCCGGCGAAGGAATCCGCGCCGGAAGCTTTCATGGTCTCGATCATCATGGCGCGCGATCCGCTGCCGGAGAGCGGCTTCATCAGCGCGGTGGGCAGGCCATCGACGAAGCGCGTATCCATGCCGAGCCATTGCACCAGCGTGCGAATCCCGCCCATCACCGCCTCCAGCCCGCCGCTGGCGCGGAACACGCCGATCGCCACCAGCATCGCCACGAGGTAGGGAATAATGCCGACCGCAATGTGAAAGCCCTCCTTCGCCCCTTCGATGAACGCCTCGTAGGCGTTGACCCTTTTCACCACGGCCCCGACCAGGAAGGCGATCAGCAGGCCGAACAGCAGGAAGTTGCTGAGGAACGCCGACTGCGCCTGCATCGCGGCCGCGTCGAGGCGCGCAAAATAGGTCACGAGAACCGCCACCACCGCCGTGATCCCGCCCAGGTAGGCGAGCACCACACGATCGAGCAAATTGATTTTCTGGTACGCCGCCACCGCCAGCAGCCCCACCAGGGTGGAGCAATAGGTCGCCAGCAGGATGGGGATGAACACGTCGGTCGGGTCGGCGGCGCCGAGCTGGGCGCGGTAGGTAAAGATGGTCACCGGTAGCAGGGTGACGGAAGAAGCGTTGAGCACCATGAACAGGATCTGCGCGTCGCTGGCGGTGTCGGGCGTCGGGTTGAGCGTCTGCAGTTCGCGCATCGCCTTGAGCCCCATGGGAGTCGCGGCGTTGTCCAGCCCCAGCATGTTGGCCGCCATGTTCATGGTGATCGCGCCCAGCGCAGGATGGTCGGGCGGCACGTCCGGCATGAGGCGGCGGAACAAGGGCGCCAGCAGGCGCGTCAGCAGAGCCAGGAAACCAGCCTTCTCGCCGATTTTCATCACCCCCAGCCACAACGTCATCACGCCGGTCAGCCCCAGCGCGATCTCGAAGCCGGTCCTGGCCGAATCGAAGGTCGCCTTCATCATCAGCGGGAACACCTCGGCCTGGCCGAACAGCACCAGCTTGCCCAGCCCGATGGCGAAGGCGACGAGAAAAAAGCCGACCCAGATGACGTTCAGCACTTTATATCCCGAAAAAGGCGATTAACCACGGAGGGCACAGAGAACACGGAGTAAAAGCGAGGAATTGCACCTCGCTTGGCATTCACCCATTGAGTGAGGCCAGAAAATACCCAGGATTGTCTTTCTCAGTGCCCTCCGTGATCTCCGTGGTTTCATATGTTTTTTTTGCTCAAACCTTCCAACTGCCGGTCATGCCAACGCGCCAGCAGCAATTGCGAAGCCAGCGCGCCGCACAGCGCGAGGAACATGTCCCACTGGGTATCCCACACGTCGCCCTGGGTGGCGAGGAAGGCCACCGCCTCGTCGCCGGAGGCGAGCGCCACCCACCACTCGACGAACTCGTAGCAGGCGCTGATCGCCAGGCACACGCTGCTCACCAGGAAGAACAGCCACTTGCCCGGCCGCAAGGGGGAACGGCGCAACAGGATTTCGCGCGCCACGATGGCCGGCACGAAGCCCTGCGCCACATGCCCGACGCGGTCGTAATGGTTGCGCGACAGCTCGAAGGTATCGCGCAGCCAGTTGAACAGCGGCATCTCGGCATAGGTGTAATGCCCGCCCACCATCAGGATGACGGCGTGCAGCGCCAGCAGCGCGTAAGCCAGGGAAGTGAGGGGAAAGCGGCGGAAAGTCAGCACCAGCAGCGGCAGCCCGACCAGCACCGGCGCCACTTCGAGAAACCAGGTGAAGGTGTCTTTCGGATGCCAGCCGGACCACGCCAGCACCGCGAGTACGGACCACAGCAGGAAATGGCGCAAGGATGATGTTCCAGGATGGCGTGTAGGGCGCATTGAAATTCGTCAGAGCGAAATTTTAAAAGGCACTACTTTAACCCGGATTGAGCCGCTGTTGGGCGCCGGGAACCGCGCCGGGCTGCCTGACTCATCCTGGGATGTCCAAAAAATCGAGCCGGCGCATCCGGTTTCCGGTTTAAAATGGCGGAGACATAAAAAGTCCCGGACATCCCGGAACGAACACATTTCTGCACAGGTTGCGACATGCATTTCATATTGGGTGGAAAAGACGGAAAGACTCCCGTTCGTTGCGACGATATCAAGGAATGGTCGCGCTGGTTCAACCAGGGGGAGCGGCAGGTCGGTCACGACAAGGTCGGCGACATCCAGGTCAGCACCGTATTCCTCGGCATCGCCAGTGAATTTTCCGGCCGCCATCCGATTCTCTTTGAAACCATGATCATCGGGGGCCCCCAGAGCCATGAGCCGGAGCGGTATACCTCCTGGCAATCGGCGGCCGCAGGGCACGCGCTCTGGGTAGGCAAAATCAAACAAATTCATTTCATGTCGGAACTCTCGGCCGACGACACCTCGGTCGGCTAGGACATGCCGTAAGCGGATGGGCGCGAGCCTTTTTCTCTCGTGGCAAATCCCCACAGTGAAGCGTATGATCTTCATAAGCGTTTTCTAATACATGGAGACACACATGAGCAACGAAGAAAAACACGCACTGGCGGAGCAGGCTTACGAGAAAGCGGTGAAGTACGAGCTTGACTACGGCTGCTGCCCGCAATGCGTTCTCGCCACTGTGCAGGAAACCGTGGGGATTATCGACGACGCCACGATCAAAGCCAGTCACGGACTTTCCGGCGGCGGCGGGTTGGTGGGCCTGGGTGCCTGCGGCGCCCTGACCGGTGGACTGATGGCGCTCAGCGCGAAATTCGGGCGTGACCGCGACAAGCTGGACCGCGGCCGCTATATCAACAACTTCAAGAAGAACAAGGAACTGGTGGAGCGCTTTCGCGCGGAGTTCGGCGGCATCACCTGCGAGGAGCTGCAAAAGCAGTTCACCGGCCGCACCTACGACATGTGGAAAGCCGAGGAATACAAAGCGTTCGATGACGCGCGCGGCAAAAAATGCGCCCACGCCACCGGAACCGTCACCAAGTGGGTGATCGAGATGCTGTAGGGGGCGTGCGTCCTGCCCACCCTCCACGCGCCATGTTTTGCACCACGGAGAGCACGGAGGACACGGAGAAAAAACAATGGCGGCCAAGATGGCTTATCTCCGTGTTCTCCGTGGTTATCTGCTTTTTACCGGTTAATCATCTCATTCCCCGGCCACTCACAACCCTCCTCCTCCCAATGCCTTGTAAAGCTGTGCGGCGGCGCTGAGCCAGGCGCGCCGCGTCTGCACCGTGCCCTGCTGCGCGGCATAGGACTCGCGCTGCGCGTCCAGCACTTCGAGATAGCTTGAAACTCCCGCGCCGTAACGGGCCTCCACCAGGCGCAGGCGCTCGGTCTGGGCCTTTTCCGCGGCTTGCTGGGCCTGCAAC